>NZ_JBFUAR010000009.1:0-256083 GCF_056406175.1 Arthrobacter sp. P1_D12
CCGGCCTCCTTCATCCACCGCGCGGTCTCCAGGACCGCCGCGACCCCGCTGCCGTTGTCGTTGATCCCGGGCCCCTCCCGCACGGAGTCCAGGTGCCCGCCCACCACCACCGTGTTCCCGGCGTCCCCTGCGGTGTCGGCCAGGATGTTAAAGGACTCCACCGTCTTGCCGCGCCGGCCGTCCTCTTTGAACGTGAAGCTCTGCCGCACCGGCGAGTACCCCGCGGCACGCAGCTGTTCCTCGACATAGCGGGCCGACTCCTCATACCCGGAGGTCCCCGAGGCCCGGTTCCCGCCGTTGGCATCCGCCACCCGCTGCAGCGCCTGCAGGTGCCCCGACATGTCCCGGGACTTGAACGCCGCCAGCACGGCACGCGCATCCACCGTGCTCCCCGGGGTCAGCTGCGGGACCGCAGCACTCGGAGTGGCGGACTCGGGTGCGGCGGACTGGCTCGTGCCGCCGGATTTGCCCGTGGCGCCACCTGAGGGTGTGCCAGATGGTGTGCCACCGGACGGAATGCCGGCCGACGGGATGCCAGCCGCGACCCCGGAGGTACAGGCCGACGTCGAGAGCAGGACCAGGGCGAGGAGCGAGGGAAGTACGTGCTTGCGGAGAGTGATCATGCCGGGAGCCCATCACTAGTCGGTACAAGTTCGCTTGCTCCGGCTCGATCGGTCAGGACGCTCGCCACTGACGCTCCAGTAAGTCGCGGCCACCATCGCCCGGCAAATACTCCTATCAGGTCGAACCATTGTCGGTCGTCCCGCTGTATCCGCGATAGTGCCCCGCTGTGAATTTGCTGTGCAAATCGGGCCCCGCATAAACCGGCGGCCGGGGGAGTGTCCCCAGTTCAAATTCCGGAGTTTCTTAAAGCAATACAACTGTTGACTAGTGAGCAACTTCACAGTTACAGTTGCGAAACCGAAAAGCCGCCGGAAGGCGGACTCGAGATCTCCAGGTGGAATGGATGGCGCGCGCGAACCGCGGCTGTCACTTCTCCTTCTCTCTTCACTTCTTCTCCTTCACTGCGCCACACGCAATCACACGCACCGCACCCCGCTACGCCCGCAATCCTGCACGCCCTCTTTTGGCGTGCCCGCGTCCATGAGAGGCACTTCCCCCATGACAGCATTCCGTTCCACTCCCTTTGACCGCAGGCAGCTCCTCAAAGCGGCAGCGCTGACGCCATTTGCGGGTCTGGCGCTCTCCGGCTGCGCGGCGAAGCCCGCCGAAAGTGCCGCTGCCAACAAGACAGTGACCGTCACGTCCTATGGTGGCTCGTACAACGACCAGCTGACCCAGACAATCCTGGACCCGTTCTCCAAGCAGTCGGGGATCCAGACGACGCTGCTGGCCAACACCTCCCTGGCCGCGCTGAAGGCCCAGGTCCAGTCCGGCGACGTGCAGTGGGACCTCGTGGAAATCACGGCGCCGGAGTATGAGGTGGCCGTGGCCGAGGGGCTGTTAGAGAAGTTCGACTACAACATCATCAGCGACAAGGGCCTGCCCGGATACGCGAAGGCTGAATACGGCATCAACTACCTGAGCTTCCTGTTTGTCATGGCGTGGGACCAGAAGGTCATTTCCGACGCGCAGGCCCCGAAAGACTGGGCCCAATTCTTCGACCAGGGCAAGTACAACACCAAGCGCTCGGTGTACAACCAGCTCTCCGACAGCTCCGTCCTGGAAGCCGCGCTGCTGGCCGACGGTGTCCCCTTCGACAAGATCTACCCGCTCGACGTCGACCGGGCCCTGAGGGTTCTGGGCCAGCACCCGGGAAAGGACCGGCTGCTGTACCACGCCGCCAACCAGGAGCCCATCCAGCAGCTCACCTCCGGCGAGGTCTCACTCTCCACCAGCTTCAACAACCGCATTAACGCAGCCCGCAACGACGGCGCGAAACTGAACTTCTCCGCCGAAAACGCCGTCCTTGCCGGCGACTACTTCGTGGTTCCGAAGGGCGCCAAGAACAAGGAAGCGGCCTTCAAGCTGATGAACTTCATGTCCAACGACGCCGAGGCCGGCGCGGCGTTCGACAAGGTCACCAACCTGACCCTGGCCAACACCCCGGCGCTGTCCAAGCTGCCGAAGGAAATCGCCGACACGCTTCCCACCAGCCCCCGGCTCGCGGACAAGATCCTGGTCCGCGACGACAAGTGGTGGTCGCAGAACCTGAAGAAGACCGAGCAGCAGTTCAAGCTCTGGCAGGCCAGCTGACATGAGCAACGCAACTCTCGAGCGGCCCCGGCCGCGGGGCCGCGGTGCGCCTGCCTCCGCCGAGGCACCACCACGACGGCGGCGCAGCGGCTGGTGGCTGCTGCTGGCTCCGATCCTTGCCTTCGACGTCGTGCTGTTCCTGACGCCGCTGGGCAAACTGGTCGGCGCAAGCTTTGCCGACAACGCCTACCAGCGGGTCCTTGAGGACCCGCTGGTGGTGCGCGCCCTGGTCAACACCCTGACCATCAGCCTGGCCAGCACCATTGTCACCGTGGTGCTGGGCTACATCATCGCCATGGTGCTGTGGCGGGCCGGCAACGTCACCCGGGTGATCCTGTTCGCCGTCGTACTCCTGCCGTTCTGGACCGGCATCCTGGTGAAGAACTTCGCCTGGGCCGTCCTGCTTCAGGACAACGGCATTGTGAACGCCTTCCTGCAGGGAATCGGGCTGACCGGTGCGCCGATCCCGTTGCTGCACAACCGGTTCGCCGTGATCGTCGGCATGGTGCACTGCCTCCTGCCGTATGCGGTGTTCCCGATCTTCTCCTCGCTGACATCGATCGATGACCGGCTGGGGCTCGCGGCCCGCTCGCTTGGCGCGCGGGAAGGATCCGTCTTCCGCACGATCACGCTGCCGCTGAGCATGCCCGGCATTTCCGCGGCCGGGCTGCTGGTCTTCATCATCAGCACAGGCTTCTTCATCACCCCGGTGGTGATGGGCGGGCCCGGCGACATGATGATCGCCAACCAGATCGACTACTACGCCCGACAGCTGACTGACTTCTCCGGGGCCGCTGCGCTGGCCGTCATCCTGACGGTCATGGTCAGTATCCTCGTGGCCGTCTACCAGCGCGTCCTCAAGGCAGGAGGCCACCATGAAGACAACTAATCCGCAGCACCGGATGCTGGCGCTGCTTTCCATCCCGGCCTTCCTGTTCCTCGTCATTCCGACGGCGATTGTGGTGCCGGTCGCGCTGAACGACAGCCGCTACATCACCTTCCCGCCGGAGGGAATCTCCTTCGCCGCCGTAGCCGGATTCTTCGCCGACCGGGCCTGGACCTCCGCACTGACGGCCAGCCTGCAGTCGGCGGCGATCGCCGTCGTGATCGGCGTGCTGCTGGGCGCCACCGCGGCGATCGGCCTGCACGGGCGCAAGTTTCCCGGCCAGCCCGCCGTGGTGGGTCTGATTCTCGCGCCGATGATCGTGCCGACCGTGGTGCTGGCGCTGGCGTTCTACCAGTTCTTCATCTCGATCGGCATGGTGGGCAGCATTGTCCCCATCGGCCTGGCGCACGCCGTGATCGCGACCCCCTATGTGTACCTGACCACCCGCGCCAGCCTCGCCGGGCTCAACCCGGCCCTGGTCCGGTCGGCGCAGAGCCTCGGGGCCGGACCGCTCTCCGTCCTGCGGCACGTGTATCTGCCCATCATCCTGCCCGGCCTGATCTCCGGGGCGCTCTTCGCGTTCTCGGTCTCCATCGATGAGACGGTGATGTCCCTGTTCATGCAGTCCCCGGGGGCCACCACCTTGCCGGTGAAGATGTTCACGGATATCCAGTTCAACCTGACCCCGAAGATCGCGGTGTCCTCCGCCCTGCTGGTCAGCGTCGCCACCATCGGGCTGCTGCTCCAGGTCTTGTTTGTCCTCAAGCGCCGCTCTTCAACCCGGATGCTGCCGCTGGCCGTGTCCGCACAAACGTAAGGAAAGTCGATGACCGCATCAGTGATTTCCGCGGGGCCCCTTCCCGGCACGGGCAGGGCCGCCCAGGGCGCCATTGAGCTCCGCCAGGTCAGCAAGCACTACGGCGACGTCGTTGCCGTGGACGAACTGGACCTGACAGTCCAGCCGGGGGAGTTCGTGACCCTCCTGGGCCCCAGCGGCTCCGGCAAGACGACCACCATGATGATGGTGGCGGGATTTGAAGAACACACCGCCGGAGCCATCCTCATTGACGGCAAACCCGTGGACACGCTGCCGCCGCGGGACCGCAATCTCGGTGTGGTGTTTCAGAACTACGCCCTGTTCCCGCACATGAGCGCGCTGGAAAACGTGGAGTTTGCTCTGCGCATGAGGAAGGTGCCGCGCGCGGAACGCCGCCAGCGCGCCGAGGAAGCTCTCGACCGTGTGGGACTGGGCAAGATGGGCGGGCGCAAGCCGCGCCAGCTCTCCGGCGGACAGCAGCAGCGGGTGGCGCTGGCCCGGGCACTGGTCTTCAACCCGGCGGCCCTGCTGCTGGATGAGCCGATGGCAGCCCTGGACAAGCGCCTTCGCGAGCAGATGCAGGAGGAGATCAAGACCCTGCAGAAGGGCCTGGGCATCTCCGTGCTGTTCGTGACACACGACCAGGACGAGGCCATGGCCATGTCGGACCGGATCGTGGTGATGCGGGACGGGAAGATCGTGCAGTCCGGCCCGCCGGAGGAGGTGTACAACCACCCCATGACCGACTGGGTGGCCAGCTTCCTGGGCGACACCAACCTCATCCCGTGCACCATCGTGGGGCGCAACGGCGAGGAAGCCGTGGTGGACCTCGGCGGACTGGGTATGGCAAAGGTCCGGGACCGCGGGGCAAGCGGTGAGAACTACGCCGTCTCCATCCGCCCGGAGCACCTCAAATTCAGGACACGGGCCGCGGCGGGCAACGGATGCGCCGCGACCCTGGTGTCCTCCACGAATCTTGGCGCCACGGTCCGCCACCGCCTCACGGCCGGCGGCCACGACCTCCAGCTCCGTGAGCTGAGCTCCGACAGTGTCGCCCGGATCCGGCCGGATGAGGAGCTGTGGGTGGGCTGGGACGCGGACAAGGCCCAGCTGCTGGTCCTGGAGTCCTGACCGCCGGATGCTGTGACGGCCGGGCCGGTTCCGGCACCCCTCCGCGGGACATGCCCTCCTCCGGCGCCCAGGGATGGACATATGCCCACTATGTCCATCCCTGAGCCGCGCCGGGGGACAAGTCCATTCCTGAAAAGGGGGCATGTCCACTGCCGGACACGCTGACTCTGGCCGGTAGTACTCAGCCGAACTCTTTGATGAAGTCCAGGGCGGTTTGGGCGACTTCAGGCCAGCCGTGATCGATCGTGAGAGAGTGGCCGCGGTCCTGCAGCTCCTTGATTGCCGTGTGCGCCGAATTTCCTTTTTGACGCTTGTAGGACGCATTGGCGATGGCCCACGGCACGGTGTGGTCTTTCTCCCCGGAGATGATCAGCAACGGCCCCCGATCCGGATTCTTCGTGTCGACCTTGGCCTCGGTGAACGGGTTGAGGTTTGCGGTTGCAGCCTGGAACAGAGGCACGCCAGAGGCCGCGACATGAAAGGTGTCAAACAATTGGCGGGCTTCGTCCTCGTCCACGGCATTGGCCCAGCCGAAACGGAATTCGTCAAAAGTCAGAGACACTGCACGCTTGGCGTTGGCGGGATTCGCGATCACAGGCGCTGCTGACTTTAGGGCTGAGGCCGGCAGCGGCAGGACTCCCCGGAACGGTGCGGGGTCGATCGCCACCGTGACTGCGGAGGCTCCGGTTCCGGCGATCCTCTGGGCGATGAGTCCGCCGAAGGAATGCCCCACGACAGCGGGCTTGATGGTGAGCTGGCCAATCGCGTCGAGGTAGTGCTCCGTGACTTGCCTGACCATCTTCTTGGCAAAGACCTCCGGGCTGCGTCTGGCCTCATCGACGCTTTCGGGATCATCGGGCCACGTGGGGGCGAGCGTGGTGTAGCCGTTCTCCTCATAGAGGGCCCGCCACCGGTCCCAACTGCTGGACAGGAGCCATAGTCCGTGGACGAAGACGACGGGTTTGAGGCCGGAAGCGTTCGCCCGGTCCACCTGCTGTTGCTCGAGGTTGGTCATATCAGCCATGGCGCTCATCCGTTCGCGTGTGCATCGCGGGCCGTCTGTGGGGGACGCGGGGACGTCCTCCCGCAGGCACGAGTATGCCTGCGGGCCATGGCGAAGGCAATGACTTTGCTGAATACCGGTACGGGCTGCAGGCCGCATGGGGCATGTCCGTGGCCGGTCGGCGACGCGGAGTGCAGCCATGGTCTGCGGTCCGCCACGCGCACCGGGTCCCAAACCCGTGGCTTGTCAGGACCGGCCCTACAATGGTCTCGATGATGCCAGGACATATAGCAGCTGCTGACGGAAAGAACGTGCTGAGCATCAGTGCGGGCATCATCACATCCGTCTGGCAGCCGGGCACGTTTGTTGATGTCGACGATGCCAGGGACGCGATGCTGGCCGTAGCGCAGATCAGCGGCGGAATACCGATGCCGATGCTCTCCGAAATGACGGACGTTGAGATCAGCGCGGCCGCCAGGTACGAGTTCGCGCAGACAACAGGGGTTCTGGCGATTGCCGTGCTTGGATCCAGCACCGTGGATCGTGTGATCGCGGCGGCCATGAGCCGGCACACCCGCTACCCCCACGAATTCTTCACTTCCCGGGACAAGGCCACGGCCTGGCTGAGCAACTTTACCTCCAGCGGCCAGTCCGGTGGATACACGGACGGCATATCCGCCCTGGCGTGAGAGTGCCGGCTGCCCCGGTCAGGTCTTGTCCACAGTAAAAGCCGCCCCGGCCTCCTTGGCTTGCTGGTTGGTCGCGGCCCAGCTGGCCAGCAGCCGCAGCGCATCTTCCGACGCGGAGCCGGGCTCGGCGTTGTAGACCAGCAGGGACAGCCCGGCGTCGGCGGAGACGTCCATTGCCTCGTACATCAGGTGGAGATCCCCGACCACAGGGTGGTGCAAGTGTTTGAGCCCGGTGTAGTGCTGGCGCACGTTATGCGCCGCCCACAGGGTGCGGAATTCCTCGCTCCGCGTCGAGAGTTCCCCGATCAGGTCGGTCAGCCCGCGGTCGTAGGGATCCCGGCCGGCCTCGGTGCGCAGGATCGCGACGGTGTCGCTCGCCGCACGGTCCCAGCCCGGGTAGAAGCTGCGCGATCGCGCGTCCAGGAAGATGAACCGGGCATGGTTGGCCGGGCGGGCCGGACCCGCGTACATGTCCGAATACAGGGCATGGCCCAGCGGGTTGGCCGCAAGGATGTCCATGCGTCCGTTCCGCACAAAGGCGGGCGCGTTGGCGATGGCGTTCAGCGTCAGCTGAACGCTGCGCCGGACGGACTCCGCGGGACGGGGACGACGGCGGGTCCGGCTGCCCGGGGCCGCTGCCCGGGCCAGATCGAAGAGGTGGGCCCGTTCGGCGTCGTCGAGTTGGAGGGCCCTGGCCACAGCGTCCAGAACTCCCTCCGAAACGCCGGACAGGTTTCCCCGCTCCAGCCTCGTGTAGTACTCGACGCTGACGCCGGCCAGCATGGCGACTTCCCCGCGGCGGAGTCCGGGGACCCGGCGTTTCGCGCCGTAGATCGGCAATCCCGACTCTTCGGGGGTGATCTTGGCCCGGCGCGAGGCAAGGAACTCGCGGGTCGCCTCTCGATTGTCCATGCCATCAACGTTAGGCCTTTGGGCTCTCTGAGGGAGGCCCTGCCAGTACCCCTATCAGCAGGGACTCCCTCACGGCTGCGTTACCGGGTTTGATGGATGGTGTTCCGTTGAACAACCCCCAACGATCAACAAGCAGGAGATTCATTGCTTACTGTCAACGCTTACGCATCACCGTCCGCGACCGGGCCGCTCGCCCTCACCACCATCGAGCGCCGCGACGTGGGACCCCACGATGTCCTGATCGAGATCAAGTACGCCGGGATCTGCCATTCCGATATCCACACTGTCCGCGGCGACTGGGGCCCGCAGACCTATCCGCTGGTTCCCGGCCATGAAATTGCCGGCATTGTCACCGAGGTGGGAACGGCCGTGACCAAGCACGCCGTCGGTGACCGGGTCGGCGTCGGCTGCATGGTCAATTCCTGCGGCGAGTGCGTCAACTGCCAGGCCGGCGAGGAGCAGTACTGCCTCGTCGGGAACACCGGCACCTATGGCGCCGTCGACCGAGACGGCACCATCACCCAGGGCGGCTACTCCACCCACGTCGTTGTGACCGAAGATTTCGTGGTCACCATTCCCGAGGGCATCGAGCTCGACGTCGCCGCGCCGCTGCTGTGCGCCGGCATCACCACCTACTCGCCGCTGAACCACTGGGGCGCGGGTCCCGGTAAAAAGGTCGCGATCGTCGGCCTCGGCGGACTGGGCCACATGGCAGTCAAGATCGCCCACGCCATGGGCGCCGAGGTCACGGTCCTGTCGCAGTCGCTGAAGAAGCAGGAAGACGGGCTGAAGCTGGGCGCGGACCACTACTACGCCACGAGCGACGAGAACACTTTCACGGACCTTGCCGGCACTTTTGACCTGATCATCAACACGGTCAGTGCCGCGATCGACATCAGCTCCTACCTGCAGCTGCTGACCCTCGACGGCGCACTGGTCAACGTCGGCGCCCCCGCGGAACCGCTCCCGGTGAACGCGTTCGCCCTGATCATGGGCCGCCGTTCCTTCGCCGGCTCGATGATCGGCGGCATCCGTGAAACTCAGGAAATGCTCAACTTCTGCGCCGAGCACGGCCTGGGCGCCGAAATCGAGGTCATCCCGGCCGCGAAGATCAACGACGCCTACGAGCGCGTCCTGGCCTCCGACGTCCGCTACCGCTTCGTGATCGACACCGCGACCCTGAACTAGGACGCAGCGCACCACCTCGCGATGTGGGAAGCGCCAGCAGAGGGCGCGGAGTCCGAGTGGGGTGACCTCGTGACCGACGAGGAATACAACGGCGCCAAGTAGCGCGACCGCCAGGCAGTTAGCGCGGCTGCGCTAAAACATCCGGCGCTGCCGGTGCGGGGCCAGCCCGGGGGACTGGCCCCGCACTGACATGAGCGGTTTCATGTGCAGGTTCACGGCGCCGGTGGAATTGATCATCAGTGACAGGGCGACGGCGTCGGCCTGGTCGGGGATATCGAAGACTCCGACAACGTCGGTCTCCCCGAAGGCGTAGTAGAAGCTTTCCAGCGAGCCGTCCACCGATTTGAGGGCTTCGACAACGGCATCACGCCGTTTGGTGCCGCCCTCACGCATGAGTCCCTTGATTCCGTCGCCGACGTAGTTCGCTTCGAACAGATATTTGCTCATCGTTTTTCCTATCCTGTGTTCGCCCAGGACATCGGCATCCGAACGTGTGCCCGCTCCCAACGATGGAAGGTCCGAGGCTGGCCCCAGAGTGGGGGTCTGCCCACATGCTAGGCCTTCCACTGCACCCTTACAACGGTTCATTTGCCGCCACAACCGGGCTCCGGGCGGTCCGGGACTACCGCCGGCCGGAGGACAGGAACATAATCGGCGTATCAACCCGTACGGACAATGGAGGCGATCGACGTGTCTGTTTATACGCTCGGAATCTGGCTGGTGCATCCCGGCCGCGAGAACGATTTTGTGCAGGCCTGGCGGGATCTGGCCAGGAAGACGAAGGAAGACTTTCCCAACGCCAAAGCCGTGCTGATGCACGATCGCGACGTCAAGAACAGGTTCATCAGCACCGGCCCGTGGGAGTCCCTGGAACAGATTGAACAGTGGCGGGATTCTGCCCTGTTCAAGCAGGGCCTCGAGGCAATGAAGGACATGCTGGAGCATTTCGAGGCGCGCACCCTGGACGAGGCCGCGAGCATCGGGTGGGATGCGACCGATATGTGAATTTACCGGGAACCGGGTCGCCGCCGGCTGCGCGGCGCGCGTTCCCGCCGGCTAAGCGGCCTGCAGCGCCTCGAGTACGGCGGCCAACAGGACATCGTTCCGGCCCCAGACGGGATCGAAGATTTCCACGTACCAGGCATCCGCCAGGACCAGGGCCAAGGTCTCGTTGGTCTCGGCTGCCCAGTCCCTGAGCTGGTCCTCCCCAACGGGCCCCTCGCTGCTGCCGAGCAAGGTCGCGACGTCGTCGTCCTGTACGGTCACCGGGATGGAGACGCTGCTCGCCTCACCGGGGTCGTGGACGACCGTCACCAGGCCGGTCCGTGCGGACAGGGCCAGGAGTGCCGTCGCCGCCTCCGGGCCGCAGAAGGCCGTCACGTAGGCGCGCTGGGCGAGGCCCCCGGCCTGAACGCCCGGCTGCGATTCCTTGGTGAAGAGCCCGTTGCGGTTCAGCCGGGCGAGCTCTCCGGCGATGGCCGCGGTCTCCTCGTCGAACCCGGGCGCGAAGACGCCCGGCTGGTATTGGCTGTTGCCCTCCAGCCAACGGGCGGTCAGTTCGCCGGCCGCCGGGATGGTGGAGGCCTGCCGCCAGACTTCGCGGTCCGCGAGAAGGCGGCCGAAGCTGTCCCGTTCCGTCGTGAACCTGGCGTCTGACATTTAGGCCTCCTGTGCTGTGGGGTGCGGGGTGGACTGCGCCGTGAGATGTGGGGTGGGGTGCGCCTGCGGGGCGTGGTGCTGCAGGAGGACGGACAACCGTTCGCAGCTGATCCGCAGCGCCTCCAGTTCACGCCGGCTGTAGTCCTCGATGATCGAACGGATCCGCTCGGTGAGGTGCTCGTCGTCGACCTCGAACTCGTGGTTCAGCGTGACCACGGAGAGCCCGTCCGCCGGCCGGATCTCCCAGTCGCCGCCGAGCTCCCGGAACGGGGGCTCGAGGTCCAGCTGGTGGAACTGGGCGCGGTGGCTGGCGGTGTCAAAGACGCGCCAGCAGTGGCTTGAACTGAGTGAGCCGTTGGACACCACGGAGGTGCGCAGCTCGTGGCCGGCGTCGTCGCCGCTGACGCGCTCCGAGTACACCGTCAGGCCCTCGAGGTAGGGCCAGTGTGAGGCGTCGCGCAGCATGCTGAAGACAAGGTCCGCCGGGGCGTTGATGCCGAGCCGGTGCGTGGTCCGGTGCGTTTGCTGGTGCGTGCTCACTGACAAGTTCACCCCTCCTGTGTCGTGCTGTCACCTTGCAGGTCTTCTATGCAGGCTAGGCCAGTTGCGGCCTGCCGTGAACAATTCCGTCCCGTCGCGTCACGCAGGGCAATCTTCGGTAACACAGGGCGTCCGCAGGCAGCGTCCGCGGACGCCGGATGAACGGGTATTACCGCCTGTATCCCTTGGTTTCACCCGGTTTCACGGCGCTTTGACTGGCTCTCCCGGGCCCCGGATAGTTGCTGGCACCAGCACCATTTCAGTCCACTCTCAAGGGGAGAACATGTCCAGTCTTTCGTTTAAATCAGGCGCCGCGGTCGCGTTGGCGGCCACCACTGTCCTGGGTCTGGCGGCCTGCTCCGATCCCGGCGCCGCTGCTGCCGGCGGCCCGTCGGCGGCGCCGTCGTCGTCCACCGGGGTGAAGCAGTTCAACCTCTCGCCGCAGCAGGACCGCGTCAAGGCCACGGTGGATGCCGCGGCCGCCGCGCTCGTCCCGGAAGCCGTTAAGAAGGACGGGAAGCTGACGGTGGCGGTGAGCCCGTTTGCGGCACCGCTGGCCGTTTACGCCACCGACAACAAGACCCCGGTGGGCAACGAGGTGGATATCGCCGTCGCTCTGGCCGAGTCCCTGGGCCTGGAGGCAGACATTGTCCCGACGGCCTGGGCCGACTGGCCGCTCGGCGTCGACTCCGGCAAGTACGAGGCTGTGCTGTCCAATGTCACCGTCACGGAGGAGCGCAAGCTCAAGTTCGACTTCGCCAGCTACCGTGAAGACAAGCTCGGCTTCTATGCCAAGGCGGACAGCAGCGTCACCAAGGTCGAATCGGCCCCGGACGTCGCCGGCAAGCGCGTGATCGTCGGTTCCGGCACCAACCAGGAGGCAATCCTGCTGCGCTGGGATGAGGAGAACAAGAAAGACGGCCTCAAGCCCGTGGAGTTCCAGTATTACGACGACGACTCCGCCTCCCAGCTCGCCATCCAGTCCGGACGGGCGGACGTCACGTTCGGCCCCAACGCCACGGCGGCCTACAAGGCGGCCTCCGACGCCAAGACTAAGCTCGTGGGCCTGGTCGACGGCGGCTGGCCGCTGAAGGCCAGCATCGCCGTCACCACGAAGAAGGACAACGGGTTTGCCGCAGCGGCCCAGGCCGGACTGAACCACCTGATCCAGGACGGAAGCTACGCCAAGATCCTGGACCGTTGGGGGTTGTCCGCGGAAGCCGTCGCGAAGTCGGAGCTGAACCCGGCGGGCCTGCCGAAGAAGTAGCCCGCCCGCGTTGGTTGAATGAACGGTACCGAAAGCCAACGAATCCCCGCCGGGAACGTCTCCGGCGGGGATTCGTTGTGGCTGTCTGGTGACCCAGCGGAGATCGTCTAGGCCTGTGCCGTGACGGAGGCCGCCTCGACGCTGGCGCCTGTGCGGGCCGGGGTGGCCAGGCCGAGGTTCTCCCGCAGCGTGCTGCCCGCGTACTCCGTGGGGTACACACCGCGCTGCTGCAGTTCCGGCACGAGGTGGTTGACGATGTCGTCGAGGCCGGACGGGATGAGCCACGGCGAGATGTTGAAGCCATCGACGGCGCCGGTCCGGGCATACTCGCTGAGCCGGTCCGCGACCTCGGTGTACGAGCCGGTGAAGGTGGAGTCGCCCCGGCTGGTCTTGGCCGAGACGAATTGGCGGATGGACAGGCCCTTCTCCTTGGCCTCGGCCCGCCACTGGTCGGCCAGCTGGCGTGCCTTGGCGCCGTGGAAGCCGCTGCCGCGCGTTTCGGAGGTTTCTTCCACCACGGGGTCGATGTCCGGCAGCGGGCCGTCGGGATCGTAGCCCTGCAGCTCCCGGCCCCAGAACTGTTCGAGGTACGCGATGGCCTGCTGCGGGCCGATCTGCAGACTGCGGACCCAGGCCTTCTTCTCGAGGGCCTCCCGCGGCGTGGCGGCGAGGATGAACTCGCTGGCGGGCATGATCTTCACGTCCTGGGCGCCGCGGCCGGCCCGGAGGGTGCGCTCCACGATGTCGCGGCGGAACTCCAGGGCATCATCGAGCTGCGGGTGCGCGGAAAAGATGACGTCCGCCTGCCGGGCGGCGAAGTCCCTGCCCTCGGGCGAATCCCCGGCCTGGAACAGCACCGGCCGATACTGGGCGCTGCGCGGCAGCCGCGGGGTGACGTCGACGGTGTAGTGCCGGCCGGTGTGGCGCACCCGCCGGACCGCGCCCTCCGCCGACCGCCGCTCGGCGGAGGCTGAGCCCGCGACGGCGCCGTCGTCCCACGCGTCCCAGATCCGCTTGGCGGTTTCCACGAAGGCCTCGGCGTGGGTGTACCGGTCTGCGTGGTCCAGGTAGCCGCCGCGGCGGAAGTTGGCGCCGGTCCAGGCGTTGTCCGTGGTGACGATGTTCCAGGCGGCGCGGCCGCCGGACAGCAGGTCCAGCGTGGAGAGCCGGTGCGCCAGGTCTGCGGGGTCGTTGTACGTGGTGTTCTGGGTTGCGACGAGCCCGATCTTGGTGGTCACCGCGGCGAGGGCGGCGAGGGCGGTCTGCGCGTCGGGACGGCCGGCGACGTCGAGCGCGTGCGGGCGGCCAAGGTGCTCGCGCAGCCGCAGGCCTTCGCCGAGGAAGAACGCCGCGAACAGGCCGCGCTCGGCGGTTTGGGCGATGCGCCGGAACGATTCGAAGTCGGTCTGGGAGCCGGATTCGGCTGACTTCCAGACGGTTCCGGAGTTGACGCCCTGGAAGAACACGCCCAGCTGGAGCTGACCTGAGGGGATGAACCCGGACGCGGTGAATTCAGCGGCGGGGTGGGTGCTGTGGCTCATGGTGGGCTCCTTAGTTTTCCGCGCCGGGGGCGCTGGATGCGGCGGCGTAGCGGCTGGCTGGCCGTGCCAGCCCCAGCTGATCGCGGAATGTGGCGTCCGGGCTGGTGGGGGCGAGGACCCCGCGCCGGCGCAGTTCGGGCAGCACCAGCCGCGTCAGTTCCTCAAGATCCGTGTCCAGCGCGGCGGGGTGCAGGCGGACCCCTTCGGCCCAGGCCAGCACCTCGGTGAGCAGATCGGTAAGCCCGGCCGCCGAGCCGATGAACTGTGCGCGCGGGCTCTGCCACGGGGTGTGGCCGTTCAGTCCGGCCAGCCGCTCAGCGGCGGCCTGGCCGCGGGAGTCCAGCACGACGTCGAGCTCGGCGATCAGCGCAGGCCCGTTGCCGCCGGCGGCGAGTCCTGCGCGCGTCGCCGCGAGCTCGGCGGCCAGGAGCCCGGGCGTCGGGGCCGAGACCAGGAGCGCGTCGGCTGCCCCGGCCGCGACGGCCTCCGCGGTGAGGAGCCCGGCCGGGGCCAGTACGGGCAGCTGGCCCTGGGGCGGCCGCGGAATGATCGACGGACCCTTGACGGAATAGCTGCCGTTTTCGACGTCGATGTAATGCAGCTTGTCGACGTCGAGGTAGCGCCCGGTGGGGACATCGCGGATCACGGCGTTGTCCTCCCAGGAGTCCCAGAGCCTGCGGCTGACCTCGATCGAATCGGCGGCCTCGCGGGAGAGCCGGTCCCCGCGCACCGTGTCGCGTCCGACGGCGGCGGCATCGGCCGCGCTTGATGAAGCGGCTACCAGCCAGCCGGCCCGTCCGCCGGAGACGTAGTCGAGGCTGGCGAGCTGGGTGGAGATGTGGAAGGGCTCGGTGTAGGCGGTGTCCACTTCCGGAATCAGTGCGAGGGAGCGGGTCACGGGGCCGGCGAACGCGGCGCGCTGCAGGGCGTTGAGCCGGGCCGCGGCGTCCGGGTGCCCGGGGGCCGGCAGGCCGGGGTCGGAAAACGTCGCCGCGTGGAACCCGGCGGACTCGGCGGCGAGCACGGCGCCGCGGAGGTGTTCCGGTCCCAGCACAGCTGCCGGGGCCGTGCGGGAAACCCGCCACGCGGCCGGGTGGCTGCCGGCACCGTCGAGCTCCAGCAGGAGGAGGCCGTGTTCGCGGGGCCCGTCCTGGGCGGGATGGGTGCTCATGATGCGTCCTGTCGTTCGTAGGGGATCTGTTCGCCGGCCTCGATGGGCACCGGCAGGCGGTTCTCCGCCGCCGGCAGCGGGCACGTGGCGAGGTCCGTGTAGGCGCACGGCAGGTTCACCGCCCGGTTGAAGTCGAGCCAGACCGTGCCGTCGGGGCCCGGAGCGGCCACGGTGAGCGAGCGGTTGGCCGCGTAGGTGCTCTTGCCCGAGGTCGCGTCCGTGAAAAGCACGGACAGCGTGCCCGGAGTGTGGCCGTTTAAGGCGGTGAGGCTCAGGTCTTTGCCGTGGAGCCGGAAGCGGATTTCCCCCGGGGCTTCGTAGACGTGGTGGATTCCTTCGACCGCCGCGCCCACGGTGGTGGGCCGCGGTTCGGCGAACGGCACAAATATTCCTGAAATGGCATATTCGATGCTGGGGGCGTAGGCGGGGGTGCCGCGGTAGCCGGTGAGCAGCGGGTTCAGGGGATGCCGCGGCCGCACGACATAGCGGCCGCCGCGCTTGGCGAGCTCGATCACGGTATGGCCGGCGCCGGCATCCTCGACCCGCAGATTCAGGCCATCGCGCTCGGGAATCGGGCCGAGGAACACGGTAGCTCCGGTCCCGTCCGCGTTCAGTTCCTGCCCGTCGCGAAGGACGCGGTCGCCTGCCCCCAAAGCCAGGCGGACGACGTCGTCCTCGACGCTCCAGGTGCCCGGCGCACCGTCCAGCCGGGCGGGTGAGCACTCGAGCCAGTGCAGGTGGGTGACGGCGAGGAAGCCGTGGGGGCTGGCGCGGTGGCGTTCGTGCGCGGCATGCCAGTCCGCCCAGGCGGCTTCGAATTCCAGGTCGGGGTGGCGGTCGGGACGAAGGTCAGGACGGCCGTCGGTGTCAGTGGGCGTGGACATGGGAACTCCCGTGGTGGTTGTGGTCGGCTGTGACGCGGGTGGCGTCGGTCTCAGTAGTGCCGGCGAATGCCGGCCGGCCGGCGTACGGGTCGCCGTCGCCCCAGAGCGTGGTGGGCGCGGCGGCGCGGACGGCCGGAATGACTTCCAGGGCGAAGCGCTCCAGGATTTCCAGCTGCTGGGCGAAGGGCAGCGTGGTGGGCAGCGCGATGGACTGCAGGTCGTGGCCGTAGAGCGCGTGGTAGCTGAGGATCTTGTCGATCACCTGCTCCGGGCTGCCCACCAGAGCCGGACCGTCGGCGACGGCGTGGTCGATGTCCCGGTAGGGGGAGTTGTTGCCGGGAACGTTCCGGCCGGTCGTGAGGGCCTCGTAGACCGGGCCGAATTGCCGCTTGGCCTCCTGCGTGGTGTCCGCGATGAACACCCCGCCGGCGCCCGATCCGGAGCCCAGGTACTGGTGCCGGGGATCGTGGCCGTGGCGTGCGTATTCCTCGCGGTAGTGGTCGATGAGCACCTTGTAGTTTTCCCGCGGCTGGATCGCGTTGGCCGTGAACAGCGGATCGCCCCACTGCGCGGCGAGGGCCGCCGAGGCCAGGCTGGTGGCGGAGCCGTGCCAGACCCGCGGCGCCCCGGCGAACGGCCGCGGCGTGGTGGTGGTGGGCTCCGTCAGCGCGGCCCGGAACCTCCCGGACCACGTGACGTTTTCCTCGGTCCAAAGCCGGCGGAGCAGGGCATATTTCTCCGCGAGGAGCTCCCACTGGTCCGCCAGGTCCAGGCCGAACAACGGGTACTGCAGCACCTCATTGCCCTTGCCGATCACCAGTTCCAGCCGGCCGCGGCTGAGCTGGTCGATCGTGGCGTAGTCTTCCGCGACCCGCACCGGGTCCAGCACGGACAGCACCGTCACGCCGCTCTGCAGCCGGATCCTGGTGGTCACGGCGGCGATGGCGGCGAGCACGGTGGTGGGGGAGGAGGAGATGAACTCACCCGCGTGGCGTTCCCCGATGGAGAGGCTGTCGTAACCGAGCTCCTCCGCCCGGCGCGCGGTCTCCACCACCTGGTTGAGCCGGTCCGCGGTGGAGACGATCTCCCCGGTGACCGGGTTCTTCAGGTGCGGGATGATGTCGAGGACCTGGAACCTCACTGTGTTTTCCCTGTCTGTGCTTTCCCTGAAGGGGCTGTCCCGAAGTTGGCCTCAGTGACGGTCGTGGACTCGGGAAGGGCTTCCTCGGAGAGTCCCCAGCGGTCCAGGACCTTGGCGTAGGAGCCGTCCTTGATGGCGGAGTTCAGGGCGTCCGTGATGGCCGGGGCCAGGCCGTTGCCCTTGAGCGTGGTGGCCGCGACCAGGGTCTCGGACGGCCACCCGGCGTTGACCTTGCCCACCACCTTGAGGTCGTCGCGGGTGTTTTCCCGGTACGTGACGGACGGGTAGGGCGCGAGGTTCAGGTCAGTGCGGCCGGAGGACAGGGCCAGGATGGTGTCGGCGTCGGAGGAGTAGTACTGCAGCACCGCGGGTGCCTTGCCCTTGGCCTCGAGCTCCTTGTTCCAGGCGATCAGGATCTTCTCCTGGT
The DNA here is from genome assembly GCF_056406175.1 of Arthrobacter sp. P1_D12. Lineage (NCBI taxonomy): Bacteria > Bacillati > Actinomycetota > Actinomycetes > Micrococcales > Micrococcaceae > Arthrobacter > Arthrobacter sp. P1_D12. Next base: position 17,474 of record NZ_JBFUAR010000009.1, read on the forward strand.
TGGTGCCCGAGCCCACCGAGATCTTCAGCCCGGAGATGTCGTCGGAGCCCTTGATGTTGTAGCCGGAGCTCTTCTTGGCCTCGAAGCCCATGTACGCGGCGCGGTAGCTGGAGAAGTCGAAGAGCTTCACCCGGGCGGCGTTGATGCCCACATTGGAGAACACGGCCTCGAAGTCACCGGACTGGGTCTTCAACGGCCAGTTCTCCCAGGAGGTCACCTGGACGTCCAGGTCCAGGCCCAGCTTGTCCGCGATTAGCTGGGCCAGGTCCACCTCCACGCCGATTGGGGTCTTGTCGTCCGTGGCGTGGAAGGACAGCGGAATCGCGCCCGCCGTCGTCGCGACGGTCAGCTTGCCGTCCTTGCCGATCAGCGCAGGGACCTTCGCGGCCAGGGCGGCGTCCTTATCCGCCCGGATCCGCTGCTGGTCCGGCGAGGTGTTGTAGACGACGCCGTTGCGCGCCGCCGTCGTCGCCGGCTGCCCGCCGGCAGCCGCGGAGGCGCCGGGATCCGCGCAGCCACTCAGGGCCAGGGTGCCGGACAGGGTGCCGATAAGGACGACGGCGGGAAGCGCCGCACGCGTCCGCCGGGGACCAGTACTCGCGCGGGCGGTGCGGGGGGCGGAGCTGATTGCCATGGGGTTCCTTAGATGTTGAAAGCGGGTTCGATGACTTTGGAGAAGAAGCTCCGGGTGCGAACTTCGCGCGGGTTGGTGAAAATTTCCTGGGGGGTGCCTTGCTCGACGATCTGGCCCTGGTCCATGAACACCACCGTGTCGGCGACGTCGCGGGCGAAGCCCATCTCATGCGTGACGATGATCAGCGTGGTGCCGGACTTGGCCAGCCCGCGGATGACGTCCAGGACCTCGTTGACCAGTTCCGGGTCCAGGGCCGACGTGGGCTCGTCGAAGAGCAGGATCTTCGGGTCCAGGGCAAGCGCCCGGGCGATCGCGACGCGCTGCTGCTGGCCGCCGGACAGCTGGCGCGGGTAGGCGCCGGCACGGTCCTTCAGGCCCACGCGGTCCAGCAGTTCCAGCCCGCGGTCGCGGGCCTCGGCCTTGGAGAGCCGGGGTTTTCCGGCCCGCGGCGCGACGATCGGTGCCTCGGTGACGTTTTCCAGCGCGGTCAGGTGCGGGAAGAGGTTGAAGTTCTGGAACACCATGCCGATCTCGGTGCGCTGCTTCAGGATTTCCTTTTCGCGCAACTCGTGGAGCCGGCGCCCGCGGACCTCGTAGCCCACCAGCGTGCCGTCGATCGCGATGAACCCGGCGTCGACCTTTTCGAGGTGGTTGATGGTGCGCAGGAGGGTGGATTTGCCGGATCCGGACGGTCCGACGATCACGGCGACACCCCCGGGCTCGACCGTCAGCGTGATGCCCTTGAGGACTTCCGCGGCGCCGAAGGACTTGCGGACCTTCGTGATCTCGACGAGGCCGCGGGTTGTTACGGCGTCCGTGGCAGCGGCCGCGGACGGGGTCTGGGTGGTCGTACGGAGTGCGGTGCTCATCGGGTGCCCCTTTCCTGGTTCGATTCCCGGGCGGCGGGCGTATGGACGGCGAGGAATTTGCGGGCCTTCTGCAGCGGCGTCAGGGGCAGCGTACGGACCGCGCCCTTGGAGTAGTGCCGCTCGATGTAGTACTGGAAGACGCTCAGGACCGAGGTGATGACGACGTACCAGAGCGTGGCCACGAGCAGCAGCGGCAGGACCTGCTGGGTGCGGTTGTAAATGACCTGGACGGTGTAGAAAAGCTCGGAATAGGCCAGGACGTAAACGATTGAGGTGCCCTTGACCAGGCCGATCACCTCGTTGAAGGCGGTGGGCAGGATGGCCCGCATGGCCTGGGGCAGGACGATCCTGGTGGAACGCCGCCAGGCCGGAATGCCCAGGGCGGTTGCGGCCTCGAGCTGGCCCTGGTCCACGGACAGGATGCCGCCGCGGATGATCTCGGCGGAGTAGGCGGCCTGGTTCAGGGTCAGGCCGAGGACTGCCGCGGCGAACTGGCTGATCAGGGTGGTGGTCTGCGCCTCAAAGAAGCGCACGTCCGTGAAGGGGAGCCCCAGGCTGATTTTCTCGTAGAGGTAGCCCAGGTTGTACCAGAGCAGCATCTGCACCAGCAGCGGCGTGGAGCGGAAAATCCAGGAGAACGTCCAGGAGACGGAGACCAGCAGGGGCGACGCCGAGAGCCGCATCAGCGCCAGGATGAAACCCAGGATGAAGCCGAGCGCCCCGGAGATCGCCGTCAGCTTCAGGGTCTCCAGCAGGCCGTTCACGATCGACTGCGCGGTGAACCACTGCGCCACCACGCCCCACTCCCAGCGCGGGTTGGTGGCCAGCGACCAGGCAATGCCGGCCACGCCCACGGCGACGACGGCGGTGCCCACCCAGCGCCACGGGTGGCGGGCCGGGACCAGCCGGTAGTCGGCGTAGTCGGTGGCGGCCTTGCGGCCCACCGAACCGGAGCCGACCGTTCCGGCCGGTGCGGTCTCGCCGGCGGGTACGGGTCCTGCGGCCCGGACCTCCGCGGTCTCAGGTGCGGATTCGATGCCGGCGGACGCCGGCTCCGGGGCGGACTGTGCCACCGGGGTTGCTGTTGAACTCATGCGCCACCTCGCTTCTTCCAGTTGCTGTGGGGGTAGTTGGCTGCCAATCTAGGGCCGTGCGAAATCGCGCGGCAAGGCGGCAGGTTGCATACGTTCACGCAGGTTCGCACGGCGTCACACGACGAATTCTTGCCTCGATTTACGCCGCGTGACGCGGGGTGAACGGCCGTGACCGGCGCCTCGACCGGCTCCATTTCGGGTGCCTAGCATGAGGGCTCCGCACCCGAGCCAGGAGACCGTCATGCCAGTGAATGCCCCGTCCGTGGTCCTCATCGGCGGCGGCCCGCGCGCGGCCGGGCTGTTGGAACGCCTCGCCGCCAACCGGCCGGAGCTGCTCGACGGCGCCCTGCAGATCCACGTCGTGGAGCCGTACACCCCGGGTGCCGGCAGGATCTGGCGTTACGAGCAGCATCCCGGGCTGATGCTCAACTCCGCGGCGGCGGACGTCACGATGTTCACGGATGCCTCCGTCCAATGCGAGGGACCCGCGGTCGACGGCCCCGGCCTGGCAAAGTGGGCCGCCGGGGTCCTGGACGGGTCCATCGCGGATGTTCCGGAGCTGCCGGCGGAACTCCGGCGCCAGCTGACCGCTCTCACCGGTGCCACCTTCCCCACCCGGCAGCTGCAGAGTGTCTACCTGGAATGGTTCTTCCGCCGCTCCGTCGCCGCCCTCGGACCGGACACCACCGTCACCGTGCACCGGGACACGGCGTCCGCCGTCGAGCCGGTGCAGCATGTAGCCGAACAGGGTCCGGAACGCTACCGCGTCCGGCTGGCCGGCGGCGCGGTGCTGCCCGCCGACGTCGTAATCGCCTCCCTGGGGCACGCGGATTCGCTGCCCGATGCGGAGTCTGCGGCGTGGGCCGGTTTTGCCGCCCGGCACGGCGCGTTTCACGCGGCGCCCAGCTACACCACCGACGTCGACTACTCACCCCTCGCCGCCGGCCAGGACGTGATTGTCTCCGGCATGGGCCTGGCCTTCGTGGACCTGCTGGTCCTGCTCATGGAGGGCCGCGGCGGCAGGTTCGAGGAGCTGCCAGGCGGCGGCCTGCGCTACGTGCCCTCCGGTGCCGAGCCGCGGCTGTGGGCCGGCTCCCGCCGCGGCGTGCCCTACCACTCCAAGATCACGTCCGCCCTGCGCGGCGACGCGGCGGGCGAGCCGGCGTTCTTCACGGCTGACGCCGTCGCGGCGCTGCTGGATGCGCCCGGCGAGGTGGACTTCCGCGCCCAGCTGTGGCCCCTGATCGCCAAGGACGCCGGTTACGCGTACTACCGCGAGCTGTTCACCGGTTACCCGGAACGGGTCCGGACCGGCTGGCAGGAATTCGCCGAACGGTTCGCCGCGGCGGACTGGTACAGCCAGGAGCGCCGGCGGCTCGTCGCCGGGTCCGTCCCGGACGCAGGGCTCCACCTGGACCTCGAACGGTTGGACCATCCCTTCGCCGGCCGCGTTTACGCGGGTCACGCAGACTTCCAGTCGGCGGTGGCAACGTACATTGGCCGCGACCTTGAGCTGCGCACCGGGCCGGACCATTCGGAAACCCTGGCCCTGTTCACTTCCTTGCTGAAGTCCTACATGGACCTGGGTCGGCTGGTGCCGTCCGAGCGGCTGAACGCGCGGTCGCAGCGGGAGGTCCAGGGCTGGTGGCACGGCTTCTTCAGCTTCGTCGATTCCGGGCCGCCGCCGCGCAGGCTGCGGGAGATGCTGGCGATCCACCGGGCCGGGCTGCTGCAGTTCATTGGCCCGGGGCTGGAGATCGAGACCGCGGAGCGCGCGGGCCGGTTCGTCGCCCGCTCGGCCCAGTCCGGGATCACCGTGTCAGCGCCGGCCCTGATCGAGGCCCGGCTCCCGGCGCCGTCGGTGGCCCGCTCCGCGAACCCGCTGCTGCGCCAGCTGCACGCCTCCGGGCTCGGCACCGAACAGCAGCTCCTCACTGCCGACGGCACGCACGCGACCGGACGGCTCCTGGTGTCCGCCCACAACGAGCTCATCAGCCCGGTGGGGGAGCGGCGCGAGCGGCTGTTCGGCGTCGGGCCCGGTACTTCCGGCTGGGGCGCCGGCGCCTTCGCCCGGCCCGGCACCAACGCCGCGCCGTTCCGCGAAAACGATGCCCTGGCCCGGCGCGTCCTGAACCTGCTGGCGAAGCCCAACAACGGCCCGGCCGACAGCGGCCTGGCCAACAACGATCAAACCGACGCCGGCCGGGCGGTGCCGCAGGCCGCCGCCGGCGGAAAGGACCCGTCATGACCCCGCCCCCACTACACACCCCGCCCGTGGACACCCCGCCCGTGGACACCCCACCCGTGGACACAGCCGCGCTGACGGTCCTCAATCTGCCGATGAGCGATCCCAGGGTCCGTCCGCTCCTGGATGAGCTCGCGCTCGAATACGACACCCGCTACGGCAACCTTTTTGGCCGCGGGGCCGCCGCGGAGGAACTCAACCGCTACCCGGCCGAGGAATTCGCCGCGCCGGGCGGGGTCCTGCTGATTGTGCGCGAGAACGGCGAATCCGTGGCCGGCGGCGCGTTCCGCCGGCACGGCCCGCAGACCGCCGAGTTCAAGCGGATCTGGACGCATTCGGCGCACCGCCGCCGCGGACTGGCCCGGTTTGTCCTGGCCGAGCTGGAGGCGCTGGCCGGCCGCCGCGGCTACCGGAAGGTCTACCTGACAACCGGCCCGCGCCAGCCGGAGGCGAAACACCTTTACCTGAGCACCGGTTACGAGGCACAGTTCGATCTCTCCGCCGACCCGGAAACCATCGGGCCGCTGGCATTCACCAAGGACCTGCCCGCCGCAAACCCCGCCGCGCTGCTTGGTGGGCGTGGGCCGGGAACCGGTGCTTCGGGCTAGAGTTCACACAGGGGGTCTGCCCTGAAACAACGTATTAACGAGCCGCCGCGGACCCGGCGCAGAAACAGCCGGGAGTCAGCAGTGCGGCCTGGATCCAAGCCCACCATCCGCGATGTCGCGCAGACGGCCGGGGTCTCCCTGACCACCGTCTCCTATGTGCTCTCCGGCCGCTCCGGCGGAACCACCCGGATCAGCGAGGCCACCCAGGACCGGGTGCACGCCGCGGTCCGCGAACTTGGCTATGTGGCCAACAGCGCCGCCCGGGGAATGCGCCGGGGCCGGACGGAGCTGGTGGCCGTGGCCGTACCGGACCTCGAGCAGCCCCGGGACAGGGCCATCGCCACGGTGCTGGCCAGGATCCTGCCGGAGCACGGCTACCAGTCGGTCATCCTGCTGGGCGGGAACTGGCGGCAGTTCATGCTCTCCGGCGGTGCCGACGGCGTGATCCACACCAGCGCGCCGGAGGCAGACGACGATTCCGGTGCCATGGCAGAGCTCGCCGGCCGCGGCGCGCCCCGCGTGCTCATCACGGACGACGCCGGGCCCGGCAGCCCTGGTGTCCAGGGCGGACACGAGGTGGTCCCCGCCGGAACGGACACCCCCGAGATCCTGGCCGGGCGCGCCGTCACTCGGCTGCTGGCACAGTTGCGAGGCTAGGACCCCTTAGGCTTCCAGCGCGGCCTCCGGTGCCGCGTCCCGCGTTGCGGCCTCCTGGGTTGCGGCCTCCCGGAGGGGACGCCGGGCCAGCCACGCGGCCACAATCGCGCCGGAGACGTTGTGCCACAGGGAGAAGACCGCAGACGGCAGCGCCGCCAGCGCGCCGAAGTGCGCGGTGGCGAGGGTGGCGGCCAAGCCGGAATTCTGCATCCCTACCTCGAAGGCGAGGGCCCTGCGCGCCTTGTCATCCAGGCGCCCCAGCTTGCCGGCCAGGTAGCCCAGGCCCAGGCCGAAGCCGTTGTGCAGCACCACGGCGAGGAACACGATGCCACCCGCGGCCACCATCTTGCTGGCGCTGCCGGCCACCACAATCGCGACGATCAGGGAAATCACGACGGCCGAGGCCCACGGCAGCGCGGGCAGGACCTTGGCCACGAGCTTCTTGAGGAAGAGGCGGGCCAGCAGGCCGGCGATGACCGGCAGGAGGACGGTCTTGACGATGTCCTGGACCATGCCCCCGGCGTCGATGTTCAGGTACGAGCCGGCCAGGAACAGCACCAGCAGCGGCGTCACGATCGGCGCGATCAGGGTGGACACGGAGGCGACGGCCACGGACAGGGCGACGTCGCCCTTGGCGAGGAACGCCATCACGTTGGAGGCGGTGCCCGACGGCGCGCAGCCCACCAGGATCAGGCCCACCGCAAGCTCCGGCTCGAGGTGGAGTCCGACGGCGATCAGCCAGCCGGCCCCCGGCATGATGACGTAGTGCGCCACGATTCCCAGGGCCACGGCCCAGGGCCGCTTGGCCACCGAGGCGAAATCGGGCGGCGTCAGGGTCAGGCCCATGCAGAACATGATGATGCCCAGCAGGAAGGGCACGCTGGGGGCGAGGGGTTTGAACGCACCGGGGAGCAGGAAGCCGGCGAGCCCGGCCACCACCACAAGGACCGGGAAGACCGTCACCGCGATGCGGGCAATCTTTGCCTCGGCGGCGAGGGCGGGATTGGCCGGGACGTCGGCGGCAGTGCCCGCGTCCCGGGCGGTATTCGGAGTTTTAGTTGCCTCAAGCATCCAAGAATGGTGCCATCGGCGTCCACGGGGTGGCCACTTCGTGACCACCTGTCGGACAAATATGTCAGATTTTTAGGCCGCCGTGCGGGCGGGAGTCCGGCGGGTAGGGTTCATTGCGTGGGTGAGCCCAAAAAGGCGAACTCCCCACCCCGGCGCGACGCAGCGCCCCACCTTCCCTGAATTGTGCACATTCTTTGACATCTGGCGGCCGTTGGGCCTCCTTGACCACGAACGGAGCCAGCGATGGCCACCAGTATCGACGCGCCGGCCCCGGCCGCCACGCCTGCACAACTGCAATCGGTCCGAGGCGCCTTGACGTCCCCGCGACGGCTCAAGACCGAGGTTTTGGGCGGCCTCGTGGTGGCACTGGCGCTGATTCCTGAGGCGATCGCCTTCTCGATCATCGCCGGCGTGGACCCGAGGATCGGACTCTTCGCGTCCTTCACGATGGCAGTGACCATCGCCTTCGTCGGCGGCCGGCCGGCGATGATCTCGGCGGCCACCGGCGCCGTCGCCCTGGTAATCGCCCCACTGGTGAAGTCCCACGGACTGGATTACCTTGTGGCGACGGTGATTCTGGCCGGCATTTTCCAGATCGTGCTGGGCCTCTCCGGGGTGGCGAAACTGATGCGGTTCATCCCCCGTCCGGTCATGGTGGGGTTTGTGAACGCCCTGGCCATCCTGATCTTTCTGTCGCAGGTGCCCGAGCTGGTCGGCGTGCCCTGGCTGGTCTACCCGCTCACCGCGCTGGGCCTGCTGATCGTCTTCGGCCTGCCCAGGCTCACCAAAGCCGTCCCCGCACCCCTCGTGGCCATTGTGGCCATGACGCTCATCACGGTGACGGCCGCCGTCGTCGTTCCCACTGTGGGGGACAAGGGTGCACTGCCGGACTCGCTGCCCTCTTTGTCACTGCCCAACGTGCCGTTCACACTCGAAACGTTGCAGGTCATCTTCCCGTTCGCGCTGGCCATGGCCTTCGTGGGCCTGCTCGAATCCCTCATGACCGCGAAGCTCGTGGATGACATCACGGACACGCGTTCAGCCAAAACCCGCGAGGCCTGGGGGCAGGGTGTCGCGAACATTGTCACCGGCATCTTCGGCGGCATGGGCGGCTGCGCCATGATCGGCCAGACCATGATCAACGTCAAAGCCTCCGGCGCCCGGACCCGGATCTCCACCCTTCTGGCCGGCGTCTTCCTGCTCATCCTCGTGGTGGCACTCGGAGACATTGTGTCCCTCATCCCGATGGCCGCGCTCGTGGCCGTCATGATTTTCGTATCAGTCGCCACCTTTGACTGGCACAGCATCCGGCCCGCCACCCTCAAGGCCCTGCCCAAGAGTGAAACCGCCGTCATGGCAGTGACGGTGGCGGTCACCGTTGCCACGCACAACCTGGCAACCGGCGTCGGGGTCGGCGTACTCGTCGCGATGGTCCTGTTCGCCAGGCGGGTGGCCCACTTCGTCACCGTCGAGCGCACCGTGACGGGGCACGACGGCGGCCGGGCCACGTATCGCGTGGACGGCGAGCTGTTCTTCGCCTCCGCGAATGACCTCTACACCCAGTTCGAGTACGCACTGGACCCCGAACGCGTCGTCATCGACATGCGCGACTCCCACCTGTGGGACACCTCCACGATCGCCGCTTTGGATGCCATCACGGAGAAGTACCGGCAGCACGGCAAGAGCGTTGACGTCGTGGGCCTGAACCAGGCCAGCGCCCTGATGCGCGAACGCCTGGCCGGCAAGCTCGGCGCGGGGAATTGACGGTGCGGCGCGACCGGGCGGACCGGTATTAGGTCACACGTTTGGGTCTTTTTGTTTGCCTTGGTGCGGCCTAGCGTGGATTTACGGCGCCGCCCGTCCGGGTGGCCGGAGCATGGAGGAAATCCAATGACGACGCACGTAGCCGACTGCAGCGTGAGCAATTGCTCCTTCAATGACCACTCCCACTGCAACGCCGCCGCCATTACCGTCGGCGGCGCCGCAGACCATGCCTCCTGCGCGACCTTCATCGACATCGGTGTGCACGGCGGGCTCCCCAAGGTGCTGGCCGACGTCGGCGCCTGCCAGCGTTCCGAGTGCACCCACAACGACCATCTGATGTGCAAGGCGCCCGAAGTTCACGTGGGCCCGGGCGTCGACAACGCCGACTGCCTCACCTACGCCCACACGTAGCCGCACCCGCCGTCCGCGTCCATCGACCATCCGCCCCGCTGGCGCTGAAATTCCCCACCTTTGGTCGCCGCACCCGGCGTGTCGGGCGGACCGCCGGTGAGGCCCGGCGTCGCTGGTTCAAAGGTGGGGAGGATCGGTGGTGGCAGAGGGCACCCGCGGAGGCAGGCACGCGCTAGCCCTGGGTGAGCCGGTACCGTTCGATCTGCTTGAGCCGGCGCAGGAGGCTGTCGCGCCGCGGGTGCGGGACGGCGTCGGCCGGCTCGGCGGTGAGCTCGATGTGTTCGGTGCCGTACTGCCACAGCAGCAGGTCATCGAGGAGCCGGTCCGGGCCGGGGGAGTAGCGGTGGTCCAAGGCCTTGCGGACCTCGGTGATCCGGTTGGCGCTAAGCAGCCCGGCGAGCTGCATGGTCTGGTTGAGGCCGTGGGCGGCCATGAGCTCCGCGGCCCAGCCCCAGTCGTCGTCGACCTTCCGGTCCACGTGCGGAAGCAGGGTCCGCCAGACGTCGCGGATCCGGTTGGGCGTCAGCTGCGCCGCACCCTCCCCGTCCATGTCCCAGTAGCCGCGGACCTCCTCGTAGCGTTCGTGCAGGTCCGAGAACGCGCTCTCCACGGTCTCCAGCATGGCGGCCGTCGCGGTGAACTGGCGGTCGAAGTGCGGGGTCCACGCCCGCGGGTCCTCGGCCTTGAAGCGGATGTCGTGCTCGATCTCGCTCCAGGCGTGGGCGAAGACGGTCCGGATTTGGCACTCGAAGAAGTAGCTGCCGTTCGGCGGGACGTCCGGGTTGAAGGCCAGCTGGTAGTCCTTGACGGCCTCGTTCTGGATGGTCCGCAGGATCAGGTGCCGGCTGGAGTAGCCGTATGTGCCGGACTCGATCGAGCCGATGTCCTTTTCCCGGTCCCCCCGGCAGTCAAAGAGCTGGCGCTGGCGCTTGATCAGATTCGCCACCACCGCGTTTTCCGCCGGCAGCTTGGTGATCACACGGATTCCCACCATGTCATTCAGGGTCCGGAACGGGTCCGGGAACTTCAGCACAGGTGGCCCGCCCGGCTCCAGCGGTTCTTCAGTGCGGGAGATCTTCTCGCGGAAGGATTCAACGGTCTTGGTGCGTCCGGTGACGAACAACGGCGTGACTTCGGTGTCCTTGAGCATGGTCCGCAGCGTGAGCAGGACCTCCCGGGTGACCAGCTTCAGGGCAGGCCGGACCCGCTCGTACAACTCCACGTTCTCCTGCACGGAATCGCGCAGGCTCACGTCCAAACGGTCCCAGTTGCTCGCCATGGATCCAGCTTACGGCGCACCACCGACACCGGCCCGCAGGCTGGCACCGCCGGGCACGCCCGCAGGCAAGTGCAGCGGAGCAGGCATGGGAGGGGTCCGGCATGGGAGGGGTCCGGCCTGCGCTGGGCCGCTTGGTGCCCAAGGTAGGCTCAACACATGGCTGAAATGCGGCGGCGGACTATGATCGCGGCCGCAGCGGCGGTGACTCTGGGGGCAGTCTCCGCCGCCTGTTCACCGGGCCCCAAGGAGGACGCTGTGAAGAGGCACAAGTACCAATATGGCGAGGACCCCAGCCAGTGGGGTGAGCTCTTCCTCCCGGAGGTTGCCGCGCCCAAGGGTGTGGTGGTGGTGATCCATGGCGGGTACTGGCGTTCGCAGTACGGCGCAGAACTGGGGGAGCCTCTTGCCAAGGACCTCGCCGCGCACGGCATGGCAGCCTGGAACCTGGAGTACCGGCGGGCCGGCAACGGCGGAGGCTGGCCCAACACCTTCGCCGACGTCCTGGCCGGCATCGACAAGCTCGGTGAACTGGCCGACGAGCACGGGCTGGGACTGGACCGCGTGGTGGCCCTGGGCCACTCGGCTGGCGGCCACCTCGCCGTCTGGGCGGCGGGACGCCGCCGGCTCGCGGGGCTTGGTGCCCCGGACGCGGACCGCCAGCTGACGCGTCGGGGCGACGACGACGGCGCGGTGCAGCTCACCGGCGTCGTCAGCCAGTCGGGGGTACTTAACCTCGCGGCCGCCGAGCGGCTTAACCTCAGCAACGGCGCCGTGAGCAACTTCCTGGGCGGCTCGTCGGAGAAATATCCCAAACGGCATAAATTTGCGGACCCCATGAGTGCGGTGCCGCTGGGCGTGCCCGTATATGCCGTTCACGGCACGGAGGACGATACCGTGCCGGTAAGCCAGTCCGAGACCTACGCCGGCGCAGCCAAGGCCGCCGGTGCGCCGGTCCAGCTGCTCAAGGTCCCGGGCGACCACTTTGCGCTCATCGATCCAAAGGCACCCGCGTACCGGAAATGCCGTGAACTCGTGCAGCAGCTGCTGGTCTGACGCCCGGACGCCGCCAGGCCGGCATGCCCGCCGCCAGGCCGGCCCGCCCGGCGGCCGGGATGGGGTTTCCGGTGTCCCTGACGGCATCCCCTGGCCGGCGAAAGCGCATAGACTGGAGCGCAGGTGCGCCGGGAAGTCTGGTCGGCATAGTTTCGCCGACCCATTTTGAGGATCCCATGAGCGCCCTGCCCCCTTCGCCAACACCCTCTTCACCCACACCGCCTCCTCCTTCGCCGCCGCGCCTCACCATTTTCGGCCGGGGCAGCTATGCCGAGGCCTTGCGGATCGGCGAGATCCTCCGTAAGGAAACCGTGGGCGGCGCCCTGCTGGTCGCCGCGGCGATGGTGGCCCTTATCTGGGCCAACTCCCCGGCCTCGGAGAGTTACTTCGCACTGCGCGACTTCACCATCGGCTACGCGCCCTGGCATCTGGACCTGAGCCTGGGCGCTTGGGCCGCCGACGGCCTGCTGGCCATCTTCTTCTTCCTGGTGGGGCTCGAACTCAAGCGCGAGTTTGTCGCCGGAGACCTGCGCGAGCCGAGCAAATCCGTGGTTCCGGTGGCCGCCGCCGTTGGCGGTGTGGCCGTTCCGGCGCTCATCTACGCGGCCATCAACCTCTCCGGTCCCGAAACGCTGCACGGCTGGGCCATTCCCACCGCCACCGACATCGCCTTCGCCGTCGCGGTGCTGGCGCTCATCGGTTCCCACCTGCCCAGTGCGCTGCGGATCTTCCTGCTGACCCTCGCCGTCGTCGACGACCTCCTGGCCATCGCCATCATCGCGATCTTCTACACCAGCGATCTCCACCCCGAGCCGTTCCTGCTGGCCCTGCTCCCGCTGGGCCTCTACACGTTCCTGGCGCACAAATACCGGCGGTTCTTCGGCACGCACGCAGCCGCAGCCTGGGTGATCCTGCTGCCGCTCGGCTTCGCGACGTGGGCCCTCGTGCACGCATCAGGCATCCACGCCACCGTGGCCGGGGTCCTGCTCGGATTTGCCGTTCCGGTCAAACGTTCGAAGGCCAGCGGCGGCCCTGATGCCGGCCCGGGGCTGGCGGAGATTTTCGAACACCGGTTCCGCCCCATCTCGGCCGGGATCGCGGTCCCGGTGTTCGCGTTCTTTTCCGCCGGGGTGGCCATTGGCGGCTGGCAGGGCCTCGGTGCGGCCCTGACGGACCCCGTGGCGGTGGGCATCATCGTGGCGCTGGTTGCCGGAAAGCCGGCGGGGATCCTCGGCACCACATGGCTCATCACCAAAGTCACGCGGGCCCGCCTGGACGCGTCCTTCAAGTGGATCGACGTCTTCGGCCTCGCCATCCTCGCGGGCATCGGTTTCACGGTCTCGCTGCTGCTTGCCGAGTTGAGCTTCGGCCAGGGCACTGCGCATGAAGACCACGCGAAGGTAGGGATCCTCGCGGCCTCACTGCTCGCCGCGCTCCTCGCCACCACGGTGCTCCGCACACGCAACCACCAGTACCGGCGTGCGGAGGAGGCGGAACAGGTCGACTCGGACCAGGACGGCATCCCGGACGTCTACCAGCAGGACCGCCCCGCAGGCTAGGTTGGCGGGCCAGGCCGACGGGCTATATTTGGGGGTGTGGCGGGAGGGGCCGTCCGGAGGGTCAATGATACCCCAAGGGGTATCATGATTGAGCTGGAATACGCGCGCCGGGCCGTCCGGCGCCCGCGAAAGGAACAGGCATGAAGAGCATTTCCGTCAAGGACCTGGCCGCCCTGGGCGATGCCACCGAAATCGTCGATGTCCGCGAGGAAGACGAATACGTCGCCGTCCGCGTTCCCGGCGCCCGGAGCATCCCGCTCTCGCGGTTCGTCCAGTCCCTCGCCGAGGTCCCGGCCAGCGGCACCGTCTACGTCATGTGCGCCGCCGGGAGCCGCAGTGCCCAGGCCGCCACCTACCTGGAGGACCAGGGATACGACGCCGTCAACGTCACCGGCGGGATCATGAAGTGGCAGGACGAAGGACACCCCGTCAACCGGGGCTGACCTTCAAGGGGCTGACCGCACCGGAGGGACCATGGAAGTCATCGTCATCGAGACCCCGCAGCTCGGGGACCGCAGCTACCTGGTCCACGACGGCTCGGTGGCGCTGGCGATCGACCCGCAGCGCGACACGGACCGCATCGAGGCGGCCGCCCGTGACGCCGGAGTAGCCATCACGCACGTGGCCGAAACGCACATGCACAATGACTACATCACCGGCGGGCTGATCCTGGCCCGCGCCCACGGCGCCAGCTATCTCGTCAACGCCGCCGACGCCGTCGGGTTCGAGCGCACTCCCATCACGGACGGCCAAACGGTCCGCGTGGGCTCGCTTACGGTCAAGGCGGTCGCCACGCCGGGCCACACGCATACCCACCTGTCGTTCATCGTGGACGACGGCGGGAAGCAGGCCGTCTTCTCGGGCGGCAGCCTCCTGTATGGCTCGGTGGGCCGCACGGACCTTGTCGCCGAGGCGGACACGGTTGGCTTGACCCACGACCAGTACGCCTCGGTCCGTCGCCTCGCCGCCGAGGCCGGCCCTGACGCGGCACTGTTTCCGACCCATGGATTCGGCTCGTTCTGCTCCTCCGGACCCGCCAGCGGTGCCCGGTCCTCCACCATCGGCGAGCAGCTTGCCGCGAACCACGCCCTAACGGACCCCGATGAGGACCACTTCGTCCGCCAGCTCATCGCCAACCTCACGGACCACCCCTCCTACTACGCCCACATGAGCCCGGCCAATGTCCGGGGCCCGGGCCCCGCGGAGCTGGCCGTTCCGGCATCGCTCGATGCCGCCGAACTCACCCGGCGCCTGGACGGCGGCCAGTGGGTGGTGGACCTGCGCCGGCGCGTGGCGTTCGCCAACAGCCACCTCAAGGGCAGCGTCAGTTTTGAGTACGCCTCCGGCTCCAGTTTCACCACCTATCTCGGCTGGGTGCTGCCTTGGCGCGAACCGCTGACCCTGGTGGGCTCGCGGGAAGATGTTGAGAACGCCATCCGCGACCTCTCCCGGATCGGCATCGAATCCCCCGACGCCGCGCTCGGTTCCGAGCCGCACGCCCTCGCCCCGCAGGCCGGCCTCGCCTCCTACCCGCGGGTGGGCTGGGACGGCATGCTCGCCGGCCGGGCGCCTGATGACACCGTCCTGGACGTGCGCCGGGCCGACGAATTCGCCGCCGCCCGCGTGGTGGGCGCGGTCAACGTGCCGCTGCACGAGCTGTTGCTGCGCCTCGGGGACATTCCCGCCGGGAAACTTTGGGTGCACTGCGGTTCCGGGTACCGTGCCGGGGTCGCCGCCAGCCTCCTGCAACGGGCAGGCCGGGACGTGGTCCACATCGACGCCAGGTTTGCCCATGCCGCGTCCGCTGGGATCGCGCTGGACACCTCCGCGGCCTGAGCGCCGGCGGCCCGGGAGCGCCGGCAGTGACGCCGGCACGGCGGACGCGGGAGGTGGGCGCAACACACGGCACCGGAGCGCATTCTCTGGCAGAGTATGGTCATGCTCACAGTTATTGGCGAGGGGCTGGTTGATGTAGTCCAGCGGTCCTCCGGCGTCCAGGCCCATGTCGGCGGCAGCCCCCTCAACGTGGCCGTGGGGCTGGCGCGGCTGGACCATCCGGTCCAGTTCATCGGCCGCTACGGCCGCGATGCGTATGGTGAGGCCCTCGCCGCGCACCTGAAGTCGAGCTCCGTGCTGCTCCCGCTGGGACCCGACGAGCTGCCCACCAGTGTGGCCGCCGCCCTGATCGACGACGCCGGCGCCGCCACGTACACGTTCGACCTCGCCTGGGAGCTTCCCGGCGTCGCGGCGCGACTGCCGTTCCTGCTCCAGGGAACCACGCTGCTGCACACCGGTTCGATCGCCACCATGCTGGCCCCGGGCGCCGCCGACGTGTTTGCCGCCGTCGAGCGCGCCCACCCGTCCGCCACCATCAGCTTCGACCCCAATTGCCGTCCCAGCATCATCCCGGACGTGGACTACGCCCGCGGGCAGGCCGAAAAGTTCGTGCGCCTCGCCGACGTTGTGAAGGCCTCCGACGAGGACCTCGAATGGCTCTACCCAGGCGTGGACCCGCTGGACTCGGCCCGCCGCTGGCAGGCGCTGGGCGGTTCCGAAGGGCCGGCAATGGTGGTGGTGACCCGCGGCAGCAAGGGGCCCTGGGCCATCAACGCCGCCGGTGAGGCGCAGTTCCCCGCCCCTGAGATCAACGTCGCGGACACAGTCGGCGCCGGGGATTCCTTCATGGCCGCGCTCCTGTCCGGCGTGGTGGATCTGGGCCTGGACGGGGCACAAAACCGCAAGGGCCTGCGCGAACTCTCCGCCGAAAGCCTCCGCGATGTCCTCGCCCATGCCTCCCGGGCAGCGGCGGTCACCGTGTCCCGCGCCGGCGCGAACCCGCCCACGCGCGCGGAACTGGCACGGATGGAAATGGGGGCCCAGCCCCTGCAGTGAGTGAAAGGCAGCCATGACACGCCACGATGTTCCGGTGTTCCCCGTCCGCAGTGAATCCTTCGCGGAGGGCCAGACGCTCCCGGCCGCCCAGCGCAGCGGCAAAATGCGCGCCGGCGGCCAGGACGAATCCCCGCAGCTGAGCTGGAGCGGCGCCCCGGCCGGCACCAAGGGCTACGCGGTGACGATGTTCGACCCCGACGCCCCGGGGCGCGGCGGCTTCTGGCACTGGGCCGTGCTGGACGTCCCCGCCGACGTCACCTCGTTGCCGGCAGGAGCGGGCGCCGAGGGCGGCAGGCTCCTTCCCGCGGGCGCCATCCAGTTGAAGAACGACGCCGGGTTCCACGGCTACCTGGGCGCCGCACCGCCTCCCGGACACGGGCCGCACCGGTACGTCATCACCGTCCACGCGCTCGACATCGCACCGTCCGGACTCAACGAGCACACCGCCCCTGGCAGCCTGGAAGCGAAGCTGTCGCAGCACACCCTGGGCCGGGGCACGCTGACCGGCATCTTCGAACGTCACTGAGCCCCCCGCCGCCCGCCTGCCGCCGCGCTCCGCCCATGACGCCGATTTCGCCGGAACCTGCCCAATTCGCCGTGATTGTCCGGCGAACCCGACGCCGTCCGGCGAACTCGGCGAACCCGGCCGCGAGGGCCTGCCGCCCCGGCGCACGTAGACTGGCACTATGCGGCTGGTAGCAAGTGACATTGACGGAACGATCCTCGGCCATGACGGCAAAATCAGCGACCGGACCGTCCGCGCGTTCCACGCCTGCCGCGACGCCGGGCTGGAACTGGTGTTTGTCACCGGGCGGCCGCCGCGCTGGCTCCACCCCCTGCAGGACCAGCTGGGGCATACCGGAACGGTCATCTGCTCCAACGGCGCCGTCGTGTGGGACCTCGAGGCGGACCGCCTGCTCTCGGCGCGGACACTGGACCTCGACGCCGTGTTCGAGGTCCGCCGCATCATCAAGCGGCTGCGTCCCTCCGCGCTGTTTGCCGCCGAAACCCTGACCGGCTTCCATCTGGAACCGGGCTTTATCGAAAACGGCTCGAGCGAACTGCTCGCGGATTTCACCCCGGCCCCGCTTCACACCACCCTCACCGAGGCGGACGCCGTGGCGAAGTTCCTGGCCATTGTCCGCGAAGGCACCGCCGACGAGTTCCTGGCCGAGGTGACGCCCGCCGTCGCCCATCTGGCCGCCGCGACGCACTCGGCGCCGAAGATGGCCCTCCTCGAGCTGTCCCTGCCAGGCGTGAACAAGGCCGTGGCCCTGGCTGAATATGCGTCGTCCCTCGGCATCGGCGCCGCGGACGTGGTGGCATTCGGGGACATGCCCAACGACATCGAGATGCTTCGCTGGGCCGGGCACGGCTACGCGATGGCCAGCGGCCACCCGGAAGCGATCCGGGCCGCCGGGCGGCAGGCCCCGCACTTCGACGACGACGGCGTCGCCCAGATCCTCGAGTCCAAGCTCGCCGAACTCGGCGTCCGGCTGCCCTAAAACCCCGACCCAGGACCCGGTCTCCTCGTCCCAGCAGCCGGCGCCGGCCTCACGTCCCCGCACCCGGCCCGGTCCCCGCACCGATCGCACGGTTCACGGCGGACACCGGATTCCCAGCGGACGGTCAACTGGCGTTCACCTTGGCCTCCTAGGCTGAAAGCTCGCGACGAAACGTTTGACCGAGAGTGGGGACATCATGGCCAGGCACCGCATCAACAACACGGACGAACAACCCCTGCACCCGGTGGAACCGGACCGGCACTGGCGGCAGCTGCGCCAGGGCGACCGCGTCAGCGTCCGGCTCGCCCCGGGCGTTGAGACCGGTGGGCTTGTGGACGCCGTGACGGCGGACCACAGCGTGGTCTGGGTCGACCTCGACGGCGGCCGCGGCCGCACGCTGCTGCACTGCAGCGACGGCGTCGAAATCCGCCGGCAGGCTGCTGACACCCCGTCCCGCTGAGGCCGCTGACCCGGCCCCGCTGACCTGGCCCCGATGGGCCCGGGCCGCCAGTACCGGCCCGCAAGCCCCGGTCCCGTCAGACCAAGGTACGCTTCAGGAGTGACTGACCTGCACCCCTACTTTGCCCCTCGCGGGGATCGCGACGGCGGCCCGGAGGGCGCCGCCACCCCGGCCCCGGGCGGTTCCCGGGCGCCGCTGGCGCTGGCCCACCGGGGCTTTTCGCTGGACGGGCTGGAGAACTCGATGGCCGCGTTCCGAGCTGCGGTCGACCTCGGGTTCCGGCATCTGGAGACGGACGTGCACACCACGGCCGACGGCGTGTTGGTGCTCTTCCACGACAAGACCCTGGACCGGATCACGGAGGGCCGGGGCCAAATCGCGGACCTTCCGGCCTCAACCGTGGCCCGGGCCAGGATCGGCGGGACCGAACCGATCCCGCGGTTCGATGAGTTGATCGCTGCCTTCCCGGACGTCCGGCTCAATATCGACGTCAAGGACTGGAACTCCGTGGGCACCCTGGCCTCGGCGATTGAACGCCACGGATTGCACGACCGCGTGCTGGTGGCCAGTTTCTCGGACCGGCGGCGCCGGGCAGTGCTGAAGCAGCTGAGCCGTCCGGCCGCGAGCTCGGCCGGTATCGTGTCCAACGCCGTGTTCGTCCTGCTGGGCCCCGTGCTGCCGACGCAGCTGATGTCCGCCGTGGTGCGCCGGGAACTGCGCGGAGTCCACGCCCTGCAGGTCCCCGTCCGCTACGGTGCCGTGCCGGTGGTGACGCCGGGCTTCATCCGCCGGGCACACCGGCACGGACTGCAGGTCCACGTGTGGACAATCAACGAGCCCGCGGAAATGCACCGGCTGCTTGACCTCGGCGTCGACGGGATTGTCACGGACCGCGCGGACCTGCTCAAGTCGGTCCTCCAGGAGCGCGGGACCTGGTCCTGAAGGATCGCTCCGCTCAGGCGGAAAGTTCCATCATGAGTGGCGGCAATTCGTCGGTTAGCTCCCGGGCGAGATAGCCCAGCCCGCCCAGCCGGCTGGCAAGGCGGTCTCCGGCCGCAGCATGCAGATGCGTTCCCCAGCAGGCGGCCTGCGCATTGCCCGTTCCCCTGGCGCGGAGGCCGGTGATGGCGCCGGAGAGGACATCCCCGCTGCCCGAGGTGCCCAGCCCGCTGTGCCCTGTGGTGATTTCCCAGAGGCCGGCCCCGGACGCGGCAGCCCTGCTGCTGCGGGGTTCTGCGATGGCCCCCTGACACGTGACTACGGCCCGGTATTTGTCGGCCACCTCAGGGAGCTGGCGGTGCAGGTCCTCGACCTCCCGCCCGAGCAGGATGCCCGCCTCCGGGATGTTCGGGGTCAGGATCAGCCGGCCGGCCCACGGCGCCAGTTCGGCTTCGAGTTCCGGGACACTGGCCAGGGCAAAAGCATCCAGGACAATGCACGGCGGGCTGCCCGGGGTGGCTTGGAGGAGTTCGCGCAGCAGCGCCGTGGTCTGGTCCTTGTCGTCCAGGCCCGGCCCCACCAGGACGGCGTCGGCGGTTTCCAGCTCGGCGGCCAGGGACCCGGCGGCGGAGCCGACCAGGGTCCCGGCCGTCGTTTCCGGCAGGCCAATGACGCCGGCTTCGGGCAGGGCGATGGCGAGCGGCACCGCCACGGACTCCGCCACGGCCAGGGTCAGCCGGCCCGCGCCCGCGCGGAGGGCGGCGACGCCGGCGAGCAAGGCCGCTCCGGGCGTCTTGCGCGCACCGCCGATCACCAGCACGGAGCCCCGGTCATCCTTTCCGGAGCCGCCGTCAGGGAGCGGCCAGGCGCGCAACAAAGAGGGGGTGACGGCCTCGGCCTGGGGGCGGCGTTTCGCCTGCCGGGAGTTAGCGGGGGTGGACATCGGCGTCTCCCGAGTGCTGGGTTACCGGGACACCTTCGCTCGTGAGGTGGTCGGCCATATTGAACGCCTCCAGCTGCCATTCCCCCCGGCCGCCGGGCCGGACGAAGCGGCTGACGGAGGCGTTGAGGATGGTGGACGCGGCCGCGATGTCCAGCAGCTGCTCCTCCGAGAGCCCCTCCAGGATGTAGCGGATGAGCAGGATCACGGCGTCGTGGCAGACCAGCAGGACGCCCCCGCCCGGATGCCTGTTGTCGAGGTCGGCGAGCAGCGAGCGAAGCCGCAGCACGACGTCCGCCCAGGACTCGCCGCCCGGGGGCCGATAGTAGAACTTGCCGAGCCACCGCCGCCGGCCGGCCTCCTCCGGGAGGCGGGCTTCCACCCCGGCCGAAGTGAGCATGTCCAGGATGCCGAGCTCACGGTCGCGCAGCCGCTCATCGATCAGGACAGATGTTTGCCAGCCGCCGGTCTGGACGGCGAGTTCCGCGGTCTGGCGTGCGCGCAGGTAGGGCGAGGACCAGACTGGCGTGCGCCGGCCGTCCGGGTAGCCCGCGAGGAGCCTGCCCAGGGCCAGCGCCTGCTCCCGTCCCGTGTCCGACAATCCGACATCCGCATCCCGGGCCGGGACATCAATGACATGCGCGCCGGCCTGCTGAGCCAGCGTGGCGGCAACGTTGCCCTGGCTTTCACCGTGCCGCACCAGCAGTAACTCGGTCACGCCCGGAACGCCGTGTCCGTAGTGGCTCACCGATCCCCCTATCCGTTGCTTTCCAACGTTGTCCTCTGCCGGGGCTGGCCCGGGCTGGAATATGTGTGGCAGACAGGTTACTCCCAGTGGCATGGATTTGTCCCTGCACCGGCGATGGGGCAACATCGGGGGCCGCCGGGCTGGCAGGATAGAGCCATGCGCATCCTCATCGCCCCGGACAAGTTCAAGGGCTCCCTCACCGCCGTCGAGGCCGCCGCGGCCATTGCCGAAGGCGCCCTGCGCGTCTACCCCGAGGCCGACGCCATCCAGTTTCCGGTGGCCGACGGCGGCGAAGGGACCCTCGAGGCGGCCGTCGCGGCCGGCTACGAGGAACGGCTCAACGCGGTTGTCGGCCCGATCCTGGCCCCGATCGGTGCCGCGTGGGCCATCCGGCCGGATGCTTTCGGCGGGGCCACCGCGGTGATTGAAACGGCGCAGGCCTCAGGGCTGGCGCACATGGAGCCCACACCGGCCAACGCGCTGCGCGCCCACAGCTATGGCTGCGGCCAGCTGATCGCCGCCGCGCTGGACGCCGGTGCCACGGAAATTGTGCTGGGCGTGGGCGGTTCGGCCATGAGCGACGGCGGCAGCGGCGCCCTCCGCGCCCTCGGACTCAAGCCGTTGGACGCCGCCGGCAACGTGGTGCCCCTCGGCGGCGGGTCGCTTGCCGACGTCGCGTCCGTGGACATCAGCGGCCTCGACCCGCGGCTGGCCGGGGTGAAGTTCAGGATCGCCGTCGATGTCCAAAACCCGCTGTTCGGCAGCGACGGCGCGGCACACGTGTTCGGCCCGCAAAAAGGCGCCGACGCCGATGCGGTGGAGCTGCTCGACGCAGGCCTGCGCAACTGGGCCTCGGTCCTGCGCCAGAGGACCGGCCGGGACGTCAACGTGCCCGGCGCCGGAGCGGCCGGCGGGTTTCCGGCGTCGTTCCTGGCCTTCAGCACGGCCGCCCTGGAAGGCGGCTTCGAGCTGGTGGCCGGCCTCACCGGGCTGGACGCGAAACTCGCGGTGGCTGATTTGGTCATCACCGGAGAAGGCTCCATGGACAGCCAATCGCTGACAGGCAAGGCGCCGATCGCCCTCGCCGATGCCGCCCAGGCCCTTGGCATTCCGGTGGTCGTGGTGGCCGGACGGATCCTCGTCACCCCAGAGGACCTTGCCCGTCACGGCGTGGTGGCCGCGGCGCAGCTGCTGGACGTCGCCGGCAGCCCCCAGGACGCAGTAGCAAACGCCGCAAAGTACCTTACCTGGGTCACCAGCCAGGTCCTCGAAGGCGCCTGAAGCCCCTGATGGCCGGCCGTGCCGGCCGGCCTGCCCTCTAGGCGCCGGTCTCGTAGTGCGGTTCGGCCACGGGTTTGGACTCGGGGGAGCCCTTCTCGCGCAGGTAGACCGAGGCGCCCACCAGGACCGCCACGGCGAGGAACTCGCTCTGCCAGTTCTGGAAGGACTCGAACCAGAATCGGCTCGTCGCCAGATAGCCCAGCACAGTCACGGTGGGCTGTCCGTGCGCCTCCTGGTCACTGTTGTAGTCCTCCGCGCCGCCAACCGCGTGCAGGGCGATCGACGCCAGGAACAGCAGGAGGAACATGATCGAAAGCGAGTGTTCGTAGAGCTTGAGGACCCAGCCGCCGTGCCGCACCGGCCACGGCGTGGACTCTTTGAGCTTTGCCTGCCGGGGGTCCTCGTCCTGCGGGGAGGTCCGGCCCATCGGCTTGGACTCGGAGGACCCCTTCTGGAACAGGAAGACGGTGAGGATGACGTACATGCCCATCTGCAGGAATTCCGACTCCCAGTTCTCGAAAGTCGCCTCGAGGAAGTTCCCGGTGCCAAGGTACTGCAGGACGGTCACGGCAGGTTCGCCGTGGGCAAGCTGCTCGTCGCTGTAGGTGCTTGCCCCGCTCAGGACCATGCCGCCGAAAAACACGACGAACAGCCCGATATTGGCCAGAAGCAGTCCATGTTCCTTGACCCACTTGCCCATGGTTCCCGTGCCTGCGGTGTGGCGCTCATGTGAAACGTTTGTCATAGCGACTCCTCTTTGCGGGCCCGTCGACGGATCCAGGCAGGGACAAGTACCAGCAGCAGCACCAGCACGGCGAGCAGCCCGACGCCGGCGATCACGCCCGCCGTCCGGCCTACCGTGACATCGAAGATGAGTGAGGTGGTGCCCACGCTCAGCAGCCCCACCCCGGTCAACGAAAACCTGACGATGATGTCCGCGCTGCTCACGAGGGCCTGCTTCAGCCCTTGCCGGAACAGACGGCGGTGCACGCTCACAGGCAGCAGGATCGTGGCCGTGGTCAGGGCAGCCAGGACGACGTTGGCGAGATACAGGCGGGTCTGGTAGTCATCGAGCGTCTCGAAGCGCGACTGGAACGGCAGCGTCAGGAGGAAGCCGGCGAGAATCTGGACGCCGGTCTGCAGTACGCGCAGTTCCTGCAGCAGTTCGACCCAGTTGCGGTCCATCCGCTCCGCAACGGACTCGTCCCTGCCGTCGTTCTTCGGCACTACTGGGCCAGTCATCGGTACTCCTCCGCAAAATCCTGAAACCAAGGAAACCGCCACAACATGCGGCCCCACCCTCAACCTAGGCTTGAGAGTTGCCAAAAACAAGTTGGTACTAAGCTTGCTGACGATATTGTGGTTAGGGTAGAAACTGATTACTTCGCCGGGATGGATTCAGCGGACCCCCGCCACACGGGACCGATGAACCTCCCTGGAAACCGACACGTTGTTAGGTGGACTATGAGCGACTCAAGCGAACGGCAGGACCAGCCCAAGCAGCCCGAACAGCCCCGCGATCCGCGCGCCGGCTACCATTCCGGCCCGTTCCCGGAACAGGTCCAAAAGCAGCCCGGCCTCACCGCGCCTATGGAGCCCAAGCCGGACCACGGCGAGGAAAGCTACCGCGGCAGCGGTGCCCTGAGCGGCAAGGCCGCCCTGATCACGGGCGGCGACTCCGGGATCGGCAGGGCGGTGGCGATCGCCTTCGCACGTGAGGGGGCCGACGTCGCCATCTCCTACCTGCCGGATGAAGAAGACGACGCGCAGGACACCGCCGAGTGGATCCGAAAGGCCGGCCGCAAGGCCCTGCTGCTCCCCGGCGACGGCCGCAGCGAGGACTTCGCGGCGGACATCGTGAAGGCGACGCTGGCCGAATTCGGGCGCCTCGACGTCCTGGTGCTCAATGCGGCCTACCAGAAGAACCGCGAGAGCTTCGAATCACTGCCCACCGAAGAGTTTGACCGAGTTTTCAAAACCAATCTGTACTCCCTGCTCTGGACGGCCCGTGCCGCGGTCCCGCATCTGGAAGCGGGTGCGTCGATCATCACCACTGCGTCAATCCAGGCCTTCAACCCGTCCCCGGAACTCATTGACTACGCCATGACCAAGGCGGCCCAGGTGGCCTTCACCAAAGCCCTGGCCCAGGAGCTCGGACCCAAGGGCATCAGGGTCAACGCCGTGGCCCCGGGTCCCATCTGGACGCCGCTGATTCCGGCCACCGAATGGCCCGACAAGCTCCCGTCCTTCGGCCAGGACACGCCCCTGCAGCGGGCGGGGCAGCCGGCGGAGCTCGCGGCCGCCTATGTCCTTCTCGCCTCCGACCACGGTTCCTACATTTCCGGAGCCGTGCTTCCGGTCACCGGAGGCAAAGGCCTCTGAACCCGCTCCGGACCCGTCCACTGCCAGCTAGTCCCATTTCCAGCACCAGTTTCCAGTACCAGGAGGAATGACATGACTGAAAACCAGCAGTATCCCAAGACCGTCACCGAGGAAGCGGGCGGCTACGGCACACCGACCGCCGAGCAGGAGATGGGCGGCGATGGGAAGAAATTCGCCCAGCCCCGCGAGGAGGAGGCCTTCGACGCCGCCGGGCTGAACCAGGACAGCCCCGACGGCGAGACGTATCCGGCCGGCGCGCCGGACCTGAGCCAGTTCGGTGCAGAAGATCAAGACAGTGCAGGAGAACCCGGAGCAGGTCGCTTCGGAGGAGCGGAGGAACAAATGAGTTCAGAAAACGCCAGCGCAACCCCCGGCTTCGACCCGGACGCCTCGGAGAATTCCGAGGCGGCAGTGCCGTCGTCGGAAGCGGAGATGGACGGGGCCAACACGGAAGAGCCCGACGCCGGGCGGCCCTTCTCCTCTGAGTCCGGACAGGACGCGGCGGGGCTGCCGGACGGCTCCGGGACGGACCTGCCGGAGAACAAGTCGCCGAAGGACCGCGACGATGACAAGGACGCCTTCGACGCCGGCTAGTCCCAGGGCCGTCGCGCCCCGCCACTGCCGGCGCTGCCGGCCGTGACAGCGAAAAGGCCGGACTCCTGCCCGTGGGTGGAGTCCGGCCTTTCTCGTCGGCGGGGTTGCCCGCCCGCCGCGCGCTTCCGGGCGGCGTTCTTTAGCGGCGCTTCTTGGGGGAGCGCTTGACGGCTGCCTTGACCGCGGCCGTCGAAGCTGCGGCCGGCGCGGGATCTTCGGTTTCCGGTTCGGCCACCGTGCCGCGCACCCTCGCGATCGCCTTCATGCCGTGGTAGATCACCAGGGCCGCGGCCGAGCCGAGCGCAATCCCGGTGAACTTCAAGTCGCCGATGGTCCAGGTGTAGTCGGCAATCCCGACAATAAGGGCGACGGCGGCCGTGGTCAGGTTGATCGAGTTGGAGAAGTTCACCTTGTTCTGGACCCAGATTTTCACGCCCAGCACGCCGATCATGCCGTACAGCATCGTGGCCGCACCGCCCAGGACGCCGGCGGGGACCGTGGCGATAAGCTCGCCAAACTTCGGCGAGAAGCTCAGGATCACTGCGAAGCCGCCGGCCACCCAGTACGCCGCCGTCGAATACACCTTGGTGGCGGCCATGACGCCGATGTTCTCGGCGTAGGTGGTCGTCCCGGACCCGCCGCCGAGACCGGCAAGTACGGTGGCGGCGCCGTCGGCCAGCAGCGCGCGGCCGGAGACGCCGTCGAGGTTCTGCCCCGTCATGGCGGACACGGATTTCACGTGGCCGATGTTCTCTGCCACCAGCACCAGAACGACCGGCACGAAGAGGCCCACGACGCCGAGGTGGAATTCGGGGGTCTGGAAATGCGGCAGGCCCACCCACCCAGCACTGTCCACCTTGGAGAAGTCCACCTCGCCCCGGATCATCGCAACAAGGTAGCCCACCAGGACACCCACCAGGATGCTCAGCCGGCCCAGCATGCCGCGGAACAGCACGCTGACCACGATGATGACGGCCAGGGTGATGAAGGCGGTCACGGGGGCCTGGTCGAAGTTGGCCTTCGCCGCGGGTGCCAGGTTCAGGCCGATCAGCGCCACGATCGCGCCGGTCACGATCGGCGGCATGACCCGGTTGATCCAGCCGGCGCCGAACTTCTGCACCACGGCGCCGACGACGGCGAGGGTCGCGCCTGCCAGGACCACGCCGCCGAGTGCCCCGGGGACGCCGAACTGCTGCTGGGAAGCCATGATCGGCGCGATGAACGCGAAGCTGGAACCGAGGTAGCTGGGCACCCGTCCCTGCGTGATGACCAGGAACAGGAGCGTGCCAATGCCGGAGAAGAACAGGGTGGTGGCTGGCGGCATGCCCGTGATGATCGGGACCAGGAAGGTGGCACCGAACATGGCCACAACATGCTGCATCCCGATCCCCACCGTCAGGGGCCAGGTGAGCCGCTCATCCGGCCTGACGACCTCACCGGGGCGGACGGACTTGCCGTTGCCGTGGAGCTTCCATTTGGTGCCGAGCATGCTCATGCCGGGAGCCTTTCAGAGAATGTGGGGCGGGCGGGAAGGAATCTTCCCGAGCAACTTTACCGCGCAGCATTTCCCGGCCGGCCCGTCGGGCCGGCGTGCTGCGTGCGGGGCCGATGTGCCCGAGGTCACAGGGCGTAGCGGGAAGCAGGCGTCGTCCGTTGAAGTTGCAACTATTGATAGCAGGAGACGCCGGCCGCCCAAGTGCGCCGGCCCAGCGAAAGGGATGCCCATGACACTCGCCCACGATGAAGCAGTAATCGAGGCAGCCGCCGTCGACGCCATCTTTGCCGAAGCCCGCACGGCGAACGCCTTCACCGGCGACGTCACCGACGAGCAGGCCCGCGCGATTTACGAACTGACGAAGTTCGGCCCCACGGCGTTCAACTCCCAGCCCCTGCGCGTTACGTACGTGCGCTCCGACGAAGCCCGCGCCACGCTTGTAGATGCGCTGGCCGCCGGAAACCGCGCCAAGACGGCATCAGCGCCGCTCGTCGCGGTCCTGAGCTACGACACCGCCTGGCAGGACCAGTGGGACGCGTTCCTTCCCGGCTACAACGCCCCCAAGGCCATGTATGACGCCGCGCCGGAACTCGCAGCGGCCACGGGCAACAACAACGCCCACCTGCAGGCCGGCTACTTCATCCTCGCGGTCCGCACCCTGGGCCTCGCGGCAGGTCCCATGACCGGTGCCGACTTCGCCAAGATCGACGCCGCGTTCTTCCCCGACGGGAACCAGAAGAGCTTCCTGGTGGTCAACATCGGCCAGCCCGGGGCAGACGCCTGGGGCGAAGCCAAGCCGAAATTCGCCTACGAGGACGTCGTCCGCACCGTCTAACAGCCCCCCGCGCCGTTCTCCGGCACTGTCCTCCCGCGGAGGTGCCTCCGGCACTGTCCTCCCGCGGAGGTGCCTCCGGCACTGTCCTCCCGCGGAGGTGCCTCCGGCACCATGGGGGACAGGCCGGAGGCACTCGGGATGCGATTCTGCGGTTCAGCGCAAGGCCCACATCCAGGGCCACTTCCCATTTTAGTCCGCGCCGTCGCCGCCGGCACTGTGAGTTTGAGGCGCCCGCCCGGCCCCGGAGGCGCCGCGGCGTGGCACACTTTTCCCATGCGGAACCTGATCGCGGTGGCCTTCGTGGAACCGGTAGCCGAGGGGCTCGAGTTTCCCCGGGATGACTGGCCGCTGCACCTCACCCTGGTCAAATTCGACGTGGTCAAGGCCGGCGTCCTGAAGTCCGACGTCGTCGAACCCGGCCAGGAAACCCGCGCGGAACCCGCGCCGGGCACGCCGCCAGCCGCGGGCGATCCGCTCGCCGGCCACATCGCCGCCCTCATGGCGGACCCGGTGGCCGCTGCCCTGGGCTGCCGGATCAGCGTGGGCGGCGAAGCCGGGTTCGGGCGCGCAGGGTCAATCCCGGTCAACCTGATTGAACCCAGCGATGAGCTGCAGGTCCTCCACAACGAGCTGGTCCGGATCGTGGATCAGCTGCCCGGCCGGATCTCCACGCCTGCCTTCACCCTGGAGGGGTACCGGCCGCACGTCTCGCACCACGGCGACAAACGGCTCCGGCAGGGCGACACGTTCGCGCTTGACCGAATAGCGCTCGTGGACATGGCGCCCGACGGCGGGCACGCCACGCGCCGGATCCTGAAGTTGTGGACTGTCGGCCAGGCGTAGGCGCCAGAACGGCGTCTGGGGAGGGCACGACGTCATATCCGCGACGCCGGCGCTGGATTCCTGCGGACCGGGTGCCATACTTGGGTCAACTTCGGCAGCTATTCGACGGTAATTCGAAGACGAAGTGAGTATTTAGGGCAAGTCACAGCGGACCGGGGGGACCACTAAATGATGCTTGACGCCGCGACACTGCGGGTTGCCTTGGCGCTTGTCGACCTCACACTGCTCATGCTTTTCTACTTCATTACATTCCGGCGCACCCGGTCGCACTACAGCGGCTGGTGGTGCATGGCGCTCCTGCTGTTCCTGGTCGGCAACGGCGCGTACCTGCTGGAGGGTACGACGCAGCAGGGGTGGGCCATCCCTGCCGGCAACGTCCTGCTGGTCGCCGGTGCCGCCAGCATCTGGGCCGGCGGTCGATCCCTCCGCGCCCCCTCACTCCGGCCTTGGCAGCTCGCGGCCGGTCCTGCCGCGACCGCCGTCGCTTCCTTCCTCGGCCACCCGGCCACCAACGTCTGGGCGGGAGGCCCGGTGTACCTGGGATTCATGGCCGTGTTGATCGGCCTGGCATCCCGGGAGCTGTTCCTGCTCGAGCGCGACTACTCGCGCGTCCACCGTCCCCTCGCCGTGGGCGCCGGCATCCTGGCCGTGTTCTACCTGGGCCGCCTTGTCGCTTTCCTGGCGAACGGACCGGATGGTGCCGTCTTCACGTCGGTGTTCGGCTCCGTCCCGATGACGGTCTTCTCGACGATCACGCTCGTGGTTGCTTCCTTCACCATGGCCGAGCTGAGCTACGAACAGCAGACCCAGGACCTCCGGGCACGGGCCACCGTGGACGGCCTCACGGGCCTGCTCAACCGTTCAGCGTTCCTGGACCTCGCGGAAAACGAACTGCGCCGTTTGCGCCGGACCGGCACCACGGCATCGATCATCCTCGCGGACCTGGACCACTTCAAGGCCATCAACGATCAGTTCGGCCACTCGGCAGGGGACTCCGCGCTGCAGGCCTTTGCCAGGGCCTGCTCCGGCACCGTCCGCTCCACCGACCTCGTGGGCCGTTACGGCGGTGAGGAATTCATCCTCCTGCTGCCTGGCGTCACGCCGGACCGGGCACGGGAAATCGCTGCCGACATCAGCGTCCGGCTCCATCAATCCGGGTCCGCAGTGATTCCCCGGCTGCCCACCGTGAGCTACGGCATCGCGTCCACCGGCGCCGGAGCGGGCAGCCTCGACGCCGCAGTGATCTCGGCCGACGCGGCCCTCTACCAGGCAAAGACGCTTGGCAGGGACCGCGCCGAGTTGGCCACCGGCGGCTGAACTACGAGATAACCCCGTCCACCAGCGCCTTCGCCTCGGCCTGGACCTGCTTGAGGTGCTCGGCACCCTTGAAGGACTCGGCGTAGATCTTGTAGACATCTTCCGTGCCGGAGGGCCGGGCTGCGAACCAGGCGTTTTCGGTAACGACCTTGAGGCCGCCAATCGCGGCCCCGTTGCCCGGCGCCTCGGTCAGTTTGGCCGTGATCGTTTCGCCGGCCAGTTCGGTCGCGGTAACGTCCGACGGCGAGAGCTTGCCCAGCGCCGCCTTCTGCTCCCGGGTGGCGGCCGCGTCGATCCGGGCGTAGACGGGGTCGCCGAACTGGTCGGTGAGGCCCTTGTACAGCTGCGACGGTGATTTGCCCGTCACCGCCGTGATCTCCGAGGCCAGCAGGGCCAGCAGGATGCCATCCTTGTCGGTGGTCCAGACGCTCCCGTCCATCTTGTTAAAGGAGGCGCCGGCGGATTCCTCGCCGCCGAAGGCGCCCTCTCCGGACAGCAGCCCGGGGACGAACCACTTGAAGCCCACGGGCACTTCGACAAGTTTGCGGCCCAGGCTCTCGGCCACGCGGTCGATGATGGATGAGGAAACCAGGGTCTTGCCGATCACGGACTGCGGGTTCCAGCCGGTCCGGTGCCGGTACAGATAATCGATGGCGACGGCGAGGTAGTGGTTCGGGTTCATCAGCCCGCCGTCGGGGGTGACGATCCCGTGGCGGTCGGCGTCGGCGTCGTTGCCGGTGGCGACGTCGAACTTGGCGCCGTCGGACATGCGGTTGATCAGGGACGCCATCGCCGACGGCGAGGAGCAATCCATCCGGATCTTCTCGTCCCAGTCCAGCGTCATGAAAGCCCACTGCGGGTCGACGGTGGGGTTGACCACGGTGAGGTTCAGGTGGTGGCGCTCACCGATCTCGCCCCAGTAGTCCACCGACGCTCCGCCCATCGGGTCGGCGCCGATCCGGACGCCCGCCTCGCGGATCGCGTTGAGATCCAGTACCGAGGGGAGGTCGTCGACGTAGCTGCTCAGGAAGTCGAACTTGCCGGTGGTCCCGGCGGCCAGGGCCTCGGCCACCGGAATCCGCTTGACGCCGCGCAGGCCGTTTTCAAGCAGCTCGTTGGCGCGGTTGGCGATCCAGCCGGTGGCGTCGGTGTCCGCGGGTCCGCCGTGCGGAGGGTTGTACTTGAATCCGCCGTCGCCCGGGGGGTTGTGGCTGGGGGTCACCACGATGCCGTCGGCCTGCGGCGCGCCAGGGGCGGCATTGCGGTTGTGCGTCAGGATGGCGTGGCTCAGGGCAGGGGTGGGCGTGTAGCCGTGGCGGGCGTCGATGAGGACGTGCACGCCGTTGGCGGCCAGCACCTCAAGGGCGGAGTTTTGTGCGGGCTCGCTCAGGCCATGGGTGTCCTTGGCCATGTAGAGGGGGCCGGTGATGCCCTGGCCTGCCCGGTATTCCACGATCGCCTGCGTGATGGCGAGGATGTGGGGTTCGTTAAAGGACGCCTTCAGGCTCGATCCACGATGCCCGGAGGTGCCGAAGGCCACCCGCTGGCCCGGGTCCGAGAGGTCCGGCGAAACGTCGTAGTACGCATCCAAAAGCGCAGTGAGGTCAACAAGGTCTTGGGGTTGGGCAACTGTGCCCGCGCGGCTAGCCATGGCACCAGCATGCCAGACGAGGGCGGGGTGCAACACGGTTTCGCGCCAAACCCGCTCCTGTGACGAAAGAAAACCCGCCAATAGGCCCGGTCCCAAGCCAACCGTGCGGCGGTACTCTGGATCCAGGGACTTCTTGAGGGGACAAGCCATGACTGAACAGCCAAAACAAGGCAAAGACGAGACCCCGGAGGGCTACCAGCCGACCCTGCGCCTCCCGGACCAGCAACCCGACGTTCCGCCGGGGCAGACACCACCCGCCGGCCAGGACCAGGGACCGTCGGCGACGCAGCAGTTCGCGCAACCCGAATCCCCGCAGCAGCCCTACCCGGGCCAGCAGCCTCACACAGGCCAGCAGCCCGACACGGGGGAGCAGCCCCACGTCGGACAGCAGCCATACACCGGACAACAGCCCTACACCGGCCAGGCGGCACCTGACCGCGGCCAGTACTCAAGCCCGTACCCCCCGATCTACAGCCAGCCGTCCGCCCCGTATGGCCAGCCGTCGCCGTATGCCCAGCCGGGCAGCCCCAACGCCTACGGCCAGCCCGCGTACTACGGCCCGCCGCCGTCGCCCAAGAGTCTGAGCATCGCCAGCATGTGTTGCGGCATCGCCGCGCTGGTGGGATTCGGATTCTTCCTGCTCCCGCAGCTGGCCGCCGTGATTCTGGGGCACCTGGCCCTGCGGCGCGAACCGGCCGGCCGGGGCATGGCGATCGCCGGCCTGGTGATGGGTTACGTGGGCATCGCCGTGACCATCCTGGTCCTGGTCATTTTCGGACTGGTCATCGGCACCGCGCGCAACAGCGGGTACGGAGCCTAGGTCTGCCCTGTGGCGCCGGAGCCGCGCCTGGTCAGGTTGTCAGTGCAGCCACCAGGGGCTTCGCGTTGGCCTCAAGCCAAGCGCGCCGGCGGTTGATCTGGCCGCCCACGCCGTCCTGCCACATCCGCGCCCAGCCGCCGCCCAGGGCCGCGGCGTTGTGCCGCATCCGCTCATAGCTGAGCGCCGCGGCGTCGATCCCGGCGCCGGGAACCCGGCGTCGTTCATCCTCGCTCCAGCCGTAGGCGTCGGCGAAGATGCGCAGCCGGCGGAACGGATTCTGGTCTTCCCAGCCCGGCCACGCATCTGCCGGGTCGTGGAGCGGCACCCAGTGCATGGCGGTGTTGAGCGAATCGTGAAGTGCCGTGGCGGGCCCGGCGAGGTCAAAATCCACCAGTCCCGCGGCCACGCCGTCCCGGACCACCACGTTCTGGGGTGTCACGTCCAGGTGGCAGATGAGTCCGGCGGCGTCGGTGGGGTTAGGCCGGACCGGCCGGGGCGGGAACGCGTGGGCCCGCGGCACGAAGCCGGCGGAGGCGGTGTGCAGGCGCCGCACCAGGCGGGCCACGGAGGCCAGCAGGTCCTCGGACTGCACCCAGGATTCCGGCGGCGACCCGGCGCAGTCTCCCGGCACGAAGGTCAGGACGTCCCGGCCCTGCGGGTCGCGGCCGAGGAAGCGGGGGGAGCCCTCAAAACCGGCGTCGTCCAGCCAGTCGAGGTACTCGGCGACGGCGAGGGATTGCGGCTGGTGCGGGCGGCGGATAGTTCCGCCAACCCGCACCACGCCGTCGGTGACATCGCCTGCCGGCATGAGTTCGACGTCGGACGCCTCGCCGGGGGCGGGGGTGTAGCCGCGCGAAGCAACCGGAACGCGATGTGCGGTGCTCATCGGGTCAGCGTACGCCGCCCATGAGCTTCTTGATCGCCGGGGAGGCGACCGCCAGGCCCACAGCCAGCAGCATTGCGGTTCCGCCGATGCCGATGAAGTAGGGCAGCTCGTCCTGCGGGTTGTACAGACCGGACAGGATGCCGGCCAGGGTGGTGCCCAGGGACACGGACAGGAAGAACAGTGCCACCATCTGGGTGTGGAAGGCCTTGGGCGCCAGCTTGGTGGTCACAGATAGGCCGATGGGGGAGAGGAACAGCTCTGCAAGCGTGAACAGAAGCAGGATTCCGACCAGGGCCAGCAGAGGGGTCTTGCCATCGCCGGCCAGCGGAATGAATGCCAGGAACGCAAGGCCCATCACGAACAGGCCGATCGAGAACTTCAGGGCCGAACCGGGCTGCTTGCGGCCGAGCCGAGTCCAGAGGGCGGCCATGATGCCGGCGAAAATGATGATGAACACCGGGTTGATGGACTGGACCCAGGCGGCAGGCATTTCCCAGCCGAACAGGTTCCGGTCCAGCTTCTCCTCCGAGTACACGGCGATGAAGGTGAACTGCTGCTGGAACAGGGCCCAGAACGCGGCGGAGGCGATGTACAGCGGGATGAATGCTGCGACCCGTCCGCGCTCGGTGGGGGTGACCTTCTTGCTGCTGAAGATCAGCGCGAAGTACAGCACCGACGCGCCGATTGCGGCGTAGGCCATGGACATGGCCAGGTTTTCGGCGTTCACCGTGCCGGTCACGAGCAGCACGGCGATGATCAGGGCGATGCCGGCGAATACGAGGCCGTAGCGGGTGCGCTGGGCGGCCGGGAGCGGGTTCGGTACCCGGTGTGCTTCTTCGGGCAGCTTCTTGCGGCCCAGCGAGTAGATGACAAGGCCAATGGCCATGCCGACGGCGGCAGCGCCGAAGCCCCAGTGGAAGCCCTGGCTTTCCTGCAGCCAGCCGGTGACCAGCGGGCCGATCAGCGCACCGGCGTTGATGCCCATGTAGAAGATGGAGAACCCGGCGTCGCGGCGTTCGTCCTTCTCCCCATACAGGCTGCCGACGAGGGCGGTGGCATTGGCCTTTAGGCCGCCGGAGCCGACGCCCACCAGCACCAGTCCGGCGATCAGGCCGGGTATGCCGGGCACGAGTGCCAGCCCGATGTGGCCGGCCATGATCAGGACGGCCGCGCCGAACAGCACCCGCTCGGACCCGAAGAGCCGGTCCGCGAGCCAGGCGCCGAGGATTGTGGAGAGGTAGACGCCGCCACCGTAGGCGCCGACGAGGCCGGCCGCCAAAGCTTGTGGGATCTCAAGGCCGCCCTGGGCAGCCGTGAAGTACATGTAGTAAAGGAGGATCCCCTGCATTCCGTAGAAGGAGAAGCGCTCCCACATCTCTACGGAGAAAAGGCTGGCCAGCATCTTTGGGTGGCCAAAAAACGAGGTGTCGCCCGGTGTTTTGGTGGGGGGACGTAACGAGGGATCGCCCGGCGTTATAGCGGGGGGATTGGATAAATGAGTTGTGCTCATTTACTTAATGGTGACATTGTGACGCGCGATTGTCACATTCGAGCAGGCCCGAGGCAAGCAGCCCGGATGGTGTTTTGCCTCTCTTTCGCCTCTCTTTCCGCCGGTTTCGCGGGCGTTCCGGGCTGGGCGGTCGTGTCCTAGACGGGCTTGCCGGCGGGCTCCTGGGCGGGCTCGCCGGCGTCGAACATAATGATCTGCCGGATGGCGTGGCCGTCTGCCAGCTGGTCCATGGCCCGGTTGATATCGGCCAGGGCGATGCGGTCCGAGATCAGCTCCTCGACGGGCAGTTTCCCGTCCCGCCACAACTGGGCGTATTTCGGGATGTCCCGCGACGGGACGGCGGAGCCCAGGTAGCTGCCCACGATCGTCCGGGCTTCGGCGGTGACGGTCAGCGGTGCCAGCTGGGCGCGGGCCTCGGGGGAGGGCAGTCCGGCCGTGACGGTGGTGCCGCCGGGGGAGGTGGCGGCAAAAGCGGTCTCGAACGCGCGGGGATTTCCCGCGCACTCGATCACGAACCTGGCTTTGACCCCGGCGTCGAGGACCTGCTGCGGGGTGTATGTCTCGTGGGCGCCGAGGCGGCGGGCGTGATCGAGTTTCTGCTCCAGCGTGTCCACGGCGATGATCCGCGAGATTCCTTGCGAGACGGCGGTGATGAGCGCCGCCATCCCCACCCCTCCGAGGCCGACGATCATGATGCTGTCCTGCGGGCGGGGCCGGGCCGCGTTGAGCACCGCGCCGCCGCCGGTCAGCACGGCGCAGCCCAGCACTGCCGCAATGTCCGCGGGGATGTCGTCGTCCACCGGCACGGCGGAAGCGCGGTCCACGACGGCGTGGGTGGCGAAGCCTGAGACGCCCAGGTGGTGGTGGACGGGCTCGCCGTCGCGGCTCAGGAGCCGGGATCCGTGCAGCAGGGTCCCGTCGTTGTTGCTCTTGGACCCTGCCGTGCAGGGCAGCCGGCCGTCCTCGGCGCAGTTCGCGCAGTTCTCGCAGCGGGGCAGGAAGGACATGACCACGCGCTGGCCGGGCTGCAGGTCCGTGACGCCGGAACCGACCGTCACGATGCGGCCCGCGGCCTCGTGGCCCAGCAGCATGGGAACGGGCCGGACCCGGTTGCCGTCGACGACGCTCAGGTCCGAGTGGCAGATTCCGGCGGCCTCCATCCGGACAAGGATCTCGGTGGGCCCGGGAGCCGCCAGTTCCAGCTCGGAGATGCTGATCGGCCGGGACTCCGCGAAGGGGCGGGGGCGGCCGATTTCCTCAAGTACTGCACCGGTGATCTTCATCGATCCTCTTTCGCGGCCTGGTCGGGTTTGAGTGAACGATAGCCGCCTGCCGCCGCCAGCGTCCATTTGGGGGAAGGGGAGGTCCGACGGCGTCCGCGGGCTTGGGGTGGCTGGGGGCTTGGGTTGGCTGGTTTCCTGGGCCTCACCGGGGGACATGCCCATTCTTGGTGCCCGGGCGTGTGCGTGTGTTGGCTGAGTTCCTGGATGCCAGTTGGGGACATGCCCGTTCTTGGTGCCCGCGTGCGTGTGTTGGCTGAGTTCCTGGGCCTCACCGGGGGACATGCCCATTCTTGGTGCCCGGGCGTGGACAAGATGGCATTATGTCCATCCGCCCCGGCCGCAGGCGGACATGTCCGTGATGAGCACTGGGCATGTCCATTGCGCGGCGTGAGGGGCGGGCGGGTCCGATGCGGGGCCTGAGGAACGGGCACGTCCCGGCTGGTGGAGGACGGACATGTCCGGTGCCCGATGTGAGTTCCGGACATGTCCCCTGCGCGGCGTCAGGAGTGGGCATGTCCCCAGGTGAGTGCCGGGTCCGCGGCTAGAAGCCCAATTGGGCGGCCACCTGCAGCAGGAGCCCCTCGGAGTCCATCGGCCCGATCAGCTGGAT
This sequence comes from Arthrobacter sp. P1_D12, assembly GCF_056406175.1. Lineage (NCBI taxonomy): Bacteria > Bacillati > Actinomycetota > Actinomycetes > Micrococcales > Micrococcaceae > Arthrobacter > Arthrobacter sp. P1_D12. The sequence goes on from NZ_JBFUAR010000009.1 coordinate 53,709, forward strand.
GCCCATCGGCAGGCCGGAACCAGGGGCGCCGCCGGTCCAGTGCACCGGGATGCTGATGGCCGGCAGCCCGCAGACGTTGACCATGGATGACCACGGCGCGTACTCGCACTGTTTGCGGTAGTCGCCGTCGGCGTCGCCTGCCCATTCCGCGGCCGGCCAGTAGCCTCCGCCGTGGGTCGCGCCAGTGAACCAGCCCACCGGACGGGGTGTCTGCGCCAGGGCCGGCGTCACTATGAGGTCCCATTGGGCGTACTGGACAATGGTGTCCTGCTGGAACTGCCGGAGGAACCCGAGGGATTCGTTGAGTTTGGCTGCACTGCGCTGCTGTGCCCGCCGGCGGAAAGTCCTCGTGAGCGGCGTCAGGAGCGCCTCGCGCTGCGGCGAGATGCGCGCGCTGCCAATGCCGGCCGTCCACGCTGTGGTGAAAGCATCCGGGTAGCGGTTGTCGTAGCGAATCGCCGCTTCCATGGCCTCGTGCCCCGCCGCCTCCAGCCGCGAGATGCCGTCCGCGAGTGCGTCGAGCGCCTCACTGTCCGGGATGAAGGGAAACTTCGCTTGCCACGGGCTGTCGAGACTTATGCCGATCCTCAGTGGGCGGGGCTCCCTGGCGGTCAGCTCGAAGTAGCTGGCGTGCGCCCGGCCGCCCATGCCCGGACCGCCCGCACCCTGTCCGCCCGCACCCTGATTGTCCGGGCCCGGCACCAGGGCATCCAGCAGCAGCGCGGCGTCGGCGGCGGAGCGGGCGAGCGGTCCGGCAACCACGAGCTGCGCGGGATCGCCCGAGCTTTCCCCGGCCGGCACCAGCCCACGTCCGGGCTTCAACCCGACCAGCCCGCATGCCGCGGCAGGGATCCGCACGGAGCCCCCGCCGTCGGACCCTGGGGCGAACGGCAACAGCCCCGCGGCCACCGCGGCAGCGCTGCCGCCCGAGGAGCCGCCCGAACTGCGGCTGAGTGCATACGGATTGCGCGACGGCGGGGCGATCCGGTTCTCGCTGTAGGCGGTCAGGCCGAACTCCGGGACCTGTGTCTTGCCCAGCGAGAGGACCCCGGCGGCCTTGAGCGCGGCGGGAACTGCGCCGTCGGCCAGGGCCGGCTTGCGTTCCAGGGCCGCGCTTCCATGCGTGGTGACGACCCCTGCCACATCCGTCAGGTCCTTGAAGGCGACCGGCATTCCATGCAGCAGGGGCAAGTCGCCGCCGTTCCGGCTCCGGAGGGCGTAGCGCCGGTCGGCTGCCGTGGCGTCTTTCCGCGCCTGTTCCGCGGTGACCGTGATGAAGGCACCGAGGTGCGGGTTCTGGGCTTCGACCCGGTCCAGGAAATGATCGGCGGCGGCCCTGGCGGACAGCTCCCCGGAACGGAGCGCATCGCGGAGCTCGACGGCGGAGAGTTCGTGGATTTCAGCCAAGGAGGCGGGACTCCGGCCGTACCTGGGGCCGCGCGGGCCGGCTACCCGGGGGACATGCCCATTCCTGGGACCGGCGGAAGGACACATTTGCATCATGCCCAGCGCTCGCGGCCAGGGCAGGGCATGTCCCGTGGCGGGGGCCGCGGACCGGCCGCTCCGCGGGCTGTTCGGCAGCCATGAGGTCTCCTTTGTGGTCCCCAGAAGCGTAACGTGCCGCCAGCGGGGGTGCGGTGCCAGCGGCGGGGGATACGCTGGGATCGGAGCTTGAATTCTGCGGAAAGGGTCAACATGAGCGACTTCCAGAGCGTAAGCGTGTCTGGCATCCCCGATGGCGCCAAGATCGTGGACGTCCGCGAGGACTATGAGTGGGCTGCGGGCCACGCCGAGGGTGCCCTGCACATTCCCATGGACCAGTTGCCCTCCCGGATTGAGGAGCTGGACCCGGACGAGGACGTCTACGTCATCTGCCGCACCGGCGGCCGCTCCTTCCGGGCCACCCAGTGGCTGGTCGGAATGGGATATTCCGCCGTGAATGTGGCCGGCGGCATGGACCGGTGGGTTGAGACCGGCATGCCGCTGGTGTCCGACAACGGCCTCAAACCGGTTGTCCTGTAACTGAAGAAGGAAGAACTGATGCCCGCACCGACGCTCACCTACACATTCCTCGGACCCGAGGGCACCTTCACCGAAGCGGCCCTGATGCAGGTCCCGGACGCGGCGGAGGCCATCCGCATCCCGTCCTCGAATGTGAACACGGCGCTGGACAAGGTGCGGGACGGCTCCGCCGATGCGGCCATGGTACCGATCGAAAATTCGGTCGAGGGCGGGGTCACCGCCACCCTCGACGCCATCGCCACCGGCCAGGAACTCAGGATCCTCCGGGAGGCCCTGGTGCCCATCAGCTTCGTCTTGGTGGCCAGGCCCGGCGTGGCGCTCGGGGACATCCGGCGCGTCTCCACCCACGGGCATGCCTGGGCCCAGTGCAGGCTCTGGGTGGACGCCAATATTCCCAATGCGGAATACATCCCCGGTTCTTCCACCGCCGCTGCCGCCATGGGCTTGCTGGATGGTGACGGCGCCCACTACGACGCCGCGATCTGCGCCCCGATCGTGGCCACCGAACAGCCGGGCCTGATGGTGCTGGCGGAAAACATCGGCGACAACCCCGGAGCCGTCACCCGGTTCGTGCTGGTGGGCCGCCCGGGTGAACTGCCGGCCCCCACCGGAGCCGACAAGACCACTGTCGTGGTGCCGCTGCCCGAAGACCGGCCGGGTGCGCTGATGGAGATCCTGGACCAGTTCGCCACCCGCGGCGTGAACCTGAGCCGGATCGAATCCCGGCCCACCGGGCAGTACCTGGGCCACTATTTCTTCAGCATTGACGCCGACGGCCATGTCGCCGACGCCCGGGTGGCCGACGCGCTCGCGGGTCTTCACCGGATCAGCCCGGCCACCCGCTTCCTCGGGTCCTACCAGCGTGCCGACGGCCACCGAACCAGCGTCGCGCCGCATACCTCCGACCAGGCATTCCGCGCCGCGCATGCGTGGGTGAAAGACATACTGGGGGGCGCATCTGCTGTGCCGGAATATACCCCGGGGGCTTCGCCCAGAGCGTAGGCAAATGCCATATGGCGCACTTCCACCCCCTCCCAACTGTGCGTATGCTTGCCTGATCCATATTGGGGAATTCCCCTACGGGAGGGAGCGGGTCATGTCAGGCACCAGCACAGAAAATGACGGCCAGGGAATGATTGTCAATCCCAAGCCGACAGCTGAAAATCAGGACTGGGACGGCGACGACGCCGACCGCGCGGACCGCCTGCGCTTCGAAGAGGAGCAGGCAATGATCCGTGAGCAGTCCGAAGCCCGGGCCGCCAAGGCTGCGGCCGAGGCGAAGAAGGCGGCAGAGGCCAAGAAGGCCGCTAGCGCCTAGTCCCTCGCTCCTGGCGCGCTGCAGTGGCGCGCTCCAGCCGCCGTCGGCCTAGCGGCCTTCGGTGCCGTCCTTGACCCTCACCAACAGGGATCCCGGGTCCACCTCGACGGTGACCATCGTGGCCTCGCCGGAAGGATCGCCGTCGACCTGGGTGGGCATAGGTTCCGGGCACCGGATAGTGATCTTGCCGCACCGGTAATACGTCATGACCGGCAGGTCCTTCTTGTGCTTCAGGACGATCTTTGTGTACATGGCCAGCCAGCCGATCGCACTGCGCGGGCTCATCACCACCACGTCCAGCATCCCGTCATCGATCATGGCCTGCGGGATGAAGTCGATTCCCCCGGGGATCAGGCCGCAGTTCGCGAACAGGACGCTGCGGATCTTCCGGGCCTGCTCAGGCTGGCCATCCAGCGCGATGGAGACCTTCTTGCGGCGCCCCAGAAGGTGCCTGGCCCCGGCTTCCGTGTACGCCAGCCAGCCCACCGCCCTCTTCAGGCCGTCAAGGGTGTCGCTGACTACTTCGGCGTCCATGCCGATGCCTGCAATCACCAGGAACGTGTGTTGCGCTGACTCCCCGGTGAGCGAATTTTCCAGGGTGAGCCGCGCCGTATCGATGAACCGCTGGTCCCCGAACAGGGCGGCCTGCACGTTGCCGGGCAGGTCGTTGACCTCCAGATGCACATTGCGGGCCAGGAGGTTTGCGGTGCCCAGCGGGATCACGCCCATGGCGGTGTCCGTCCCGGCGAGGACCTCCGCCACCACACGCACGGTACCGTCGCCGCCGCCGGCCAGGACGACGTCGGCCCCGTAGGCCACCGCAGCCCGCGCCTGCGAGAAGCCGGGGTCCTCTGCGGTGGTTTCAAAGACGCGGGGCGCCGGCCAGCCGGCCGCCGCGCACGCTGCTTCAATCAGGCCACGGGCCTCGGCAGACTTGGCCTTGATGGGGTTCAGGACCACGGCCACCTTCTGGCGGCCCGGGCCCGGGCTGTGGGTTTCCTCCCACACGGCACTGCGGGTGTGCTTGGCCTTCAGCCGGCGCACCCCCCACCAGCTGGAGACGGCAAAGACCAGGGCCCCAGCGATGACGAGGTAGAGCAGCCAGTCGCGCATTGTGATCCAACAGTATCCCGCCAGCGCATGCAGGCCGGCTTGCCGGGCAACCGTGACCGGATTGGATACTCTTGTCTGGTGATCGACGTAAAAGACCTCAGCGAAAATCCGGACAAGTTCCGTGCCAGCCAGCGCGCCCGAGGCGCCGACGAATCCGCGGTGGACGCGATCATCGCTGGGGACTCGGCCCGGCGGGCAGCCCTGATCCGGTTCGAGAACCTGCGGGCCGAGCAGAATGCGTACGGGAAGAAGGTCGCGCAGGCCAAGGGCGAGGAAAAGCAGGCCCTCCTCGCCGAGGTCAAGGCTCTGGCGGCCTCCGTCAAAGCGGCATCGGCCGAGGCCGATCTCGTCCAGGCCGCCCAGGACGAACTCCTCCGGACCATCCCCAACCTGATCGAGGACGGCGTCCCGGCCGGTGGTGAGGACGACTACATTGTGGTCAAGACGGTGGGCGCGCCGCGCGAATTCCCCGACTTCGAGCCGAAGGACCACCTCGAGATCGGTGAGCTGATCGGGGCCATCGACATGGAACGCGGGGCGAAGGTTTCCGGTTCACGCTTCTACTTCCTGCGCGGCGTCGGCGCCCGGCTTGAAATGGCGCTGCTCCAGATGGCCATGGAACAGGCGATCGACGCCGGGTTCGTCCCCATGATCACGCCCACCCTGGTCCGCCCGGAAACCATGCAGGGCACCGGCTTTGACGTCAAGCACGACGCCGAGATCTACCGTCTCGCCGAAGACGACCTGTACCTCGTGGGCACCTCGGAGGTGGCCCTCGCCGGCTACCACGCCGACGAGATCCTGGACCTTTCGGCCGGCCCCATCCGCTATGCCGGCCAGAGCTCGTGCTACCGGCGCGAGGCGGGCTCGCACGGCAAGGACACCCGCGGCATCATCCGCGTCCACCAGTTCAACAAGGTGGAGATGTTCATCTACACCACGGTTGAGGACGCTGCCGCCGAGCACGCCCGCCTGCTGGCATGGGAAGAGGAGATGCTGGCCAAGTGCGAGCTCCCGTACCGCGTCATTGACACCGCCGCCGGCGATCTGGGCAATTCCGCGGCCCGGAAGTTTGACTGTGAGGCCTGGGTCCCCACCCAGGGCGCATACCGGGAGCTGACCTCGACGTCGAACTGCACCACGTTCCAGGCGCGCCGGCTGAACATCCGGGAACGGGTTCTGAACGAGGACGGCGCGCCCAAGGGCACGCGGGCGGTCGCCACGCTCAACGGCACCCTGGCCACCACCCGCTGGATCGTCGCCATCCTGGAGCACCACCAGAACCCCGACGGCTCCGTCAACGTCCCCGCCGCCCTGCAGAAGTACCTCGGCGGCATGACGGTTTTCCCCGTCCTCTAACCCCGGTCCCGACCCCAGCCAGGCCTCCGATGGCCGCCGGGTAAACGCCCACAACGGGGACATTATGTGGGTGTTTACCGCAAGTTCACGCCTTGCTGTGGCGTGTGTCCTAGCGGCAGTCGGGGGTCTCTGCTCTACTTGTGAGATGACAACAATGACTGAATCCTCAGTCGCCGGCAACGATGACCGGCGCACCACACACCAGAACATGACAGACCAGAACACGGCGGCCCCGAATACGGCGGCCCCGGCCAGCGCGGCCCGGGTGGGAAACTCCCGGAACCGAGCCGGCGACAAGATGCTGATCGCCCTGGACGTCGATGGCACCCTTGTGGACCACGACGGGCATATGTCGGTTCCTGTCCGCGAGGCCGCCCAGGCCGTGGTGGCCGCGGGCCACCACGTCATGATCGCGACCGGCCGCTCCCTCAACGCCACATTGCCCGTCATCGAACATATCGGGATCGAGAACGGTTACGCCGTGTGCTCCAACGGCGGTGTGATCCTGCGCGTCGACTCCGGACTGCCCGAGGGCTACGAAATCCTCCACAAGGCAACGTTTGACCCCGGGCCGGTCCTTCGCGCGCTGCGCAAGCGGTTGCCCTCGGCCAAGTACGCGCTCGAGGACGGGGACGGCAACTTCCTGTCCACAGAACGCTTCCAGGACGCCAGCTTCGGCGTCGAAGCGGTCGGCGTCGACTTCCAGACCATGCTGGAGGCTACCGCCGTGCGCGTGGTGGTCTTCAGCTCGGAGAATACGCCCGAAGAATTCAACACCGCGATCCGCCACATCGGGCTCGCCGGCGTCACGTATTCGGTGGGCTGGACGGCGTGGCTGGACATCGCCGCTGCCGGTGTCACGAAGGCCAGCGCACTGGAACAGCTCCGCGACCGGCTCAGCATAGAAACGCACCGCACTGTCGCCGTCGGCGACGGCCGCAATGACATCGAGATGCTGACCTGGGCGCGCCGCGGCGTGGCCATGGGCCAGGCCCCCGTTGAGGTGATTGCCGCCGCTGACGAAGTGACGAAATCGGTCTACGACGACGGCGCCGCGCACGTGCTTCGCAGCCTCCTCTAAGGCCTCAAGGGCGCGGCAAACGGTCGGGCGGTTCCGAGGAAGGGCCGGGACGGCTAGCGGACGTCGAGGATGAGGCTCAGGAGCCGCGCCGCAGCGGGCCGGGCCGCGTGCTCTTCGTTCCACTGAGACCGGGCCACGGCCTTGCTCACGGCCTGGGTGGTGATCCCGAGTTCCTCTGCGACCGCCTTCTGCTGACCCCGCACCCCCGGGGTGAGCAGGTCCAGTACCCGCCATTCCGCCTGGCTGCGGTCGTGCACAATGTGGCCCAGGAGGCGCAGCACGGCTTCCGCCTCTGCGGCAAGATCGGCCAGCGGGCCCTCCACGGCCACCCGGACGCGGTCCTTGTGGTTCCGGAGACGATCCACCGCGCGCCGGGCGTAGATCAGCCCGTGCCCGGAGGCGTCCTTGATCTGGTTCGGCAGGGGTTCATTGACCGGGCCCACGCCAATGCCCACGTACCAGCTGCCGCTGCGAAGGGCGATCATGGCCGCTTCCACCGTCTGATGCGGACAGTCCAGGATCCCTTGGACCTCATCTTCAACGGAACGATCGAAATCAAGGCGCGCCGGAATGTGCCGCAGGTCCTTGAGGAGCTGCGGCACGCGGTCGCCGTCGCGCCGGCTGTCGGTTTGATTGATGGTCAGCGTGAACATTCTGGATGACACACTACCTGCTGGCACTTGCGGGGCAAGTTGCCGGCGGCCGGTGACGGACCGGGGTTGTGCCCCGTCCGCCGAACGTGTTGCGATGGACCAAATGTGCCGACGCAGGACCCACGAGGCGAGGATCCCAGTGAGCAATGACGTGAATGGAACCACCCGCGCACAGATGCCGGCCGACGGCCCGTCCCTGGACAATGCGGTCCTGGAGACAGGGATCCTGGACGCCGCGGCCCTGGACCTGGTGGACCGCTGGTGGCGGGCGGCGAACTACGTCTCGGTGGGGCAAATCTACCTCCGGTCCAATCCGCTGCTGCGCGAACCCCTCCGCGCGGAACACACGAAGTCCAGGCTCCTTGGTCACTGGGGGACCACACCCGGACTGAATTTTGTCTATGCCCACCTGAACCGGGCTATCCGCCGGGACAGCCAGCAGATGCTCTTCATCGCCGGTCCCGGCCATGGCGGCCCCGCGGTGGTCGCCAACGCCTGGCTGGAGGGGACCTATTCGGAAATTTACGGCCACGTTGGTGACGACGAAGCCGGCCTGTCCGAGCTGTTCAGGCAGTTCTCCTACCCCGGCGGCATTCCAAGCCACGCCGCCCCGGAGACCCCCGGTTCGATCAGCGAAGGCGGCGAGCTCGGCTACTCGCTGGCACACGCGTATGGGTCTGTCTTCGACAACCCGGACCTGATCACGGCCGTCGTCATCGGTGACGGCGAAGCCGAGACCGGGCCGCTGGCTGCCAGCTGGCATTCGCACAACTTCCTGAACCCGGCGGCCGACGGCGCCGTGCTGCCCATCCTGCACCTCAACGGTTACAAGATCGCCAACCCCACGATTTTGGCCCGTATGCCCGAGGCCCAGCTGGAACAGCTGCTGCGCGGCTACGGGCACGTCCCCCATTTCGTCACCGTGGCCGATCCGGCCGACACAGCCGCGGCGCACCGGGATTTCGCGGCCGCACTGGACGCCTGCCTGGCCGGGATCCGGACCATCCAGCAGCGCCACCGCAGCGGCACTGCGCAGGACGGCACTGCGCAGGACGGTGCTGCGCAGTGGCCCATGATCGTGCTCCGTTCGCCCAAGGGCTGGACCGGGCCCAAGACGGTGGACGGGGAGCGGGTGGAGGGCACCTGGCGCAGCCACCAGGTTCCGCTGAACGAGGTCCGCACCAATCCTGGGCACCTGAGCCAGCTGCAACAGTGGCTCGAGTCCTACCGGCCGGCGGAACTCTTCGACGACCGCGGACGCCTGAGGCCGGAGACGGCCAGGAACGCCCCGGCCGGTGCGCTGCGGATGAGCGCAACCCCCCATGCCAACGGCGGGATCCTGCTGCGCCCGCTCAACCTGCCGGACTACCGCCGGCACGCCGTCGACGTCGCCGAGCCCGGCATCGAAAGGATCAGCCCCATGGTGACGCTCGGCCCCTGGCTGCGCGACGTCATTGCGCTGAACCCCGAGGCCTTCCGGCTCTTCGGCCCCGACGAGACGGCATCGAACCGGCTGCAGGACGTCTACGAGGCCACCGACAAGGTCTGGCAGTACAGGATTGATGCGCTGGATGAGCATATTGCCCGCGCCGGGCGGGTAATGGAAGTCCTCAGCGAACACCTCTGCCAGGGCTGGCTGGAGGGATATCTGCTGACGGGACGGCACGGGGTGTTCAACTGCTACGAGGCGTTCATCCACATCATCGATTCGATGTTCAACCAGCACGCCAAATGGCTCAAAGTCCACCGGCAGCTGCCGTGGCGCCAGCCCGTGGCCTCACTAAACTACCTCTTGTCCTCCCACGTGTGGCAGCAGGACCACAACGGCTTTTCGCACCAGGATCCCGGCTTCATCGACCACGCCGTGAACAAGAAGGCCGAAATCATCCGGGTCTACCTGCCCCCGGACGCCAACACGCTTCTGGCCGTGATGGAGCATTGCCTGGCCTCCCGCGACTACGTCAACATCGTGGTCAGCGGCAAGCAGCCCTCGCCAACCTGGCTCGGGCCCGACGCGGCCTCGCACCATTGCCGCCGGGGCCTGGGCATCTGGGAGTTCGCCGGCTCCGAAGTCGCCGGTGAGGAGCCCGACGTCGTCCTTGCCTGCGCCGGCGACGTCCCCACGGTCGAAACCGTCGCCGCGGCCGAGCTCCTGAAGCAGGGGGCGCCCGGGCTGAAAGTGCGGGTGGTCAACGTCGTGGACCTCATGCGGCTCCAGGACGCCAGCGAGCACCCGCACGGGCTGACGGCCCGGGACTTCGACGGCATCTTCACGGCGGACAAACCGGTGATCTTCGCCTATCACGGCTACCCCGCGCTGATCCACCGGCTCACCTACCGGCGCACCAACCGGGAGGGCCTGCATGTTCGCGGCTACAAGGAGGAAGGCACCACCACGACCCCCTTCGACATGGCCATGCTGAACGGAATCGACCGCTTCCAGCTGGCAATTGACGCGATCGACCGGGTCCCCGGACTGCCCGGGAGGCACTCGCTGCTGCGCCAGTCCCTGCAGGACAGCCGCATGCGGGCCCGCGACCACACCCGGGAGCACGGCGAGGACCCGGCGGAGATCAGCACCTGGTCGCTGCGGATTTGAGCAGCGCCCGCCCGGGACTAGCCCGGGAGCTCCTGCAGCCCGCCCCGGGGCAGATGGATCCAGCCTTCGGTCAGGGCGGCCGCGGCGTGCCCGGGACCGGGCCGCAGCGTCGCGCCGACGGCGACGGCCCGCGCGGACAGGGCGGCGATGAGGGCATCGAACATGTCATCGGACGCCGCAAGATCGGCCCGGTACTCCGCCGGGTCCAGCCATGGCGCCTTCACGGCCAGATCCGCTACCGCTGAGGACAGCTTTCCCGCCTCCGGCGCCCCGCGCCCCTTGTAGCCGCGGGCATGGATCCCCCAGAGCTTCAGCGACGCCGCCGGGTACACCTCGGCAAGCCGGCCGCTGCCGTCCCTGGCCTGCGGCCCGTACTCCCTTGCGATCTTCGCCTGGATCACCGCGCAACGCATCGCCGGGTGGGCCAGCCGGTCCGCGGAGACGCTGAGCGGGATCAGGCCGGTGTTGCCGGTGACGAAACGGTCGGTGTCGCGGTAGGCGAGCAGCCGGCGGCCCTCGATCCCGTCATGGTCCAGCACTGGATGGGGTTCGAAGCTCAGGTGCCCGGCGATGAAGGGAAGAAACGCGTCCGGCCAGCCCAGCGGGGAATCGATCCCCGTCATGGCGCTGGTGCCGAAGAGGCGGAGGATCTCCTCGTCGCCCACGTCCAACGACAGATGCGCCAGGCGCGCCAGGCGCGCCGCGCCGTGATCCCATTCGATGACGGCCGCTGCCGTCTTCTTCGCGGCGGCAGCGAGGTCGACGCCGAGAGTCCGCATCACCGCGCCCCAGCCACTTGACTGAACGCCAATCGAAAAACGCCCAACAAAAACGCGGGGTCACGTACCGCCCGTTCCGGAACCCCGGATGGGCGGTACGTGACGCTTCGGCGGCGGCACGGTCGCCCCAGCCCTCGGCCTTGACCCACTTGCCCGGCTCCAGGTCCTTGTAACGGGTAAAGAAGTGCTCGATTTCCTTGATCAGGAACTCGCTGACATCGCTGATCTCTTTGATGTGGTCGAACCGCGCATCGGTCGGGACGCACAGGACCTTGGCGTCGCCGCCGCCGTCGTCGGTCATGTTGAACACGCCGATCGGGCGGGACTCGACTATCACGCCGGGGTAGAGGTCGAAGTCCTGCAGGAGCACCAGCGCGTCCAGCGGATCCCCATCCTCACCCAGGGTGTTCTCGAAGAAACCGTAGTGGGTGGGGTACTGCATCGACGTGAACAGGACGCGGTCCAGGCGGACGCGGCCGGTCTCGTGGTCGACTTCGTACTTGACGCGCGATCCCTTGGGGATCTCGATGGTCACGTCATGCTTCATGGAATGCTCCTTGACGAATTCAGGGGGTGCGCGGCACGTGCATAAGGGCTGTCGGTGCCGCCGACTACTATTGAGGATATAGCGAGAGGCGCTGGTTTCAGGAACTAGTGGGGACATTTCAGGACTAAGGACCAGCAGCAGCATGAAACCGAGAACCAGCCGCGAGGGTACCCAGCCGGTGCCCGGCAGGGGTCGCAGGATGCCCGCGCTGCTGCTCCAGACAATCCTCGTGGTGGCAGTGGCTGTGCCGGCCGGCATCGCCATCTCCCCGGCGTTCCTCAGCCATGACGGGTCCTCCGACGCCTCGCAGACAGCACCGCCCTGGCAGCAGATCCCCGCCACATTGAGCCCTCCCGGCAACAGTTTGGGGGCAGTCGGGCCCCTCAGCACTTCCGCCCCGGTTCCGGCCGGGGCCGCCGTCGCCGCGCAGTTGAACAAGACCCTTAGGCCCGACGGCGCCGGCACCTTCACCGGCATCGTCCAGGACGCCGCGACGGGGAAGGTCCTCTTCGACCGGGCTGCCGACGAGGCCCGCGTTCCGGCGTCGAACATGAAGCTCCTCACAGCCGGTGCGGCCCTGCGTGTCCTGGGCACCGACCGCCGCTTCAGTACCCGCGTGCTGGCAGGGCCGACCCCCGGCTCGGTGGTCCTGACCGGCGGAGGTGATGTCCTCCTGGGCGCCGGAGAATCGGCCCCGGGCGCCGTTCTGGGCCGCGCCGGGCTGACCACGCTCGCGAAGGCCACTATCGATGCCCTCAAAGCCGGCGGCGTCACCGGCACGGTGAACGTCCTGCTGGATGACTCCCTCTTCAGCGGCCCCTCGCTCAGCCAGGCGTGGAGCCCAGAGGACGTCGCCGCCGGCGAGATGGCCCCGCTGTACCCGCTGGCGCTGAACTCCGCCAGGTTCGATCCCGCCAAGACCACCGGACCCCGCCCGCAGGACGCCGCCATGACCACCGCCGAGGTGTTCGCCGCCCGGCTCACGGCGGCCGCGGCGGCCGGGGGGCTGTCCGTGGCCCCCGGCGTCGCCCGGGGCCGGCCCGGTGACGCGCCGGAGGGCGGGCACGCCAAAGTCCTGGCCGAGGTCCAGTCCGCCACGGTGGGGCAGCAGGTGGACTTGATGCTGCAGACCTCGGACAACTACCTCGCCGAGGTGATGGGACGGATGACTGCCCTCGGCGTCGGCCGGCCCGGCAGCAGCGACGACGCCATTGCCGCCGTGCTGCAGCAGGTCAAGGACATGGGCGTTCCCACTGACTCGCTCCGGGCCGCGGACGTCTCCGGCCTGGCCCTGGCCAACAGGGTCTCGGCCCGGCAGCTCACGGACGTGGTCCGGGCCATGACCTCGGGCACAGACCCCCGGCTGCGCGCCGCCCTGAGCGGGTTCCCGGTCGCCGGGCTCACCGGCACCCTGGGGGACCGCTACACGGATGCGTCCTCGGCCGCGGGCGCCGGGCTGGTCCGCGCCAAGACGGGCACACTGAACACAGTCATTGCGCTTAGCGGTTCCGTGGTCGACGCCGACGGCCGGCTCCTGGTCTTTTCCTTCGTCGGCAACGGGCTGACCCCCGGCGCCGCGAACAAAGCCGCGCTGGACCGCTCCGCCGCCGTCCTCGCCGGCTGCGGCTGCCGCTGACGGCGCGGGCCGGCCGGGACCCCGCGCAGGTCTGGCTCTTCGCGCCGGTCTGGCCCTTCGGCCGGAGGTCCCGGAGCCCCGGCCGGTTCGCCGGTCAGCGAAAATTAAGGCGCATTGTCGGGGCCCTGTGATCTGATGGACCCCATGGAGTCCTCTGCAAGCGAGACATCACCCAAGACGCCGAGTGCGGCATCGGTCCAGGTCCCGGATCTCATCAACTGGGAGCTCGCCGCGTCCACGGCAGCCCGGCTGACGCCGGCGGGCCCCGTCCTGGGCAGCGCCGAGATCGGCGCCGCCGTCGAAAATCTGCGGCTCATGGCGGACATTTCCGTGCCGCACGTCCACCACATCACCGGCCTGGACGCCGCCCGGGACCTGCGTGACTCCGAGGTCCTCGTCGTGGACCGGGCCTCATGGGCCAAGGCCAACACGCAGAGCTTCGCCGTCATGCTCAAGCCCGCCATGGGAAAGCTGCTGGAGGGCCGCGGTTCCATCAGCCCCGGCGCTGCCGGGGTCAGCGCAGCCATCACCGGCAGCCAGCTCGGCGCCATCCTGGCCTTCCTTTCGAGCAAAGTCCTGGGCCAGTACGATCCCTTCTCAGCGCTGGCCGAAAACTCCACGGCCCCCGCTTCCGGACGGCTGCTGCTCGTAGCGCCGAACATCATCTCCGTGGAACGCGAACTGAAAGTCGAACCCGCGGACTTCCGGCTCTGGGTCTGCCTCCACGAACAAACCCACCGGGTGCAGTTCGCCGCCGCACCGTGGCTGCGGCACCACATGCTCCAGGAGATCGAAAACCTCAGCGGACTGTTGCTGGGCAATGTCGATTCCCTGATGGAACGGGCCTCGGCGGCCGCGAAATCGCTGAAGGACCGCGCGGCACCCGGCGCCGCGCCCGGACGCGGCGCCATCCTGGACCTGCTCCAGAACCCGGAGGAAAAGGCGGCCCTGTCCCGCCTGACTGCCCTCATGAGCCTGCTCGAAGGTCACGCCAATGTGGTCATGGACGCCGTGGACGCCAGCATCGTTCCCTCAGTGAAGACCATCCGGCAACGTTTCAACGACCGCGGCCAGGACCGCGGCATGATCGAGAAATTCATCCGCAACCTGCTCGGCCTCGACGCCAAGATGCGCCAGTACAGTGACGGCGCCAAGTTCGTCCGGGAAGTGGTGGCCGCCGCCGGCATGGGAGGCTTCAACAAAGTCTGGGAGTCCGCGGACCACCTCCCCAGCGAACCCGAGATCCACGACTCCCGGCTCTGGCTCGACCGGATGGGCCTCTAGCCGCCATGACTGCCGCCGACGGCGCCGGTTCGACCTCGATTTCCAGCGGACGACGCCGGCCCGGCCGCCTCGCGCCGGTGGTCGGCACGGCCCGAAAAATGCTGCAGGACGCCCTCGCCGCGGCCGGCTACCCGGACCGCGTCCTGGTTGCCTGCAGCGGCGGGCCGGACTCGCTGGCTCTCGCCGCCGTCGCCGCCTATTTCGGGCGCCGGGGCCACGTGGACGGCCATCCTGTTTCTGTCGGCGCCGTCGTCGTGGACCACCAGCTGCAGCCGGGCTCGGCCGCGGTCGCGGCCACCACGGCCCGGACCCTCGAGGAGCTCGGGCTCTCTCCCGTGACGATCAGGACTGTCGACGTCGCCTCCAGCGGCGCGGGCCCCGAGGCCGCCGCCCGGGACGCCCGCCATGCGGCCCTTGAGGCCGCCGCGGACGAGGCAGGTGCAGCCGCGATCCTGCTCGGCCACACCCTCGATGACCAGGCCGAACAAGTGCTCCTGGGCCTGGCGCGCGGGTCGGGCACCCGGTCCCTCGCCGGGATGCGGCCGGCCCGCGGCCGGCTGCTGCGCCCGTTCCTGGGCCTGCGGCGCGCGGACACCTTGGAGATCTGCCGGGTGGAGGACCTGGAGCCCTGGCACGACCCGTCCAACACCGATCCCGTGTACGCGCGTTCCCGGACCCGGGTTGAGGTGCTGCCCCTGCTGGAGGACAAGCTTGGCCCCGGCGTTGCCGAATCGCTCGCCCGCACGGCCGCGATCCTGCAGCTCGACGCCGATTATCTGGAGGACGTGGCGAACGACACGTTCGAGCGGCTGCGCCAGCAGACAGGGGAGGAGATCAGCCTTCCGGAGGCCGGGCTGAGGGATCTTGCCCCGGCCGTGAGGTTCCGGGTGATCGCCAAGGCCGCCGCCGCCGTCGGCGGTCAGCAGCCCAGCTACCAGCGGCTGCTCGCGGCGGAAGCGCTCCTGCGCCGGCAGGGATCGGCCGGCCCGGTGGAGCTTCCCGGCGGGGTCAGCGTCTTCCGGCTCTCGCTCGCGCAGCTCCTTGCGGCGGAGCCGCCCGCCGCCGGTGTTCCCCGCGAAGCCGCCCGCTGTGGGAAGCTTGTATTCCGGCCTCAACAGCCGCCCCGAAATTAGTCGCACCCCGCATCTACACAGGAGCCATTGGTGGATTCAAACGACGTCCAGGCAGACCTCAAACACGTTCTCTACACCAAGGAACAGATCCAGCAACGGATCACCGAACTCGCGGCGCAGATCGACAAGGACTACGAGGGCCGCGACCTCCTGATCGTCGGCGTGCTCAAGGGCGCCGTCATGGTCATGGCAGATCTGGCCCGTGCGCTGCACACCCACGTCTCCATGGACTGGATGGCCGTCTCCTCGTACGGCTCGGGCACGCAGTCCTCAGGCGTGGTCCGCATCCTGAAGGACCTCGACACCGACCTCATGGGCAAAGACGTCCTGATCGTCGAGGACATCATCGATTCCGGCCTCACGCTGTCCTGGCTCAAGACGAACCTGGAATCGCGCGGCACGGCGTCGGTGGAAATCTGCACCGCCTTCCGTAAGCCGACGGCCGCCAAGGTCAAGATCGACGTCAAGTACGTCGGCTATGACATCCCCAACGAGTTCGTGGTGGGCTATGGCCTGGACTACGCCGAGAAGTACCGCAACCTGGACTTCGTCGGCACCCTGGCTCCGCACGTCTACGAGTAAATCGTTCACGCGAAGGCAACCCCGTCCGGGCCCCGGGCGGCCGGAGGCCCGGCCCCGCTACGCCCACAGGGAACTTTTGCCCTTTGCCGTGCGTGAGGTAGTGCGACGGTGTATAGCTAGAAGCTGACGCAGCACCACACGCGCGCAGACCGGTCGCCGTGCAGCACTACCAGGAGGGACGGGGCCAGCCCCGAACAGATGAAAGCTAAGAGTTTCTTCAAGGGCCCCGGCATCTGGATTGTCGTCGTGGTGGCCATGCTGCTGCTGGCATTTGCCACGCTTGCGCCGGGCGGCGCCAGCCGGATCGACACCGACAAGGGCCTTGAGCTGCTGACAGCCGGCGGCAAAGTTGAACAGGCCAAGATTTTTGACGCCGAGAACCGGGTGGACCTGGTCCTGAAGGACAACCTTCAGGTCGACGGGCAGGACAAGGGCAAGAACGTCCAGTTCTACTTCGTCAACGCCCGCGCCCAGGACGTCGTCAAGGCCGTCACGGACTCCAAACCGTCCGGCGGCTTCACCGACCAGCCGATCGAAAACAACTGGTTCTCCGGGCTCTTCTCCCTGCTGGTGCCCGTGCTGTTGCTCGGCGTCCTGTTCTGGTTCCTGCTCTCCCGGATGCAGGGCGGCGGGTCCAAGGTGATGCAGTTCGGCAAGTCCAAGGCCAAGCTCGTCAACAAGGACATGCCCCAGGTGACCTTCAGCGATGTCGCCGGCGCCGATGAGGCCGTCGAGGAACTCGAGGAGATCAAGGAATTCCTGCAGGAACCGGCCAAGTTCCAGGCCGTTGGCGCCAAAATCCCCAAGGGCGTGCTGCTCTACGGCCCTCCGGGCACCGGCAAAACCCTCCTGGCCCGCGCGGTTGCCGGCGAGGCCGGCGTACCCTTCTTCTCCATCTCAGGCTCCGACTTCGTGGAAATGTTCGTCGGCGTGGGTGCCTCCCGTGTCCGCGACCTCTTCGAGCAGGCCAAGTCCAACGCGCCGGCGATCATCTTCGTCGATGAGATCGACGCCGTCGGCCGGCACCGCGGCGCCGGAATCGGCGGCGGCAACGACGAGCGCGAGCAGACCCTGAACCAGCTGCTGGTGGAAATGGACGGCTTCGACGTCAAGACCAACGTCATCCTGATTGCCGCCACGAACCGCCCCGACGTCCTGGACCCCGCCCTGCTGCGTCCGGGCCGCTTTGACCGGCAGATCGGGGTTGAGGCCCCCGATTTGATCGGCCGCGACCAGATCCTGCAGGTGCACGCCAAGGGCAAGCCGATGGCTGCCGGCGTCGACCTCAAGGCTGTTGCCAAGAAGACCCCCGGCTACACGGGCGCGGACCTGGCCAACGTTTTGAACGAGGCCGCCCTGCTGACGGCCCGGTCCAACGCCAACCTGATCGATGACCGCGCCCTGGACGAGGCGATCGACCGCGTCATGGCCGGCCCGCAGAAGCGCAGCCGGGTCATGAAGGAACACGAACGCAAAGTCACCGCGTACCACGAAGGCGGCCACGCCCTCGTCGCGGCTGCCCTGCGGAACTCCGCCCCGGTCACCAAGATCACCATCCTGCCCCGCGGCCGTGCCCTCGGCTACACCATGGTGGTCCCGGAAAACGACAAGTACTCCATCACCCGCAACGAACTGCTTGACCAGATGGCCTACGCCATGGGCGGCCGCGTCGCCGAGGAACTCGTCTTCCACGATCCGTCCACGGGTGCATCCAATGACATCGAGAAGGCCACCGGGATCGCCCGGAAGATGGTCACCGAGTTCGGCATGAGCGAACGGGTCGGGTCCGTGCGCCTCGGTCAGGGCGGCGGCGAGCCGTTCCTGGGCCGCGACGCCGGCCACGAGCGCAACTACTCGGACCAGATCGCCTACATCGTCGACGAGGAAGTGCGCCGCCTGATCGACGGCGCCCATGATGAGGCCTACGCCATCCTGACCGAGAACCGGGATGTCCTGGACGAGCTGGCGCTGGAACTGCTCGAACGCGAAACACTGAACCAGGCCGAAATCGCGCAAATATTCACCCACATCCGCAAGCGCGACTTCCGCGACGTCTGGCTCTCCAAGGAGACCCGCACGCTCCAGACCGCCGGCCCGGTGGAGTCACGCCGTGAAAAGGCGGAGCGTGAAGCCCAGGAGGAAGCCACCCACGCCCGGCTCGAAGAGCCGCTGGACGCCCAGCCCCCGCATGCCCAGGGCGTCGGCGGGCAGGAGTCCTTCCAGGGCGGTGCAACAGATATCGGGACTGATGGTCATCCCGGCTAGGCTTCTTCTGTGACTTCTAACTTCGACGACGACGTTCCCGCCCCCGCCGCTGCTTCGGCGGGGGACGGGGGAGCCCCGCATTCAAAGTCCAAAGTGGACCGCCCCAGGATCGAAGCGGCAGTACGGGAAATCCTGCTGGCGATCGGTGAGGACCCGGACCGCGGCGGCCTCATTGACACCCCGAAGCGGGTGGCCAAGGCCTACGTGGAAATGTTCGCAGGCCTGCACCACGACCCCGCCGAGATCCTGGCCACCACCTTCGACCTCGAGCACGAGGAACTCGTGCTGGTCAAGGACATTCCGTTCTATTCCACCTGCGAGCACCACCTGGTGCCGTTCCACGGGGTGGCGCATGTGGGCTACATCCCGTCCCACGACGGCAAGGTCACGGGCCTGAGCAAGCTGGCGCGCGTGGTGGACATGTTCGCCAAGCGCCCGCAGGTCCAGGAACGCCTGACCACCCAGATCGTCGAGGCCCTCGTTACGCACCTCAATCCGCGTGGCGCGATCGTCGTCGTCGAATGTGAACACCTGTGCATGTCCATGCGGGGAATCCGCAAGCCCGGCGCCAAGACCGTCACCAGCGCAGTGCGCGGGCAACTCCATGACCCGGCCACCCGTGCCGAAGCCATGAGCCTCATACTCGGAAGGTAAGAACACAGACCATGGACTCCCTAGCTGCAGCCCCGGGCACCGGCCCCGCCACTTCGCCCCTGCCCATCCTGCGCAAACCGCGCCCGGCGGCGAAGTTCCAGGACCTGCCCACGGACCGGACACTGGTGATGGGAATCCTCAACGTCACCCCTGATTCCTTCAGCGACGGCGGAGCCCACGCGACGGCGGACACGGCGATCGCGGCCGGGCTGCGGATGTTCTACGCCGGGGCGGACATCATTGACGTCGGCGGCGAATCCACCCGCCCGGGTGCCACGGCAGTCGGCGCTGACGAGGAACAGCGCCGCGTCCTGCCGGTCATCGAGGCCCTGGTCAAGGCCGGCGCCCTGGTCAGCATCGACACCACCCACGCCGCGACGGCTGCCGCGGCCCTGAAGGCCGGCGCCGCGATCATCAACGACGTCTCGGGCCTGACCATGGAACCGGAAATGGCCGAACTCGCCGCCCGCACCAAGGTCCCCTACATCCTCACGCACCGCCGCGGCGACGCCAGCACCATGAACTCCCTGACGGACTACCGTGACGTCGCCGGGGAAGTCGTGACGGAGCTCGCCGGCGTCCGCGACAAGCTGTACGCCGCCGGGGTCGCGCCGGAACAGATTATTGTGGACCCGGGACTGGGCTTCGCCAAGAACGAGGGCCAGAACTGGGAGCTCCTGCAGCACCTGGATGTCCTGCAGGCCATGGGCCATAAGGTCCTCGTCGCCGGCTCACGCAAACGCTTCCTGGGCAGTCTCCTGACCGTGGCCGGCAAGGCCGCCCAGCCGGTTGAACGCGACGCCGCCACCGCCGCCATGACCGCCATCAGCGCCTTCCGCGGCGCCTGGGCTGTGCGCGTGCACGACGTAGGCGCGAGCCTGGACGCCGTCAAGGTCGCCGCCCACATGGTTCCCCCGGCACCGGCCGGTTCCGCCAACGCCGGCACGAACTGACCGGCCGGCACCATGGATCAGATCACGCTGAGCGGCGTCACCGCCGTCGGCCATCACGGTGTGTTCGATTTCGAGCGCCGCGACGGGCAGCCATTCGTTGTCGACGCGGTGCTGCACCTGGACTTCAGCAAAGCGGCCGCTTCCGACGACGTCGTGGACACCGCGCATTACGGCGAGGTGGCCAACTGCATCCGGGACTGGATCACCGGTGAGCCGCTGAACCTGATTGAGGCCCTCGCGGTGCGGATTGCCGAGGACGTCCTGCAGAAATTCGCCGTCGCCGCCGTGGACATCACCGTGCACAAGCCCAAGGCCCCGATCGAAGTCGACTTTGGCGACGTCGCCGTCAGCGTGCACCGGAGGCGGACGTGAGCCCGCTCTACACCCGTGCCGTGATCGCGCTCGGCAGCAACCTGGGGGAGCGCAGCGACACCCTGTCCGCCGCCGTTGCAGACCTCGTCGACCCGCCGGAGGTGCGCCTGCTGGCCATCTCGCCGATCGTCCAGACCAAGGCCGTGGGAGGTCCGCCGGACCAGCCCGACTTCCTGAACATGGTGATTGCCGTCGAGACGTCGCTGCCGCCGCTCGGACTGCTCGAGCACTGCCAGGACGTGGAGCAGAAGCATTTGCGCGTGCGCGAGGTCCGGTGGGGGCCTCGGACCCTGGACGTGGACATCATCACGTACGGGGATGTGGTCAGCTCCGATCCCGAGCTCACCCTGCCCCACCCCCGGGCCGCGGAACGGGCGTTCGTGCTCTATCCGTGGTCGCTGATCGATCCCGTGGCGGAGCTCAACGGCGAACGCGTGGGCGACCTCGCGGCGAAAGCCGCCGATTTCGCCGACCTTGCCACCTTTGACGGCTTCCAGAACTCCGCCGCAGCGGATGTCACTGCCACGGAGATCACCGGCGTGCCCGGTGCGGCGGAGCGGCCGTGAAGCTGACCAGCCCCCTGCTCCTGCTGGCCATTTGCGTGGTCCTGGCCGTGGCCGGCTGGTTCGCCACCATGCTCTCCGGCCGCTACGGCCTGGCCACCCCGGTGCTGCCGCTGACGGGCCTGGTGACCATGGGCGTGATCGTGGCCCTCACGCTGGTGCTGGGCATCCGCGTGCTCCGGTGGCGCAACGGCAAGAAGAAGAAAATCCTCAACCCCATCCTGGCTGCCTGGACCCTGGTCCTCGCGCAGGCCTGCGCCTACACCGGGTCGGTCCTGCTGGGCTGGCACGCGGGAATCGTGGTGGAGCAACTGAGGCTGTGGAACCTGCGCAGCAACCAGGAGATCACCTGGCAGGCCCTGGCTATGGCTGGCGGCGGGCTGATCATGGTGATCGTCGGGCTCGTCGTCGAGCGGTTCTGCCGGATTCCCCCCGAGGACGGCGACGCCGATTCCCGGCCAGGCGTGCAGGGAAAACGCAGCAAGCCCTCGGCGGAAGGCGAATATGCCTACCGAAGCGATTGATCCTCCGGGCATCGACTGGCTCCGGATCTCCCCGAAGTACGTCACCGTGCGCCTCGCGGGATGGGCGCTGGGAACCCTGGTCGCGGTGGCCCTGCTGTCGCTTCCCCTCATCCTGGTGCTGACCGGCGGGTGGACTTGGCTGCCGGTCTGGCTGGCCGTCGCCCTGCCCGCGGTAGCGCTGCTGCTGGCCCTGTGGCGGCTCGCGCTGATTCCCCGGCAGGTGCGCTCGATCGGCTACGCCGAGCGTGAGGATGACCTCCTGATCCGGCGCGGCATTTTCTTCCAGCGCACCCTCGTGGTTCCTTACGGGCGGATGCAGTACGTCGACATCGCGGTGGGCCCGGTCGAACGCCAGCTGGGCCTGTGCACACTGAAGCTGCACACCGCGGCCGCCGCGACCAGCGCCGAGATTCCGGGGCTGCCCGCGAGCGAAGGCGCCCGGCTCCGCGAACAACTGTCCGCCCGCGGCGAAGCCCGGCTGGCCGGGCTGTGACGGGAAGGCCGTGACGGGATGGCGCTGACACCGGAGGATGCCGGACGCGCCGCCGACGCAACCGCCGTCGGCTCCGGAATCGAAGGAACCGCCGACGCCGGCTGGCTGCGCGTGCACCCCGCCTCACCCTTTGTCCGCGGCTGGGTGGCGCTGGCTGCGCTGCTGTTCTTTTTTGGGCGCGACAGTTTCGAACGGTTCCTGCAGGGCGGCCCGCTCTTTGACGAGCGGCTGGCCGGACGGGCGCCCTGGCTGCTGCTCGGCGGCGGCGCCCTGATTCTGCTGACCGTTCTCGGCTACGTCCTGAGCTGGTACTTCACCCGCTACCAGGTGGCCGGCGGCTACGTGCGCGTCAACACCGGTTTCCTGTTCAAGCAGCAGCGGCAGGCCAGGCTGGACCGGGTGCAGGCGATCGACGTCGTGCAACCTCTACTAGCACGGATCTTCGGACTGGCTGAATTGCGGTTCGAAGTCGCCGACGCCGGCCAGTCCGCGGTGCGCCTGGCGTACCTGCGCGCGGACGAGGCCCGGCAGCTCCGCGCGACAATCCTGGCCCGCGCCTCCGGTGCCGCGGGCGGAACGCCGGTGCGGGAACCGGGAGACCCGGAGTCCGGAGAGCTGGAGGCCGCCGCCGTGGAAGCCCCGGAACAGGCCGTGCTCACCGTGCCGCCGCCGCGCCTGGTGGGCTCGCTGCTTCTGAGCGAACAAAGTGTCGTGATCCTGGCTGGCGGCATTGCCTCGGTGATGCTCTCCGCCGTCACGGAGAACCGGAACTTCACGGTCTTCCTGATCCCTGCCGCGATCGGACTCATCGCCTCCTACTGGTCCTCGTTCAACAAGGGCTACAACTTCACGGCCGCCATTTCCCCGGACGGCATCCGGCTGCGGTACGGCCTGCTGGACACGCAGGCGCAGACCGTTCCGCCGGGCCGGATCCAGGCGCTGAAGGTCAGCCAGCCGCCGCTGTGGCGGATGTTCGGCTGGTACCGGATCCAGGTCAACGTGGCCGGCTACGGCCTGGCCGGCAGCGCCGGCGAAGGATCGGCCCGAACCACGCTGCTTCCGGTGGGATACCTCGGCGACGTCATGGATATCCTCTCCCTGGTGCTCCCGGATCCTGGGACCCCGGACCCGGTGGGGCTGTTCACCGCGGGGATCACCGGCCTCGCGGACCCTGCCGGGATCCCGGGCAGCGCAGCAGGGAAGGACGCCGACGGCGGCTTCGTCACCAGCCCGCGCCGGGCCCGGTTCCTGGCGCCGCTGGGCTGGCGGCGCAACGGCTTCGCGGCAACGGAGACCGCCCTGCTCCTGAGGTCGGGCCGCTGGTGGCGGAACTTCGTGGTGGTGCCGCACCAGCGCACCCAGTCCATGGCGCTCCAGCAGGGCCCGCTCGCCCGGCGGTTCCGGGTGGCGGACCTGGTCCTGCACACCACGGCCGGTCCGGTGGCCCCGCGGCTCATCCAGGCCGGGCTCGACGAGGCCCGGGCCCTGTTCGATGCCCAGTCCGCCCGTGCCCGCGCCGCGCGCAAGCACCAGAAGAGCGAACACTGGCTGGAGCCGGCGGCCCAGCCGGCCGCACCACCCGTCGAAGACCCCCAGGAAGGCCCGCATCATGGCTAAACCAGGACGCCTCGGCGTCGGAATCATTGGCGCAGGGAAGGTCGGCGCCGTCCTGGGGGCGGCGCTGCGCGGAGCCGAGCACGCCGTCATCGGGGCGTCCGCCGTTTCGGACGCCAGCAAAGAACGCGTCGAAACGCTCCTGCCCGGCGTCCCGATCCTGGACGTGCAGGACATCGTGGAGCGGGCCGAACTGGTCCTGCTCGCCGTCCCGGACGATGCCCTGGGCCCGCTGGTGAACGGACTGGCCAAGCTCGGCGCCTGGCAGCCCGGCCAGCTCGTGGCACACACCTCCGGGCGCTTCGGCGTCGGGATCCTGCATCCGGTCCGCGCCGCCGGTGCCGTGCCGCTCGCGCTGCACCCGGCCATGACGTTCACGGGCATGAGCCTGGACCTCACCAGGCTCCTGGACTGCACCTTTGGCGTCACGGCCGACGCCGCGATGCTGCCGATCGCCCAGGCACTCGTCGTCGAAATGGGCGCCGAGCCCGTCGCGATCGCCGAGGCCGACCGCGTCCTCTACCACGCTGCCCTCGCGCACGGATCCAACCACCTGGTCACGCTCGTGGCGCAGGCCTCGCAGCTGCTCCGCGACGTCGGCGTCGACGCCCCGGACCGGATGCTGGGCCCGCTGCTGCGCGCCACCCTCGAGAACGCCCTCGCCTCCGGTGAAACGGCCCTGACCGGGCCCGTGGCCCGCGGCGACACCGGCACGGTGGCCGCGCACGCCGGCGCCCTCCGCGAGTACGACGGCGGCGCGGCCGGCGATATTCTTGAGGCGTACCTGGCCATGGCCCGGGCGACAGCCCGCCGGGCAGGAAGCCGCGGGCTCCTGAAGCCGGAACAACTCGACGGCATCGAACAGGCGCTCGGCGGCCCCGGCCAGAACGGGACGCCCGCCCCGGAAGGACCCTGACATGGCAATCCAACTCGTCACCACTGCTGCCCAGCTCCGCGCCGCAAGCGCCCGGCTGCTGGCACAGAAAGGCGGCACGTCCCAGGGTCTCGTGCCCACCATGGGCGCCCTGCACGAGGGACATGCCCAGCTGGCCCGGACGGCCGTCGCCCAGAACGACGTCGTGGCGGCCACCATCTTCGTCAACCCGCTGCAGTTTGGCGAGGCCGCGGACCTCGAACGCTACCCCCGGACGCTCGACGCCGACCTCGCGCTGCTCGACGCCGAAGGGGTGGACCTGGCGTTCGCGCCGGGTGTTGAGGAGGTCTACCCCGGCGGGGCACCCCTTGTGCGGATCACGGCGGGACCCCTGGGCGAAAAATGGGAAGGCGCGTCCCGGCCGGGGCACTTCGACGGCGCGCTGACCGTCGTCGCGAAACTGCTCCACTACGGCATTCCTGGGGCCGGCCTGCCCGGGGGCGGCCAGCCCGCGTACCGCGCCTATTTCGGCCAGAAGGACGCGCAGCAGCTGGCCCTGGTCCAGCGCATGGTGGCTGACCTGAATTTTCCCGTGGAGATCGTGCCGGTGCCCATTGTGCGCTCGGCCGACGGCTTGGCGCTGTCCAGCCGCAACCGCTTCCTCTCCGAAGACCAGCGCGAGGCGGCCCTGGTGCTCGCCCGCGCGCTGCGGCTCATCGAGGAGCGCGCCAACGCCCATGAGCCGCTGGACATCGATTCCGCGCAGGCCCTCGTCCGGTCCCAGCCGCTCGTGGAGCTGGACTATTTCGAGGTGGTGGATCCGCGCACTCTCGAGCCCCTGGCGGAGAACTGCCGGGACACCCCGTTCCGCGGCGAGGGGCTGGCGATCATCGCTGCCAAGGTCGGCCCCGTCCGCCTCATCGACAACGCGCCCCTGAACTCCTAGCCCCAACCCCACCACCAATAAGCAACGCGGGGTCAGATACGGCCCATGCCGCCGCCCGTCATCGGCTTATCCGAACCCGCGTTGTTTTCGCGGTGACGGGAATGCCCCCGGGCCCTAGACTGTTGGAACCTGCAGCAGCGCCGACGCTCGCCGGACCCACACCAAACTCCCTGAGGGAATTCCCATGTCAACAGACGTCTCTTCCAACGCCTCTGGCGATCCCGCACCGGGCGCTGCCCCCGCCATCCCCGGATCGGCCACGCCGGCCGCGCCCGCGGCATCCACCGCGCCCACCGCGCCGGCAAAGATGCCCCGGGAGTCCGTGGCCATCATCGCCACGCTGCTGGTGGCCACCTTCGTCGTGATCCTCAACGAGACCATCATGAACGTGGCCCTGCAGCGGCTGATGGTGGATCTGAACATCGATGCGCCTACCGTGCAGTGGCTATCCACGGGTTTCATGCTCACCATGGCCGTCGTGATCCCCACCACCGGGTTCATCCTGCAGCGGCTGACCACCCGTGCCGTGTTCATGCTGGCCATGGGACTCTTTTCCGGCGGCACCCTGCTGGCCGCCCTCGCGCCGGGCTTCGAAGTCCTGCTGCTGGCCCGCATCGTCCAGGCCGGCGGCACCGCCATCATGCTCCCGCTCCTGATGACCACCATCCTCACTCTCGTGCCGCTGGAGCGCCGCGGCGCAGTCATGGGCAACGTCAGCATCGCCATTTCGGTTGCGCCGGCACTGGGCCCGACAGTTTCCGGCCTGATCCTCCAGCATTTTTCCTGGCGGTTCATGTTCGTCTTCGTGCTGCCGATCGCCCTCGCCGCGCTCGCCATCGGGGCCAGGTATCTGACCAACATCGGTGAGACCGAGAAAACCCGGCTCGATGCCCTCTCCGTGGTGCTCACGGTCCCCGCCTTCGGCGGCCTGGTGTACGGCCTGAGCCAGATCGGCGGCGGCCAGGCGGGCTCCCGCACCCCCGCCGTGGTGGCACTGGCCGTTGGTGTGCTGGCCATGGCAGCTTTCGTCCTGCGCCAGTTGAAGCTCCAGAAGACCGGCGGCCCCCTGCTGGACTTGCGCGCCTTCACGTTCCGGATGTTCACCGTTTCCGTGCTGCTGCTGGTCGTGGCCATGATCGCGCTGTTCGGCGCGGTGATCCTGCTGCCGTTGTACCTGCAGGAAATCCGCGGCCTGACCTCCCTCGAGACCGGCCTGGTCCTGCTGCCCGGCGGCCTCGCCATGGGCCTGCTGGGGCCCTTCATCGGCCGCGTATTCGACAGGGTCGGGCCCTTGCCGCTGACAGTGACAGGCTCGATCATGATGGTGCTGTCCCTCTGGCAGTTCTCCATGCTGGACGCAACGTCGCCGCTGGGGTGGATCATCGCCCTGCACGTGGCACTCAGCCTGGGCCTGGCGCTGCTGTTCACCCCCGCCTTCACGACCGGGCTGAACCCGCTGCCGCCGCACCTGTACTCCCACGGCTCGGCCATCATGAGCACGCTGCAGCAGGTGGCCGGCGCCGCCGGCACGGCGCTCCTGGTCTCGATCTACGCCTTCGTGGCCGTTGCCTCGGGCATGGTCGCCGGCATGCATGCCGCATTCCTGACGGCGGCCGTCATAGCCGTCGCCGCCGTCGTACTGTCCACCATGATGCGCAAAACCGAAGGTGCGGGACACCCGGCCGCCCACTAGCTGCAATTAAAAAAACAACGCGGGGTGACTTAGCGCCGGTCCGGACCTCCGGAATGGGCGCCAAGTGACCCAGCGTTGCTTGATAGGGCGTTGCGTTTAGGGCGTTGCGTGGTGCGGGTTAGCCTGCGTAAAACGCGCTCAGCTCGGCGATCAGCTTGTCCGGCGCCTTGTTGACACCGTCGTGGCCCATGCCCGGCAGGATCGTATAGCTGGAGCCGGAGAGGACATCGTGGATCTGGGCGCAGGCCACCCCGAAATAGGCCGGACTCTTCTCGCCCACGATGATCAGCGTTTCCAGCGGCAGTTCCAGGAAGGGTTCGGCCGGCATGTCCGCGGCGATGATCGCCTTGATCTCGCGGACGCCGGTCTGCATGAGGTCGCGCAGCTGCTTGCCGATCGGGGTGCCCGCCGAAAGCTTGTTCGCCAGCGTCAGCATGGACAGCGGCATCCGGGACAGGGCGCTGCCGGTCTCCAGGCCCTTGAGCAGGACGGCGAGGGCGCGGTCGTCGTCGCCGGCTGCGGTCGCCCGCTCGTATTCGGGCGTCCAGTCCGCCGTGACGCTGTGGTTGACGGACACGGCGGGGTCATACACGGCCAGCCGTTCCACCGGCAGGGTGCGGGCCGCGTGCAGGGCCACTGCCCCGCCGAAGCTATGGCCGAAGACGTCCGTGCTGGCGGTGTGCTTCATGACGGCGTCGAGGTCGTGGATGTCCACGTCGAGGGTGTAATCCTCAGGCTGCGGGGAGGACGAGCCGCGGCCGCGACGGTTGAAGGTGTGCACCGGCCGTCCAAGTGACGCGCTGAGCTTCTGCGCGAAACGGGTGTAGTCGGCGGCCGTCACCATCGAGGCCGGCACGACAACGATGCCCGAACCCGCCGAGGCGAGCTCGGCGCCCGTGCTCAAAAGCTCGATCGTTCCGCCGTTGGGGGTTCTGATGTTCTCGCGGGTCATGCTCCGAGCCTAGCCGAGGCCACGCCCCAGTGCAGTAAGCCGCGGTGCACTATGGCGCCAGTCCAGTAGGGCGCAGCCCACTATGACCGCAATCCACTATGACCGCAGTTCAGTTGTGGTCCCGTCGCAGCGGCGCCGCACGATCGCGCCGTCGCTAGTTGCCCAGCCGGCCGCCGGACACCTCGAGGTAGCAGGCGCCGCAGAGTGACTCGTACCAGACGTCCTGGCCATCGATCGCAACCTGGTTCCCGTCGAACACCACGTGGTCCCCGATCCGGCGCGTGTTGAAGATGGCCTTCCGTCCGCAGCGGCAGATGGTCTTGAGCTCTTCGAGGGTGTGCGCGATCTCCAGCAGGCGCAGGGAACCTGGGAACGCGCGGGTCCGGAAGTCGGTGCGGATGCCGTAGGCGAGGACGGGGACGTTGTCCAGGACCGCGATGCGGAAGAGGTCGTCCACCTGCTCCGGTTCCAGGAACTGGGCCTCGTCCACCAGCAGGCAGGCCACCGGCGGGGTGTCCACGTGCTGCAGGAGGGCGTCGGGATCGTCGCCGTGGGCCTGGGCGGTGAACAGGTCGCGGGCCGACGCGCCGGCGGGGATCAAGAAGTCCACCGAACGGGTCATGCCCAGGCGGGACACGACGTCGGAGTCGCCCTTGGTGTCCACGTCCGGCTTGGCCAGCAGGACCCGCTGGCCGCGTTCCTCATAGTTGAAGGCCGCCTGCAGAAGCCCCGTAGATTTGCCGGAGTTCATGGCGCCGTAGCGGAAGTAGAGCTTGGCCAAGGGGGTCCTTTCGAAAGGGTCGCCCCCGATTCTAGCGGTCGGTCGCGTCGCAGCACTCAGCGGCCGGGCCCACTGCGCCGCCACCGGGCCGGCACGCCCGCGGCTGCAAGGCTGCCGGCCAGGCTGACGGGCGGCGGGGTCGCAGCCCCGGGTCCGCCGTGGAGGAACCGGGCCGTGCGGAGGGCCAGCCGGCTTCCCGGCCGGATGGGGCCTTCGTGGAGCTGCCCGGGGACCACGGCGAAGCTGACCGCGGGGACGGCGTCGGCAAGCTGGTGGCTCGTGTCGGCGAAGTAGCCGGGGCTCCAGCCGCCGCTGAGCATGAGGGTGGGGGTGGTGATGGCGGCAAAATCCTCGAGTTCGGCGTCGGCATCCAGTACGGCGCGCATCTCGGCGACGGCCGTGGGCAGCAGTTGCCGCATTTCGGCGCCGAGCCTGGTCCGGGCCGAGAGGATGCTGAGCATGCGCAGTGCGCCCAGGGGCAGCATGGACACCGGGCCGGCCGTCTCCAGGCCTTGCACCAAATGCGCCCAGGCGTGGTCGAGTTCGCCGGCAGCCACGGACCTTTCCAGTTCGGGCCGCCAGCGCTGGGTGAGGTTCCCGGAGAGGCTCACGGCGGCGTCGTAAGTCACCATCCTGCGGATCGGCATGCGCCGGGCGGCCTCGAGGGCCACGAACCCGCCATAGCTGTGGGCCACGACGTCGCTGGCGCCGGTCTCGCGGAGCACCGTTGCCAGGTCGGCCACCTCGGTGGCGGCGGAATAGTCGGCCGGCTGGTGCGAGGAGCCGGCGCGTCCGCGGCGGTTGTAGCAGTGCACCGGCTGGTCCAGCAGCCGGCAAAGTTTTCGGGCAAAGGACCGGTAGAGCGCATCGGTGATCAGGGTCCCGTGCACGACGACGACGCCGGATCCTTCGCCGCGGGACGCCACGGCGGCGTCGGACGCGGCTGTTCTGCCCGGTGCGTGCCCCGCCGGGCGGATGGTGTGCAGCTCAAGGTGTCCCTTGCCGTCGTCGGTCCTCACTGTCCATGTCTCCACAACTTCGAGTCTATTCCCGCACCCCGTCCGCCTGGCTGCCGCCCGGGCAGAACCGGGCCGGGACCTTCCCGGACGCAAATCGACGGTAAACTTGGGGATTGTGACTTCCCAAAACACCCCCACCCCGAACACCGCCGCCGAGCCGCATGATGCCAGCGAACAGACCCGCATCCGCATGGAGAAGCGCGCCAAGCTGATCGAACGCGGCGTCGAGGCATATCCGGTGGGTGTCGAACGCACGCACTCGCTCACGGAAATCCGGGAGAAATACGCCTACCTGCAGGCCGATGAAACCACCGGCGACGCCGTTGGCGTGACCGGCCGCATCGTCTTCATCCGCAACACGGGCAAACTCTGCTTCGCCACCCTCCAGGAGGGCGGCCTGGACGGCAAAGCCGTGCGGCTGCAGGTCATGCTGAGCCTGGCCAACATCGGTGAGGAGGCACTCGCGGAGTGGAAGTCCCTCGTGGACCTCGGCGATCACGTCTTCATCAAGGGCGAGGTCATTTCCTCACGCCGCGGCGAACTCTCCGTCATGGCGGATTCCTGGACCATGGCCTCGAAGGCGCTGCGCCCGCTGCCCGTGCTGCACGCCGGGCTGAACGAAGAAACGCGTGTCCGCCAGCGCTACGTGGACCTCATTGTCCGCGACGAAGCCCGCGAGATGGTGTACACCCGCGCCGCGATCACCCGCTCCATCCGCGAAACCCTGCACCGCCAGGGCTACGTTGAGGTTGAAACCCCCATGCTGCAGCTGGTTCACGGCGGCGCCACGGCCCGTCCCTTCGAGACGCACATGAACGCCTTCGACCAGAAGATGACGTTGCGCATCGCTACCGAGCTCTACCTCAAGCGCACGGTGGTCGGCGGGATCGACCGCGTCTACGACATGGGCCGGGTCTTCCGCAACGAGGGCGTGGACTCCACGCACAGCCCCGAGTTCACCACCCTGGAGTCCTACGAGGCGTGGGCGGACCAGTTCGTCATGGCGGACCGGATCAAGGAGATCATCCTGGACGCCGCCGACGCCGCCGGTGTGGGCCGCGTGCTGCAGACCGAAGCCGGGGAGATCAAGCTCGACGGCGAATGGACCTGGCTGGCGGTCTACCCCGGGCTGTCCGACTTCGTGGGCCAGGAAGTAACCCCCGATACCCCGGTTACCGAGCTGCTGGAGCTGGCTGCCAAGCACGAGGTTAAGGTCGACGCCGCCTGGGAAGCCGAGAAGCTCGTCGTCGAACTCTTCGGCGAACTGGTGGAGCCGACGTTGCTCAACCCCACGTTCGTCTACGACTATCCGCCGTCCGCGCAGCCGCTGGCCCGCCAGCACCGCGAAGACGGCCGCCTGATCGAGGCCTGGGACCTCATCATCGGCGGCATGGAGCGGGGCACGGCGTTCTCCGAACTGATCGACCCGGTCATCCAGCGCGAACGCCTCACCGAACAGTCCCGCCGTTCCGCCGCGGGTGACGTGGAGGCAATGCAGCTGGACGAAGACTTCCTCCGTGCGCTCGAGTACGGTGCGCCGCCGATGGGCGGGATCGGCCTGGGCATCGACCGGCTCGTGATGCTGTTCACCGGAGCCGGCATCCGCGAAACGATCCTCTTCCCCCTGTTGAAGCCCGAAGGACACTGAGCATGGACTATATTGCCGTATTGCTGCCCCCCATCGTGGTGGGCCTGCTTTTCTGGTTTGCCATGAAATCCATATTCAATGCCGACAAATCAGAGCGGCAGGCAGAAGCCCGCGCCCATGCCGAAGCCGAAACTAGGGCCAAAGGACCGGATTCCGGGACCCTGGGAAGCTAATTACCCGAAAGAAGTAATAGTTCCCTATTGCCGCCTTCGGTTTTCCTTTGGGCAGAGTTTTGCGCTTTGACTCCCTGCTGTAACGCGGAGGATACTTATTCCAGATACATCCTGCTTTTCTAAACGCTCGATCTTTGGAAAGAGAGTCCTTTATGGCACAGAAAGTAAAAATCATCCTCGTTGATGATCTGGATGGGGGATCCGCGGACGAAACTGTCCGGTTTGGCCTTGACGGCGTCAGTTACGAAATAGACCTGTCGTCAAGCAATGCATCAGAACTGCGCTCCGCGGTGGACCGATTTGTGACGCACGCGCGCAAAACGTCAAGCGGACGCGCCACGCGCACGAAAATTTCCAGCGGACGGAATCAGGACTCTGCCCAGATCCGCCAGTGGGCACGGGACAACGGCTATGCGGTAAACAGCCGCGGACGCATCCAGGCTGAAATTCAGGAAGCCTACCAAAAGGCTAATTCCTAGCAGGGACCCGCGTCAGGGTGCAGTGCCGGGCCCGTCATGAGGGCGCAGTATCAAGCCGCAATCACGTTTCATGCCGTCGTAATCGAGCGTCTGTCAAATGCCAATGCCCCCGTTATCTGACGGGGGCATTGCCATGCCCGCAGCGGAGCGCCCGTCCGGCAGAGCGGAGCGCCCGTCCGGCAGGGCGGCCCGCCCGTCCGGCGATGAACAGGCTCCGCCGCCCGGCCGGAACGGCCCGCTTAGCAGCCGGTTGAGGCCGTCCGGCTCGGCAGGATGCGCCCTTCCGGAAGGGCCGGATGCGCCGGTCCGGAGGGGTTCGGGGCGGTTCTTGCCCCTGGCCGGGGACCCGTCCGGGCGCGGTTGCGCAACCCTCCGGTTTCCCCTGTGGCGAACAAGCCCCAAATCTGGAACCCGGCCACGTAGCATCAAAGTACGTCGTAGCTAGGAGTGTGGCGAAATGTTTGAGCGATTTACGGACCGTGCCCGTCGCGTAGTTGTGCTTGCCCAAGAAGAGGCACGCATGCTGAACCACAATTACATTGGTACCGAACACATCCTCTTGGGTCTGATCCATGAGGGTGAAGGTGTTGCCGCCAAAGCCCTTGAATCCTTGAGCATTTCGCTCGACGGTGTCCGCGAGCAGGTCCAGGAGATCATCGGCCAGGGCCAGCAGGCGCCCTCCGGCCACATCCCCTTTACCCCCCGCGCCAAGAAGGTCCTGGAGCTCTCGCTGCGCGAGGCGCTGCAGCTGGGCCATAACTACATTGGTACCGAGCACATCCTCCTCGGCCTTATCCGGGAGGGCGAAGGCGTTGCCGCCCAGGTGCTCGTCAAGCTCGGCGCAGACCTGAACCGGGTCCGCTCGCAGGTTATCCAGCTGCTCTCGGGTTACCAGGGCAAGGAAGCCACGGGCGCCGGTGTAGGCCCCGGGCAGGCTGAGGGGACCCCGGCCGGGTCCGTTGTCCTGGACCAGTTCGGCCGCAACCTGACCCAGGCGGCGCGCGAGAACAAACTGGACCCTGTGATCGGCCGCGAGCAGGAAATGGAACGCGTCATGCAGGTCCTTTCCCGCCGCACCAAGAACAACCCTGTGCTGATTGGTGAGCCCGGCGTCGGCAAGACCGCCGTCGTCGAGGGCCTGGCCCAGGCGATCGTCCGCGGGGACGTCCCGGAGACCATCAAGGACAAGCAGCTGTACACGCTGGACCTCGGGTCCCTCGTGGCCGGCTCCCGCTACCGCGGCGACTTCGAAGAGCGCCTGAAGAAGGTCCTCAAGGAGATCCGCACGCGCGGCGACATCATCCTGTTCATCGATGAGATCCACACCCTGGTGGGCGCCGGTGCCGCCGAAGGCGCCATCGATGCGGCCTCGATCCTGAAGCCCATGCTGGCCCGCGGCGAGCTCCAGACCATCGGTGCCACCACACTGGACGAATACCGCAAGCACATCGAGAAGGATGCCGCGCTGGAGCGCCGCTTCCAGCCGATCCAGGTCAAGGAACCCTCCGTCGCGCACGCGATCGAGATCCTCAAGGGCCTCCGCGACCGGTACGAGGCACACCACCGCGTCACCATCACCGACGGCGCCCTCGCCTCGGCGGCGGCCCTTTCCGAGCGCTACATCTCGGACCGCTTCCTGCCGGACAAGGCAATCGACCTGATCGACGAGGCCGGTGCGCGGCTCCGCATCCGCCGCATGACTGCCCCGCCGGAGCTCAAGATCATGGACGAGAAGATCGCCGCCATGAAGCTGGAGAAGGAATCCGCGATCGACGCGCAGGACTTCGAAGGCGCCGCTTCGCTGCGCGACAAGGAGCAGAAGCTCATTGCCGAGCGCGCCGAGAAGGAACGCCAGTGGAAGACCGGCGGCATGGACGACATCTCCGAAGTTGATGAAGACCTCATCGCCGAGGTGCTGGCGAACTCCACCGGCATCCCGGTCTTCAAGCTGACCGAGGAAGAGTCCTCGCGCCTGCTGAAGATGGAAGACGAGCTCCACAAGCGCGTGGTCGGCCAGAACGAGGCCATCAAGGCCTTGTCCCAGGCGATCCGGCGCACCCGTGCAGGCCTCAAGGACCCCAAGCGTCCGGGCGGCTCGTTCATTTTCGCCGGCCCCACCGGCGTCGGCAAGACCGAACTGGCCAAGGCCCTCGCCGAGTTCCTGTTCGGCGAGGAAGACGCCCTGATCACCCTGGACATGTCCGAGTACTCGGAGAAGCACACGGTGTCGCGGCTCTTCGGTGCCCCTCCGGGCTACGTGGGCTACGAGGAAGGCGGGCAGCTGACCGAGAAGGTCCGCCGTCGTCCGTTCTCCGTGGTCCTGTTCGATGAAGTGGAGAAGGCGCACGCCGATCTCTTCAACTCGCTCCTGCAGATCCTGGAAGACGGCCGCCTGACCGACTCCCAGGGCCGCGTGGTGGACTTCAAGAACACCGTGATCATCATGACCACGAACCTGGGCACCCGGGACATCTCCAAGAGCGTTGCCACCGGCTTCCAGTCCGGCACGGACACGCAGACCGGCTACAACCGGATGCGGGCCCGGGTCACGGAAGAGCTCAAGCAGCACTTCCGCCCCGAGTTCCTGAACCGTGTTGACGATGTTGTGGTCTTCCCGCAGCTGACCCAGGACGAGATCATCGAGATCGTGGACATGTTCGTCGCCCGCCTGGAGAAGCGCCTCAAGGACAAGGACATGGGCATCGAGCTCACGTCCGCGGCCAAGGTGCTCCTGGCGACCCGCGGCTACGACCCCGCCATGGGTGCCCGGCCGCTGCGCCGCACCATCCAGCGCGAGATCGAGGACCAGCTCTCCGAGAAGATCCTCTTCGGCGAACTGCACTCCGGCGACATCGTGGTGGTGGACGTGGAAGGCGAAGGCGACGACGCGAAGTTCACCTTCGCCGGCAACGCCAAGCCGCGCATCCCGGAGATCGCTCCGAGCGTCTAAGCACCATCAACAACGGCCCCGCTGCCCCGAAAGGGGCGGCGGGGCCTTTGCGTTGCCCGCCGCACTGAACCATTTGCCAGAGATGGCCGCTATGGGAGCTGGCTTAGCGGCCATCTTCGGCGAACGGCGAACGGTGGCCGTGCTGAAGCGCCAGGGCCCGTCCCGCATGATTCGGGAGCTGTGTCTGAAAGCAATGTTTCACTCTTAGTGAACGTTTTGTGATCGATACCACATACGGTGTTGAATCGGTGCATGGCTGCTAAGGACTCAGAGACCCTGAGCGAACAACCCGAGACCCCCTTCCACGATCTGGACCACTACCTCGCGATCCCCAGAGTGAGCGGTTTGACGCTGAGCCCGGACGGCGCCCGGCTGGTGACCACCGTGGCGACCCTCGGCGCGAAGGGCACCGAATACTGCACCGCGCTGTGGGAGGTGGATCCGGGCGGGGCCAAACAGGCCCGCCGGATCACGCGCAGCGCCAATGGGGAGGCCGGTGCGGTGTTTGCCGCCAACGGCGACCTGTACTTCACCTCGGCCCGTCCCGATCCGGAGAGCCCCGAGGCAGACCCGGTGAACGCCCTCTGGATCCTGCCGTCCGACGGTGGCGAAGCCCGGGTGGCCTTGTCCCGGGCCGGCGGAATCGGCGGGGTCCACGCCGCCAAGGACGCCGACACCGTGGTGGTCGCGGCCTCGGTCCTGGCCGGCTCCACGGACGAGGACAATGACGAGGAACGCCGGAAAGCGCGCAAGGACAACAAGGTCGCGGCCATCCTGCACAGCGGATACCCTGTCCGCTACTGGGATGCGGACCTGGGCCCGGCGCAGCCGCGGCTGTTCGCCGTCGAACCCGGAGACCCGTTGGAGGCCGGAAAGCCGGCCACCATCGACGCCGCGCCGCCGCTGAAGATGCGCAACCTGACGCCCGACGCCGGCACGCGGCTCAGGGACGCCGAATCGGTGCTCAGCCCGGACGGCACGACGATTTACAGCAGCTTCGCCAAGCCCCTCGCCAATGCCGATTCACGTTCCGTCCTGGTCGCCATCGACGTCGCCACCGGCACCCGCACGGTCCTGCTGGACACGGAAGGCCAGAGCTACTTCCCGGGCCCGGTCAGTCCGGACGGCCGGAGCCTGGTGGTGGTCAGCGAAAGCGACACCACGCCGCTGGCGGCCCCGCGGGTCCTGCTGCACCTCCTCGACGTCGCCGGCCCGGCGGCCGGGGACGGCGCCCTGACGCCGCTCGCCCATGACTGGGACCGCTGGGCCCGCCCTGCCGCATGGCTGCCGGACGGATCGGCCCTGCTGGTCACCGCCGACGAGGACGGCGCATCGCCGGTATTCCGGATCGGTGTGGCCGGAGACCCGGGCGGGGCGGCCCAGGTGCTGCGCCTGACGGCCGACGCCGCGGCGTACACCGACGTCGTCGTCGCACCGGACGGACGCAGCGCCTACGCCCTGCGCAGCTCCTACGAATTCCCCGCCGAACCTGTACGGATCGACCTCGCCTCCGGTGACGTCGTCCGCCTGCCCGCGCCCGCGGAACGCCCGCACTTCACGGGCACGCTGGAGCGCGTGGAGACGACGGCGGCCGACGGCGCCCGTGTGCCCGCGTACCTGGCTCTGCCGGAGGGCGCGTCCGCCGCGGCCCCGGCCCCGCTGCTGCTCTGGATCCATGGCGGCCCGCTGGGATCCTGGAACGCCTGGACGTGGCGCTGGAACCCGTGGCTGCTGGTGGCGCGCGGCTACGCGGTGCTGCTCCCGGACCCCGCCCTCTCCACCGGCTACGGCCAGGACCACATCCAGCGCGGCTGGGGGGAATGGGGCAAGGCTCCGTTCACCGATCTGATGGCCATCACCGACGCCGTCGTGCAGCGCCCCGACATCGACCAGACGCGCACGGCCGCCATGGGCGGCTCGTTCGGCGGGTACATGGCCAACTGGGTGGCCGGGCAGACGGACCGCTTCAAGGCGATCGTCACGCACGCCAGCCTCTGGGCCCTGGACCAGTTCGGCCCCACCACCGACGCCGCGCAGTACTGGCTCAAGGAGATGACGGCCGAGATGGCGCTGGAGAACTCCCCGCACCTGCACGTGGAGAACATCCGAACTCCCATGCTGGTCATCCATGGCGACAAGGACTACCGCGTGCCGATCGGCGAGGGACTCCGGCTCTGGTACGAACTGCTCGCCAAGTCGCAGCTGGCGGCGGACGGGAACGGCGAAACGGACCACCGGTTCCTGTATTTCCCGGACGAGAACCACTGGATCCTGCAGCCGCAGCACGCCAAGGTCTGGTACGGCGTGGTGGAGCACTTCCTGGCCAGGAACCTGCTGGACAAGGACGTTCCCGTCCCCGACGAACTCGGTCTCTGACGGACCGGGCCCGGGGCACCCGTAAGATTGGGCTGTGACTGAGACCGTGACTGAGACCGCGACTGAGACGATCCGCATCCGCCCCGCCCGCACCGACGACGTTGGCGCCATCAAGACCCTCGTGGCGCCCCTGGCCGACCAGCGGATCCTCATGGCCAAGGAAACCGTGGCCTATTACGAAAGCCTGCAGGAGTTCCGGATCGCCGAATCCGAAGACGGCGGGGTGATCGGCTGCGGGGCGCTGCACGTCATGTGGGAGGATCTCGCGGAGGTCCGCACCCTCGCAGCCTCGGACGCTTGGCGCGGCAAGGGCGTGGGCCACGCGCTGGTGGAGCGCCTGCTGGAGGATGCCCGCTCGCTGGGAGTCTCCCGGGTCTTCTGCCTGACCTTCGAAGTGGAGTTCTTCAAGAAGCACGGCTTTGAAGTCATGGCTGACCAGACCGCCGTCGATCCCGTGGTGTATTCCGAGCTCCTGCGCTCGCACGACGAAGGCGTGGCCGAGTTCCTGGACCTGGCGCGGGTCAAACCGAACACGCTGGGCAACACCAGGATGATCAAGGAGCTGTAGCCCCCGCCGGGTTGCGGCTGCGCGCGGCTGTTCGCCGGCCAGCGAAGGCGGCTCCAGGCCGGCCCCCCGGCCAGCGAAGGTGGCTCCAGGCCGGCGCCGGCAGCCGCCAGGAACTCGACGTCCACGCAGGGCTTCCCTTCAGTAAATTTGGTGGATAAACTGATGCCGGCCCAGGGGGTGGGCCGCCATACTTCCGGAGGCAAAAAATTGCACAAAGCCGTGATTTTTCCCGATCTCTCCGCAATCCACGGGTCAATCGCCAGCGCTCCGGCAGGGCCGCCGGACCAGCCGCTGGAAGCGCTGCCGCCCGAACCCGCCAAGCACTCCTCGCCCGGCACCGGCGCGCCCGTGACGGGGCAAACCGCCGAGGCGGTATCTGCCGCGTCAGGACCGCCGGCCACGTCCCGCGCCCGCAAGGGCCGGCTCGCCGCGCCGCCGTTCTCGTGGCTGGGCGTCGATGCCTGGCCGCATTCTCCGGCCTGGGCCGACCAACAGGCCTGAAGCGCGGGGGTTCGGAACGCACGGCCACAACCCCGCCGCCCCGGGATTCGCAGCCCATCAGGGAGCCCGGGCCGGGGGAACGGGGAGCCTACCGCCGGCCGTGCCCCGGTAGTAGGGTCTAAGCAAGCAGCCAGGACACCATCCAGGGAGCACCGCCATGAAGAAACTCATCAATGATCCCAAAGCCGTGGTCGACGAGTCAGTGGAAGGGTTCGGGCTTGCTCACGCCGACCTCGTGACCGTCTTCC
Organism: Arthrobacter sp. P1_D12; assembly: GCF_056406175.1. Taxonomy (NCBI): domain Bacteria; kingdom Bacillati; phylum Actinomycetota; class Actinomycetes; order Micrococcales; family Micrococcaceae; genus Arthrobacter; species Arthrobacter sp. P1_D12. The sequence continues at coordinate 92,461 of NZ_JBFUAR010000009.1, forward strand.
CGGACCCGAAATACATCGTGCGCAAGGACGCTCCCGTCGCAGGGAAAGTCGGGCTCGTCTCCGGCGGCGGCAGCGGACACGAACCGCTGCACGGCGGGTACGTGGGCCTGGGCATGCTCGACGCCGCCGTCCCGGGCGCCGTGTTCACCTCTCCCACTCCGGACCAGATCCTGCCGGCCACGCTGGCCGTAAGCTCCGGCGCCGGCGTCGTGCACATCGTGAAGAACTACACCGGTGACGTCCTGAACTTCGAAACCGCCGCCGAACTCGCGCAGGCCGAAGGCGTCGAGATCCGCACCGTGCTCGTCAACGACGACGTCGCAGTGCAGGATTCGCTGTACACGGCCGGGCGCCGGGGCGTCGGCGGCACCGTCCTGGTCGAGAAAATCGCCGGTGCGGCCGCCGCGCGCGGTGACAACCTGCACGCCGTCGCCGCGATCGGTGACCGCGTCAACCAGAACGTGCGCAGCATGGGCGTGGCGTTGTCCGCCTGCACCGTTCCGCATGCCGGCGTGCCCAGTTTTGAGCTCGAGGAAAACGAGATCGAGATCGGCATCGGTATCCACGGCGAACCGGGACGGCACCGCATCCCGATGGAAAACGCCGACGGCATCACCGACCGGCTCCTGGATCCGGTGGTCAGCGACCTCGGCCTTGCTTCCGGGGACCAGGTGCTCCTGTTCGTCAACGGCATGGGCGGCACCCCACAAAGCGAGCTGTACATCGTCTACCGCAGGGCCGCCCAGAAACTGGCCGAGCAGGGCGTCACCGTGGCCCGCTCACTGGTGGGCAACTACATCACGTCCCTCGAAATGCAGGGCTGCTCCATCACTGTCCTGCGCCTCGATGACGAGATGACAACACTCTGGGACGCTCCCGTGCATACTCCGGCCCTTCGCTGGGGCGTCTGACCGTGGGCTTGGACGTCGGCTGGGCGGTGCGGTGGCTGACGCTTTCGGCGCAGGCCATGGCGGAGCACCGGGTGGAACTAATCGAGCTGGACCGTCCCATCGGCGACTCGGACCACGGCGAGAACATGGACCGCGGCTTCAAGGCCGTGATGGACAAACTTGCCGAGGCGCCGCCGGAAACCCCGGCCGCGGCCCTGAAACTGACGGCCATGACGCTGATGTCCAAGGTCGGCGGGGCGGCCGGCCCGCTGTATGGCACGGCGTTCCTGCGGGCCGCCACGGCCCTGGGTGAGGCCTCCGACGTCGACGCCGCCACCCTCGCTGCCGCGCTGCAGGCCGCCCGCGACGGGATCGTCGCCCGCGGAAAGGCCGAATCCGGCGACAAGACCATGGTGGATGCCTGGACGCCCGCGATCGAGGCGGCCGCCGCAGCGGCTGGCGACGGCGACGGCGATGTCAGAAAGGTGCTGCTAGCCGCGGCGGAGGCCGCCGAAGCCGGCGCCGTGTCCACGGATCCGATGCTCGCCCGTAAGGGCCGTGCCAGCTACCTGGGGGAGCGCAGCATCGGCCACCGCGACCCCGGAGCGGTCTCCAGCGCGCTGATTCTGCGCGCCGCGGCCGGAGCGGCCGAATGACAGTCCGGCTGGTGGTCGTCTCGCACAGCTCCAAGATCGCGGACGGCGCCGTCGAACTCGCCGCGCAGATGGCTCCCGACGTCCTGATCCTGCCCGCCGGCGGCACCGACGACGGCCGCATCGGCACGAGCCTGGACAAGGTCATGGCGGCCCTGGAGCAGGCAGCCGGTGACGGTGTGGTGGTGCTCGCCGACCTCGGCTCCGCGGTGATGACGGCCGAGTCCGCTGCGGAGTTTGCAGCCGAGCCGGGCTCGGTGCTGATTGCTGACGCGCCCCTCGTCGAAGGACTCGTCGCGGCCGCGGTGGCTGCCCAGGCAGGGGCCGAAGCGGCGGCGGTGAAGGACGCGGCCGAGGCCGTCTACCGGCCGCCGGCCCATCCCGCGGAGGCGGGGCATGTGCACCAGCAGCCGCCGGACGCCACCGGGGACTTTGAGCTCGTCAACCAAGCCGGCATGCATGCCCGGCCGGCAGCGAAGATCGCCGGAGGCCTGTCCGCCATGGACGCCGAGGTGACCGTGAACGGCGCCGACGGCGCCTCCATGACCGAGCTCATGATGCTTGCCGCCGGCAAGGGAACCGTCCTGCACGTGGAGGCCAGCGGCCCGGACGCCGCCAAGGCGGTCGACTACCTGGAACGCCTGGTCGGCTCGGGGTTCGGAGAACCGTAAGCGCTAGGGTGCCTGGCGGAGGCCGGTTGCGTCGAGCACCACGCTGGCGGTGATGAAGGTTCCGCACTGCTCACCAAACGGGTGCGCCGCGCGGGGCGTGAACGCCGCGGTCCGGGCCGGCAGCGGGTTCCCGGCGGTGTCCGTGCCCGTGGCCGTCACCTCGATCCGGCTGGCGCTCAGCGTCTCCATCATCAGCATTCCGGTCAGGGTGCCGTCGGGTGAAGAAGTGGCCGAGCAGACGCCGTCGCCGCCGTAGGGGCCCGGCTCGCAGCCTTGGTCCACGGCCGTGCTTCCGGGAACCAGTTCGAGGTCCGCCTCTTTGCAGCGGCCCTCCTGGCAGGCGGCCAGGTGGATGGTCCGCACTGACGGGGCGTACTCACGGTCCACCGTGAGCGACACAACGGGCGCCTGGGCGATCGCCGGGCAGGCGGCCTCCGGCCGGCACGAGACAGCCAGGACTGCGGTGAGGACCAGCACGGCCGCGGCCGCCAGCTTGCGCATGCTCCAGCGTAGATCCTCAGCCCGGGAGCCGGAAGCCGCCATGGTGCAGTTCGGCGAGGCCGTCGCCCAGCAGCCCTGCCAGCGCCCGTTCCAGCTGCTCGGGGGCCGCGTTGAGCCGGTGCAGGGCCGCGAGCGGGATGCCGACGCCCTCCGGTTCGAAGCCCAGGTCCGCGGGAGCCTGGTGGAACAGGACCGGCGCCACCGGCTCCTCGGCTGCCCGCAGGACGGCCATCACGGCGCCGCGCACCTGCCGGTCCGTGCCGTGCCAGGCCTGGCCCTTGGGCGTGTACGCCGGCGCCGGCTCCCCGGCCGCCAGCCAGGCGCAGGACTCCCGGACAGGGCACTGGCCGCACTTGGGGGTCCGCGCAGTGCAGACCAGGGCGCCGAGTTCCATGACGGCGGCGTTCCAGCGCACCGAGGCGTCGGGGCGGTCCGGGAGCAGCGATGCGGCCAGCCGCATTTCGGCGGCGGTCAGGGCCTGCGCCGGCAGGGCAGAGCCGGTGACCAGCCGCGCGTGGACCCGGCGGATGTTGGTGTCCACCACCGTTTCGCGGCGTCCGTAGGCGAAGGCGGCGACGGCCGCGGCCGTGTAGCTGCCCACGCCCGGCAGGTCCAGGAGTTCGGTGTAGGTGCCGGGGACGGCCCCGCCGTGGCTGTCCCTGATGGCGACGGCGGCGGCATGCAGGCGCAGGGCGCGCCGGGGATATCCCAGCCGGCCCCAGGACCGGACGGCCTCCCCGGCGGGTTCGCCGGCCAGATCTGCAGGTTCCGGCCAGCGGCGCAGCCACTCTTCCCAGACCGGCAGGACCCGGACCACCGGCGTCTGCTGGAGCATCACTTCGCTGACCAGCACACCCCAGGGCGTGCAGTCCGCGGCCCGCCACGGCAGGTCCCTGGCATTGGACGCGAACCAGTCGTCCAGGGCCGTATAGAGCGCTGGGAGATTGCCGGCGCGGGCGGGCGCCCCGGCGGGCAGGGAGTCACGCGGTGCCGCGGCGGATACGGGGGGCGTGGGGGTTAGAGTTTCGATCCATTCAGCGTAATAGATCGGGGTAACGGATCGGGACGGCGTCCGGTCCCGCGGCGTGGCCGGGCGCCAGAGCCCGCGCGGTTCTCTAGGCTAGAACAATGGTCAGGCAAGGCACTTCAGGTACGGGCGGTTCGCGGCCGAAAGGTTCGGCCCCGGGGCAATCCGGGCGCAAATCCGGACGGCCCCCGCTGCGCCGGGTCTACCGCCGCCGCCGGCTGTTTGCAGGGGTGGTCCTGCTGCTCGTCATCGCGGTGGCCTTCGGCGGCTTTGTGGCGGTCTCGAACGCCCTGGGCGGGGGCCAGTCTGCCGGCGCCCAGCCGTCCGGGGCAGGAACGTCGCCGGCGGCCAGCCCGGCTGACTCCGCGTCGGGGAGCCCGACGGCGTCCGGGGAGGCTTCGGCCTCTCCCACGGCCACATCGGGGGAGGGCTGCGAGCAGAATCTGATCACCGTTACGGCCGCCACCGACAAACAGGCTTATGCGGCCGGTGAGAAGCCGCTGCTGAGCCTCACGGTGACCAACAACAACAAGGTCCCGTGCGAGGTCAACATCGGGACCTCGCAGATGGAGTACATGATCACCAGCGGCTCGGACCGGATCTTCTCCTCCAAGGACTGCCAGGCGGAGAGCACGGACCTGATGAAGACCATTGCTCCGGGCAAGAGCGAGACGGCGAACTTCCCGTGGGAGCGCAACCGCACGGTGCAGGGCTGCGAGCCCGTCGAGGCCACGCCCGGTGCCGGCGGCGCCTACTACGTCTTCACCGCCCGGCTGGCGAACAAGAACAGCCCCAAGGCCGTGTTCCAGCTCAGCTGACCCGTGTAACTCCTGTTACCCCCCGACGGGTTTGTGGAGGGGGTTAGAGGAAGCGGTCCAGCAGGCTGGCCTCGGCCATGCGGCTCAGGCCCTCCCTGACGGTCCTGGCACGCTGGTCACCGATCCCGTCGACGGTCATGAGGTCATCGATTGTTGCCGCCATCAGGAACTGCAGGCCGCCGAAGTGGTCGACGAGCCGGTCGGCGACGGCCTTCGGCACGGCCTTGAGCCCGGAGAGCAAGCGGTAGCCGCGCGGCTGCACGACGGCGTCGAGGTTGGCCTCGCCGCCGGCGAAGCCGACGATGCCGGCGATCTTGCCCAGGTCGATCAGCTCGGTTGGGCCCAGGCTGACGAGTGCCTTGACCGCTTTGTCGATGTCCTCCGCTGTTGCGGCCGGCCCGGAGTAGTCGCGGATGATGACGTCGCTGCCCGGGCCGCGGCCGACGGTGAGCTCGTCCAGCTGCAGCGAGAGCAGGCGGCCGTCCTCGCCCAGTTCCAGGACGTACTGGGAGATTTCCTCGGAGATCCTGCGCACCATTTCCTGGCGCTGCAGCGTGACCGCGACGTCACGGACCGTCACCATGGCCTCGATTTCCAGGGCGGAGAGCGAGCTGGTGACCTGGTCCAGGCGCGAACGGTAGCGTTCCAGGGTTGCCAGGGCCTGGTTGGCGCGGGCCAGGACCTTTTCGGAGCCCTCCAGGACGTGGCGCAGCCCGTGCACGTACAGCGCGATGATCTGCATTGACTGGCTGACCGAAATGACCGGGACGCCCGTCTGGATGGCCACGCGTTCCGCGGTCCGGTGCCTGGTGCCCGATTCCTGCGTTTCGATACTCGAATCCGGGACGAGCTGGACCGCCGCGCGCAGGATGTTGCTGGCATCCTTGTCGCAGACGATGGCGCCGTCCATCTTCGCCAGTTCCCGCAGCCGGGTGGGGGAGAAATCGATGCCGATCTCGAAGCCGCCCGAACAGATGGACTCGATGGTCCTGTCGATGCCCAGCACGATCAGCGCGCCGGTCCGGCCGCGGAGGATGCGTTCCAGGCCGTCGCGGAGGGCTGTGCCCGGTGCCACCCTGGCCAAGGTCGCCTTGAGCGCGTCTTCAGGGCTCCGAGCCATAGATTTCCCTTCAAAGGTGCAGGGACGAGCCTGCAAGTGCGCCGGATTCCAGGGTCTCCCGGCAGGATCAAAGTACTCAGTTCCCCGCTCTCCCCATGATAGGGGTAAAGCAAGGCCACTTCCGCACAGGCAAGCCTTAAAGTGGTCCATTGCGGCGTGCCGCCGCGGGCCTCCTGAAGGGCTGCCCCGGGCGCCGTCCGTGACGGCATTTTGGCGCCTTAACGCCGCAGCTTCGTGCCCGGGCCTCGCGTAGCTTCATACGCGGTCCGGCCGCAGCTTCGTCCGCGGTCCGCGGCCTGCGATAAACTTGGATCCTTGGGTGTACCGCGGGCTCTCCGCGCCGTGACCCGTCCACTGCCGCAGCGAAAGTAGCATCGTGTCTCAAGAAGTCCTCAGCCCCGCCCGAGTCCAGGAGATTCACAAGCAGGCGGCCCGGCGCCGGACTTTCGCGGTCATTTCGCACCCCGACGCCGGCAAATCCACCCTGACGGAGGCCCTGGCGCTGCACGCAAAGGTGATCGGCACGGCCGGCGCCTCCAGCGGAAAGGCCAACCGCAAGGAGACGGTCTCGGACTGGATGCAGATGGAAAAGGACCGCGGCATCTCCATCAGCTCTGCCGCTTTGCAGTTCGCCTACCGGGACACCGTCATCAACCTCCTGGACACCCCGGGCCACGCCGACTTTTCCGAGGACACCTACCGCGTGCTCGCGGCCGTGGACTGTGCTGTCATGCTGGTCGACGCAGCGAAGGGCCTGGAAACCCAGACCATGAAGCTCTTCGAGGTCTGCAAGCAGCGCAACCTGCCCATCATCACTGTCATCAACAAGTGGGACCGGCCCGGCCTGGACGCCCTGGCGCTGATGGACGAGATCACCGAACGCACCGGCCTGCAGCCGATGCCGCTGACCTGGGCCGTTGGCATCTCCGGCGACTTCCGCGGCGTCTGGGACCTGCGCAACGACCGCTTCGCGCAGTTCAAGCGCAACAACGCCGGGGCCAACATCGCCCTGACCGAATACTTCACCCCCGACGAGGCCGCCGCCAGCCAGGGCGACGACTGGTCCAACGCCGTGGACGAGGCCGGGCTGGTCATCGAATCCAACCTGGCGTTCGACGTCGCAGCCTTCCACGCCGGCAAGGCGACGCCGATCCTGTTCAGCTCGGCCGCGCTGAACTTCGGCGTCAAGGAAATCCTCGACGCCCTCGTCGACTTCGCCCCGCCCGCTGCCCCGCGGCCCGACGTCGACGGCGACCCCCGCCCCGTGGATGCCCCGTTCGCCGGGTTCGTCTTCAAGGTCCAGGCCGGCATGAACAAGGCCCACCGCGACCACGTTGCCTTCATCCGTGTCTGCTCCGGCATGTTCGAGCGCGGCATGGTGGTCACCCAGACCCGGACGGGGAAATCCTTCGCCACCAAGTACGCCCAGCAGGTTTTCGGCCGCGAACGCGAGGTGATCGACGAGGCTTTCCCGGGCGACGTGGTGGGCCTCGTGAACGCCTCCTCCCTCCGGGTGGGGGACAGCCTGTTCCTGGACCAGCCCGTGGAATTCCCGGCGATCCCGCTTTTCGCCCCGGAGCACTTCCAGGTGGCGCGCTCCAAGGACCCGAGCCGGTTCAAGCAGTTCCGCCGCGGCATCGAACAACTTGAGCACGAGGGCGTCATCCAGGTGCTCCGCTCGGACATCCGGGGTGACCAGGCGCCCGTTCTTGCCGCCGTCGGCCCCATGCAGTTCGAAGTGGTCGAGGACCGCATGGCGCACGACTTCAGCGCCCCGATGCGGCTGGAGCGGCTCCCGTATTCCATGGCCCGGATCTCGACCGCCGACGCCATGCCGGCGCTGGCCAACGTCCCCGGCGCCGAAGTCCTGTTGCGCTCCGACGGGGAATACCTGGCCCTGTTCAACGACGTCTGGGCCCTGCGCCGGATCGAAAAGAACCACCCTGACCTCACCCTGGTGCCGATCGGGACCCACAACCCCGCAAAATAGCCCAAGGCGGCGGACCGAAGACTTCCGGGAAGTCTTCCGGAATCCGGTTTCCGCGTTATGATAAGTAAGCTTGCTTATGATGCGGGTGCCGGGATTTGTCCCGGCTTTGGACTGATCCGCCCCGCCTCCAGCGGCGGCCCCATTAGAGGGACCACGTAGACCTTTGACAACCATGGACCCCGGTTCCCTGCTCAGCGGGCGCTACCGGATCGAAGAGCTCATTGGCCGGGGCAGCCAATCGAGCGTGTACCGTGCCACGGACGAGGTCCTGGGGCGTGAAGTGGCAGTCAAACTCTTCCGCGACGGGACAGTGGACGAAGAACGGGCCCGCAGGCAAGCCGATGAAGTGCGGATCCTGGCGGGGATGGCCCACCACGCCCTCGTGACATTGTTCGACGCCGGCACGGACCTCAGTGACCCGACCCGCCGGCTCAGTTATCTGGTGATGGAACTCGTCCGCGGCCCCGACCTGCGCCGCCGCTCGGCCGAGGGCCCGCTGTCGGCGGCCCACATGGCGCTGATCGGACACGATCTCGCGGACGGTCTTGCGCACATCCACCACCACGGCATCATCCACCGGGACGTCAAGCCGGCCAACATCCTGCTCGTGGACTACAGCGTCGAGGACCGGCGCGCCCGCGCCAAACTCAGCGACTTCGGCGTGGCCATCACCATCCGCGAAGGCCACCACGGCGACCCCGATGACAGCTCCGGCACCCCGGCCTACCTCAGCCCCGAACAGGCTGCCGGCGAACCGGCGGGCCCCGCCAGCGACGTCTATTCGCTGGGGCTGGTCCTCCTGGAAGGCCTGACCGGGAAAATGGCCTATCCCGGCGCGCCGGTGCAGTCCGCCCTGGCCCGGCTGCTCCACGACCCGGACGTCCCTGAAGACATCGCGCCCATGTGGGCGGCCCTGCTGACCTCCATGCTGGACAGGGATCCGGCCGCCCGCCCGCCGGCCCGGGAAGTGTCCCTGGCCCTGCGCCAGGAAGTCATCAACGGCACGGGACGCCGCCGCCGGGACCCGGCCGCGCTGTTGACCGACGAAGAAGGGCGCATGCAGGCGGTCGAGCGGTACCGGATCCTGGACACTCCCGCGGACGGCGTCTTTGACCGGATCGCGGCGCTGGCCGCACGCATGTTCTCGGTGCCCGTGGCGATTGTCAGTGTTGTGGACCATGACCGGATCTGGTTCAAGTCCCACCACGGCACGGATGTCACGGAAATCGGCCGGGACCCCGGATTGTGCGCCTCCGCCGTCCTGCAGGGCGATGCCTGGATTGTCCGGGACGCCGTCAACGATCCCCGGACGCTGGCCAACCCCCTCGTGGCAGGCGAGTTCGGCCTGCAGTTCTATGCCGGGGTGCCGCTGCGCACTCCGGACGGCTACAACCTGGGCACCTTCTGCATCCTGGACCGTGAGCCCCGCGAGTTCAGCGATGAGGACACTGCTGCGCTGGAGGACCTGGCGGCGCTCGTGATGCACGACCTGGAGTTGCGGCTCCACAGCCGGCGGGCGCTCGCCGGGTAACCCGCGGTCCGCCTGACGGGCTGGCCTACCGCCGGCCGGCGTGAAGGGCCAGTTCGAGTTCGAAGCGCGCCGTTGGGTCCTCGAGGGCGTCGCCAAAGAGCTCGCGCAGCTGCGCTGCCCGGTAGCCCACGGTCTGCGGGTGGATCCCGAGCTCGGCGGCCACGGGCGCCCGCTGGCCCCAGTGGCGCAACCAGGAGAGCAGGGTTTCGGCGAGCCGGTCGCGCTGTGCGGGCCGAAGCCCTTCCAGCGGCGCGAGCCGGCGGTTGGCGAGTTCCGTGATCGCAGAGGGTTCTGCACCGAGAATCACCTGCGCCAGGTGCTCGTCGGCCCAGATCGGGGGATCATCCGGTCCCTCCCGCGGAGGCAGTGCTGCGGCCGCCAGCACGGCCAGCCGCAGCGAATCCGGAACCCTCTCCCAGCCCCCGGCCGGTCCCACGGAAGCGCCGCGCCCCTTCAGGGCACGGTCCAGGTCGTCCCGGGCGGAGCGCGACATCCGCGCCGGCACCAGGGCGACAACATCGGTCTCGCGCTCAATCACAAGGGTGCCCGGGCCCAGGCGCAGCCGCAGCCCGGCCGCCCGGTCCAGCGGCAGCGTCACCACCGCCATGCGCTGGGGCAGGGACCAGTCCGCCATCGCCGCCGTCTGGCGCAGGGCCGCCTCGTCGGCCTGGCCTAGCAGGAGCAGGTCCAGCAGTTCGGTGCGCCGCCGGTCCACTGCTCCGGCCCGTTCGGACTGCTCAAAGGCGTAGGCCTCGGCGCTGACCGCCGACAGCTCATCGATGTACGCGAGGATCGATTCGCCCAGGTCCACCACGACGCCCTGGCCCAGATGGTGTTCCACTGAGACTTTGGACATCTCCCGGAACGTCACGCGGGCGCCCATCCGGTAGGCGCTCAGGAGCGCGTCCATGCTCCGCCCCTGCCGGAACTCGCCGCTGCCCAGCCCGGCCACCAGCTCCCGGCTTTCCTCGGACAGCGCCGGCAGCCGGGTCCCGGGCAGTTGCAGGAAGCGGTCCAGCGCCGCGGCCACGCCCCTGCGCAGCCCCCTGCCAAAGCGCCCCTCGATCGGCCTGGCGTACGCCGGGACGAGCTGCGGGACGGCCTCGATGATGGCCTCGACAATGCCGGGCATCCGCGGCCGCAGCATGTCGCTGACCTCCCGCGGCAGGGCCAGCCAGGGAGGATCGTAGGCGGGGGCGGGGCCGGCAGGCTCCCGGGCAGGGGATGTGTTCATGGAAAGTCCGATGAGTTGTTGCGGCGGGATAGTTTTCTCGAGTCGATCGTATGCCTTGGGTGAAGAAGTATGGCGCAATCTGACATAAGCTTGATGAATGATCCGGCTCCGTAAGCTGGCGCGCGCCGCATCTCTACTGACCACCCCACTAGCTCCAGAAGACATTCTGTCGCTGTTCAATCCCGTGTTTTCCGCCCGCCAATTGCGCGGCGTGGTCACCAGGGTGGTTCCAGAAACGGCCGATTCCGCCACCATTTTCTTCCGTCCCGGCCGCGGCTGGCAAGCACATCTTGCCGGCCAGTGGGCCCGTATTGGCGTCGAGCTCGACGGTGTCCGCCACTGGCGGTCCTACTCGCTCAGCGCCCCCGCCGGACAGGACCCGGCAATCACCGTGACCGACATGGGCGCCGTCTCCGGGGCCCTCGTACGCGGCACCAAGCCCGGCGATGTCCTGTTCCTGGCGCCCCCGCAGGGCGATTTCGTCCTTCCCGAGCATCCGCGGCCGCTGCTCATGCTCACGGCCGGCAGCGGGATCACCCCGGTGATGTCGATGATCCGCACGCTCGTTCCGCACCGCCCGGATTCGGACGTCGTCCTGATCCACACCGCCCGCACCGCCGCGGACACCATCTTCCGTGAAGAACTCGCCGAGCTCGCCGACCAGTTCCCCAACCTGCGCGTCACGCACTGGTTCACCGGTGAGAGCGGACGGCTGGACTTCACCTCGGCCGCCGACCTGGACCGGCTCTGCCCGGACTGGCGCCAGCGCGCCGCCTACGCATGCGGTCCGGAAGGGTACCTCAACGACGCCGAGGCGTTGTGGGAGGCCGAAGCGGAGGACGCCCAGCAGGCCGCGGCCAGCTCGGGCACCCTGACCATCGAACGCTTCAGCACCAGCCTCGCCGGCGGCGCCGGGCACGACGGCGGCCTGGTCACCTTCGAGGCCTCCGACCGTGAAGTCGAGGCCGATGGCGACACCCCGCTGCTCGATGTCGGCGAGGACGCCGGCATCCTCATGCCCAGCGGCTGCCGGATGGGTATCTGCCACAGCTGCCTCATCCCGCTGCGGGCCGGCCACGTCCGTGACCTGCGCACCAACGAAGTGCACGGCGAGCCCGGCCAACTAATCCAGACGTGCGTGTCGGCAGCCGCCGGCCCCGTTAACCTCGACCTCTGAGGAGTATCACCGCATGACGATTGTTTCCAACAAACCGGACCTTTCCGACGCCGACACCCCCGCCACCAGCGGTTCAGCCGACACAGCAAAGGTCGTCACGGTCGCGAAGACGCGGCCCGGCGCCCTCGCCGAAACCGGCAGCCCGCTGCTGCGCCCGCCCGCGGCCGCCCACCTCTCCGACGAGCAGGTGGCGGAGCTGGGGCGCGAACTCGACGCCATCAAGGATGACATCCTCGCCAAGCGCGGGTCCGCCGATGCCGCCTACATCCGCCGCATGATCAAGATCCAGCGCGGCCTGGAGCTCTCCGGCCGTGCCCTGCTCCTTGTCAGCAAGAAGAAGCCCGCCTGGTTCGCCGGCACCGCGCTGCTGAGCTTCGCCAAGATCCTGGAAAACATGGAACTTGGGCACAACATCCTGCACGGGCAGTGGGACTGGATGCGGGACCCGGACATCCACTCCACCACCTGGGAATGGGACTTCGTCACCCCCGCGCGCTCCTGGCAGCACACCCACAACGACCTCCACCACCGCTGGACAAATGTGGTCGGCAAGGACAACGACATCGGATACAACCTGCTGCGGATGGATCCGGACCAGAAATGGACTCCCTTCAACCTGGGCAACCCGCTGTACAACGCGCTGCTGGCACCGGTCTTCGAGTGGGGCATCGCGATCTACGACCTCGAACTGGTGGACTACAAAGAGGGCCGGAAATCGAAGGAAGCCCTGACCAAGGACCTGAAGGCCCTCGGCCGCAAGGCACTGACGCAGTTCACCAAGGACTACGCCGCCACTCCCGCCGTCGCCATGCTGACCGGTTCCGGCAAGCAGGCCCTTTACGGCACGCTGACCGCCAACGCCGTCCGCAACGTGTGGGCGCACGCAGTGATCTTCTGCGGCCACTTCCCCGAAGGCACTGACACCTTCACCGAGGAAATGGTGGAGGGCGAGACCCGCGGTGACTGGTATGTGCGGCAGATGATTGGCTCGGCCAACATCTCCGGCTCCAAGTTCATGCACCTCATGACCGGCAACCTCTCGCACCAGATTGAGCACCACCTGTTCCCGGACCTGCCCTCGAACCGCTACGCGGAGGTGCAGCCGAAGGTGCAGGAGATCTGCAAGCGCTACGGACTGCCGTACACCACGGGCCCGCTGCTGAAGCAGGTCGGCTCCACGTGGGCGAAGATCTTCAAGCTGGCCCTGCCTCCCAAGAAGGCCTAGCAAACCCAGGCCGGCTCAGCCGGAGTGAAATCAGAAGAGGGGCGTCTGCCATCGCGGCAGGCGCCCCCTTTTCGTTGTGCCGGAACGCGCTCAGGATTTGCCCGCCACACCGAGGACGTGGGCCAGCCGCGGATTGCCGGGAAGCACCGAAAAGCCGAAGCGCTCGATGCCCTGCACGCTCAGGCCTGCCGCGGCGATCATGGCGGCGGTGTCACGGTTCGGGTGGCATCCGCCTGCCAGCCGGCCCCACAGCGGTGTGAGCAGGTCTTCGGCGGCCCCCAGCAGGCGGTGCGCTGAGCGGACGTGTTCGTAGAACAGCAGCAGGCCGCCGGGCCGCAGGACCCGGACCACCTCCGCCAGGGCGAGGGACGGGTCCGGCACGCTGCACAGCACCAAGCTGGAGACAACGACGTCGGCCGAGGCATCCGCCGCCGGCAGCGCTTCCGCCACGCCGTCCCTCACCGTGACGGGCACAGGCGCCTTACCGGCGGCGGCGAGGGCCAGCGCACGGAGCGTGGGGTCCGGTTCGAGGGCCAGCACACCGGATACCGCGGAAGGGTAGAACGGGAAGGTGGCCCCGTAGCCCGCCCCGATTTCGATGACGAAGCCGTGCGCCGGCGCCACGAGCCGGCGGCGGTGCTCTGCTGCGCCGCGGGCGTCCATCCGCGGACCCACCCGGGCATACGATCTCCCGAATGATGACTCACGGCGGGTGGTTTCCGGCATCGGGGCCTCCAACAGGTCAGCTGACCGCGGCCGGGTTGAGCTTGAGCCTGCGCAGCAACTGGGCGTTCAGGGCAACCACAATGGTCGACGCCGACATCATCACGGCGCCCGCGGCGGGGGACAGGACAATTCCGGCGAAGGCGAGGACACCGGCAGCCAGCGGCACCGAGATCACGTTGTATCCGGTGGCCCACACGAGGTTTTGCCACATCTTCCGGTAGCTCGCACTGGAAAGATCGAGCATTGACAGCACAGCCCGCGGATCGTTGCCGGCCAGGACCACACCGGCGGATTCCACGGCCACATCCGTGCCGCCTCCAATCGCGATCCCCACCTCCGCCCGTGCCAGCGCGGGGGAGTCGTTCACGCCGTCGCCGACCATGGCCACCTTCAGCCCGCGGCCCTGGAGCTCCGCCACTTTCTTGTCCTTGTCGGCCGGGAGCACCTCGGCGAACACTTCGTCGATGCCGAGCTCGGCGGCGACGGCGTGCGCCACCTGCCGGGCGTCGCCGGTGACCATGGCCACCTTGATGCCGCGTGCCTGCAGGGCGCGGACGGCCTGGCGGGACTCGGGCCGCACGGCATCCTCGAGGCTGACAGCACCCAGGACCCTGCCGCCGTCCACGACATGAAGCACCGCCGCGCCGCGCTCCAGCCAGGCGCCGGTCGTGGCGGCCAAATCCGGCGGCTCCTGCAAACCCAGCTCCCGGAGCAGGGCCGGGCCGCCCACCTGGATCGTGCGGCCATCGACCGTGGCGCGGACTCCGCGGCCAGTCAGCGACGTGAACCCGTCCGCCGTAGGAAGCTTAAGTCCCCGTTCGCGGGCCGCGGCAACGATTGAGCGGGCCAAGGGATGTTCGCTGTCAGCCTCCACGGCGGCCGCGAGTGCCAGCACCGTATTCTGCGCAGCGTCTTGGCCGGTTGTTCCCGCGTCTGCGGCGGCGACTTCCTTGAGTTCCGGTTCGCCCCTGGTCAGGGTTCCGGTCTTGTCGAACAGCACGACATCGACTGTCCGCATGCGCTCCAGCGCCATCCGGTTCTTGATCAGGACGCCCGCCCGGGCGGCGCGCTCGGTGGAAATGGCGATGACGAGCGGGATGGCTAGGCCGAGGGCGTGGGGGCAGGCGATCACCAGGACCGTCACAGTGCGGGTGACCGCGTCTCCTAGGCTGCCCATCAGGGTCCAGAAGATGAAGGTCAGGACGCCGGTGCCGGCCGCGAAGTAGAAGAGGAAGGCCGCAGCCCGGTCGGCCAGGGCCTGGGCCCGGGAGGAGGACGCCTGCGCCTCGGCCACGAGGCGCCGGATCCCGGCGAGGGCCGTGTCCTCGCCGATGGCCGACACCCGGACCCGCACGGAGTTGTCAGTGGCGATGGTGCCGGCCACCACGGGATCCCCCGGGGCCCGCAGGACGGTTTTTGATTCGCCCGTGATCATGGATTCGTCGAATTCGGCCTGCCCGCCGCTGACGGTGCCGTCGGCCGGCATCCGGCCGCCGGGGCGGACCAGGATGGTGTCCCCGGCACGGAGTTCGGCGAGGCTGACGGTCTCCGTGCCGGCAGCCGTGACGCGTTCCGCTTCGTCGGGCAGCAGCGCCGCCAGGGCATCCAGCGCACCCTGCGCCGAGCCGAGGGCGCGCATCTCGATCCAGTGGCCCAGCAGCATGATGGGGACCAGCAGCGCCAGCTCCCACCAGAAGTCGAGATCGAAACCGCCGATGCCGAGGCTGGTCACCCAGGAGGCGATAAAGGCGACGCTGATGGCCATGGCAATCAGCAGCATCATCCCCGGTTTTCGCGTCTTCAGTTCATTGAGTCCGCCCTGGAGGAACGGACGGCCGCCGTAGAGGTAGATCGCCGTGCCGAAGACCGGCGGGATCCATGCTGAGCCGGGGAAGGCGGGAGGAGCGTAGCCCAGGAGTTCCGCGAACATGGGGCTGAAGAAGACCACCGGCACGGCCAGGGCCAGTGACAGCCAGAACCTGTCCCTGAACATCGCGACGCTGTGCCCGGCATGCTGGCCGTGAGTGTGTACCGTGTGCTCGTCCGCGGCGGAGCTCACAGCATGGTTGCCGTGCGGCGTCCCGCCCGGGCTGTGGTCTCGGAGGCCCTGGTCCGCGCCGGGGCTGCTGTGCCGGTGTTCCATGGTGTGTGCTCCTGACGGATGCTCAGTCATCTGCGGCTACGCCCAACATACCCCCGGGGGGTATCTTTGGCAAGAGGGCATTTCCAGCCTCAGCGGACCTCTGGCAACTCGCATCGTCCCCAGGTCCCAGACCACCGGGGCGCCCGGCTTCCACGGCGTCAGCTGATCAGCAGTCCCAGGGCCTCGGCCAAGTGGCCGACCTCGCGGACCGAGAAGCCCGCCGGAACCGGTCCGTGCCCGTTGGGGCTGGCCGGTACCACGGCATGGGTGAAGCCGAGCCGGTGCGCCTCCTGGATGCGCTGGTTGATGCCGGGCACCGGGCGGACTTCGCCCGCCAGGCCCACCTCGCCGAAGGCTATGAGCCGCTGGGGGAGCGGCTTCCTGGCCTTGGCCGAAGCCACCGCCAGGGCCACGGCGAGGTCCGTGGCGGGTTCGCTGAGCTTGACCCCGCCGACCGTTGCCACGTACGAGTCGTCCTTGTTCAGCAGGCAGCCGGCGCGCTGCTGCAGGACGGCCAGCAGCATCGCGACGCGCGAGCTGTCGAGCCCGCTGGTGGCGCGGCGGGGCTGGGAGCTGGCACTCTCGGCGAGCAGCGCCTGCACCTCGGCCAGCAGCGGCCGGCGGCCCTCCAGCGTGACCGTGATGCAGGTTCCCGAAACGGGCTCCTTGGTCCGGGAGACGAACAGCCCACTGGGATCGGCGAGGCCCTCGATGCCGTCCTCGTTCAGATCGAAGCAGCCGACGTCATCGGTGGGTCCGTAGCGGTTCTTGACCGCGCGCAGCAGCCGCAGCCGCGAGTGCCGTTCGCCTTCGAACTGGCAGACGACGTCCACGAGGTGTTCCAGCAGCCGGGGCCCGGCGATGGAGCCGTCCTTGGTCACGTGCCCGACCAGCAGCGTGGTCATGTTGCGGCGCTTGGCCGCGGCGATCAGGGACGCCGCCACCTCGCGCACCTGGGACACGCCGCCGGCGCTGCCCTCGACGTCGGCGCTGCTGAGGGTCTGCACGGAGTCCACCACCAGCAGGCGCGGCTCCAGCTTCTCCACCTGCCCCAGGGCCTGCCCCAGGTCAGTTTCGGCGGACAGGTACAGGGATTCGGCGACGGCGTCGATCCGGTCCGCGCGGAGTTTGACCTGGGCCGCGGATTCCTCGCCGGTGATGTAGAGGACGTCCTGCGCCGTGCGGGCGAACTTGGCCGCAACGTCCAGCAGCAGCGTCGACTTGCCCACCCCGGGCTCGCCCGCCAGCAGGATCACGGCGCCTGGCACCAGCCCGCCGCCGAGCACGCGGTCGAGTTCATCCACGCCGGTGGGCAGGAACGCGGCGGTAGTGGCGTCGACGTCGGCGATCCGGCGGGCCGGTTCCAGGACCGTCGTGGCCGCCGTCGTCCGGGCGACGGCGGTGCCGGTCTCCTCCACGCTGCCCCACGCCTGGCACTCGCCGCAGCGGCCCACCCACTTGGCCGTCGTCCAGCCGCATTCGGCGCATTTATAGCCGGGCGCCTTCGGCCCCCGGGAAGTCTTCGTAGCCATTGGTCCACACTATCGGGGGCCAGCGACAACAAGTGCGCCGGCGGCGGGGCCAGCAGGGCCCGTGCGCCAGCTGCAGCAGCTACAGCGGGGGCAGGATGTCCCGGGCTTCCTTGGAATCCAGCCCGGCGGCCTCGAGCAGGTCCACCATGAGCGGGCGGAACAGCATGACCACCGTTTCGCCCTCGAGCCGCTGGACGTCCAGTATCCGCGGATGCAGCCGGCCTGCGATCTCCCGCAGCTCCGAGCGTGCTGTCCGCAGGTGGGCGCGGCGGGCGCCGTCGTGGACTTCCGCCAGGCCGAGCGAGAGCTCGTCGACGGCGGCGGCCGTCTCCTGCAGGACCTCGGCGATGTTCTGGGTGGCCTCGTCCGAGAGCGCCGCATGGTTGATGGCGCTGGTCAGTCGGCGCGCAAAGACCCGGCTGTTGCGCAGCGCGAGATCGATGTAGTCCAGCGACTGCTCCATCTGGTCCAGTTCGTCCCGGTGCCGCCGGTAGGCTGGGGCCAGGGTTGCCACTTCGCCGGAGGCACGCAGCGACTGGCGCATGGCGTCGACGAGCGGCTGGCAGTTCCGGCCCCGGATGAGGGCATGCCAGGCCTGGGTGGAATCGCTGTAGCTCAGCGCCGAGGCGCATTCCCGCAGCACCTCGGCGAGCTCGTGCAGGAGCTTCTTGACGTCGCTGCGGGGTTCACGCCGCGGATCCTTGGGAACGAGGACGGTCATCAGCAGCGCGAACACTCCGCCCACCACGGCGTCGATGCTGCGGGTGAACGGGCCCCCGATCGGTGCGGGCAGGAGCACCACGAGCACCGACTGCAGGCCCAGTTGCGTCGTGAAAATCGTCCCGCTGTCCAGGAACCTGGCCAGCAGGATGGAGAAAAGGAGCACGACGGCGGCCTGCCAGATTCCGGAGCCCAGCCAGTGCAGCAGCAGGTCTCCGACCACGATTCCGAGCGTGCAGCCCAAGCCCACCTCGATGACGCGGCGCAGCCGGGGGTCGCGGGAAAAACCGAGCGCAATAAGGGATGACGTGGCCGCAAACAACGGCCCGCTGTGACCCAGGACGTATTCTGCGAAAGCGTAAGCGCCCACGGCGCAAGTGGTCATCTGGATGGCCGGGCCCAGGGAGTTCCGGCTCCGGACAAAGCCGGTGCGGACCCGGCCGCGCAGAAATCGTGCGCTTGCGGAGAGTCCAGTCGCGGAGGCCATGCCCTCCAGTCTATTTGCTGCGCCGGGACGGCCGGCACGGCAGGACACGGCACGGGCCGCGGGCACTGTGCGGCTGATACGACTGTGACGCACAGAACACAATGGCGGCCCGGCATATGTAAGCCAATAGTCCCGCGTCGTTCACCGGCCGTTCACTTTGGTCCGCAATTCTCTTCACCTGGGCCACTTACGGTCGGTAAAGGTACAAACCCGTACGCATCCCTGCGGGCCTTCTCCAGGCCCGGCACTCACAGCCCTGGAAGGGGTACAACTCAGTGAAGGCTCTCCGCTTCGGCCGCAACGCGGCTATCGCTGTAATCGCCGTCGGCGCACTTGCGCTGACCGCCTGCGGTTCGGACAACGCAACCAACACGGCCCAGACCGCGGCGCCGTCCGCCTCGGGTCCCGCGGTCACCGGCACCCTGACCGGCATCGGTTCTTCCGCCCAGGGCGCAGCCATGGATGTCTGGAAGACCAACTTCGCTACCGCGAACCAGGGCGCAACTGTGCAGTACTCCCCGGACGGTTCCGGCGCCGGACGCAAGGCGATCCTCGACGGCTCGGCCCAGTTCGCCGGCTCCGATGCCTACCTCAAGGATGACGAACTCGCCAGCTCCAAGGAAAAGTGTGGTCCCGACGGAGCCATTGACATCCCGGTCTACATTTCCCCGATCGCCGTCGCCTTCAACGTCCCTGGCATCACGGACCTGAAGCTCGACGCCGCCACCGTCGCAAAGATCTTCCGCGGCGAGGTCGCCAACTGGAATGACCCCGCCATCGCGGCGATGAACCCGGGCGTCCAGCTTCCGGACCTCAAGGTCACCCCGGTGAACCGCTCCGATGACTCGGGCACCACCACCAACTTCACCGACTACCTGTCCGCCGTAGCCCCCACCGTGTGGACCGACAAGGCAGCCGGCGTCTGGCCCGCCAGCCTGAAGGGCGAGAACGCCAAGGGCACCTCCGGCGTCGTCAAGACTGTCACCGACACCCCCGGCGCCGTGACCTACGCCGACGACTCCGCTGTCAGCGGCAAGCTCGGCACCGCGCAGATCAAGGTCGGCGACTCCTTCACGAAGATCTCCGCCGAGGCAGCTTCCAAGGCAGTCGACCAGGGCAAGCCGGTCGAGGGCCGCAACGCCAACGACCTCGCCATCAAGCTGGACCGCACCACCACGGCCGCGGGCGCCTACCCGATCGTCCTGGTGTCCTACCACATCGTCTGCACCACCTACGACACGCAGGCCACCGCTGACCTGGTCAAGGCCTTCGTCAAGTACGCCGCCTCCGACGCGGGCCAGCAGGCCGCGGCCGACGCCGCCAAGTCGGCGCCGCTGTCCAAGACCCTCCAGGACAAGGCAATGGCTGCCGTCGACTCCGTCAAGGCCAAGGCCTAGGAATACGCTGCGCCGCGAGGCGAAGTGGAAAAGGGCATAGTGGAAACACGGGCCTGATCAAGGTTCCCTGCTCCATGGCGGCCGTCACCGGCGGCCGCCATGGAGCAGGGAACTGACGCGTTTGTTCCATACATCAAGATTTGCCGGGCACCGGCCGCGGAGGCCTCCGCACCCGGCGCCCGGATCCCATCCAAACCGAAGGACCGTGAAGTGACCACCACCTCCCTGACCAAGTCCCGGGGCGCAGGCCACGCCGGTGACAAAGTCTTTTCCGCAGCCACCTTGGCAGCAGGGTGTTTGATCCTCGTCGTGCTCTTCGGCGTGGCACTGTTTCTCGTGATCCAGGCGCTCCCCGCCCTCGTGGCTCCGGCGGACAAGATCCAGGGCGGCGAAGGATTCTTCACCTACATCTGGCCGCTCGTCATCGGCACCCTCATCGCCTCGGTGATCGCTCTCGTGATCGCGACGCCGATCGCGATCGGCGTCGCGCTGTTCATTTCGCACTTCGCGCCGCGCCAGCTCGCCTCCGGCCTGGGTTACGTGATTGACCTCCTCGCCGCCATCCCGTCCGTGGTCTACGGCGCCTGGGGCGTCGCGTTCCTGGCCAAGGAAATCTCGCCGTCGTACAACTGGCTGGCCGAGAACATGGGCTGGCTGCCGATCTTCCAGGGCCCCGCCTCCGCCACCGGCAAGACCATCCTGACGGCCGGAATCGTGCTCGCCGTCATGGTCCTGCCGATCATCACCTCTCTGACCCGCGAAATCTTCCTGCAGACCCCCAAGCTGCACGAAGAGGCCGCGCTGGCGCTCGGGGCCACCCGCTGGGAGATGATCCGGATGACCGTGCTGCCGTTCGGCCGGCCGGGAATCATCAGCGCCGTGATGCTGGGACTGGGCCGGGCCCTCGGCGAGACCATGGCCGTCGCGCTGGTGCTGTCCTCCGGAGCCCTGACCGCCAGCCTGATCCAGACCGGCAACCAGACCATCGCCGCCGAAATCGCCCTGAACTTCCCCGAGGCCAGCGGGCTCAAGGTCAGCACGCTGATCGCCGCGGGCCTGGTGCTGTTCGTCATTACCCTCGGAGTAAACATGATTGCCCGGGGAATCATCAGCCGGCACAAAGAATTCTCGGGAGCCAACTAAATGACCTCCACCCTGACTCCGGTACGCAAGCGCTCGGCGCTGACCAGGGGCCAACTGCCCAAGGCCGCGCCGTACATCGTCCTGGCCGTTGCCTTGATCCTCGGCGCGGCGATCCTCGCGCTGATCGGCTTCAATGCCTTCGGCTGGGGAATCGTCTCCGCCATTCTCTTCGCCGCCGGCCTGGTGGGCTGGAGCCTTGTTGTGGAAGGCGCCCGCAAAGCCAAGGACAAGCTGGCCACCTACCTGGTTGTGGGGGCCTTCCTGGTTGCCCTGTTGCCCCTGTTCTCGGTGATCTGGACCGTACTGATCAATGGGCTCCCCGGGCTCCTGGATCCCGGTTTCCTCACCACCTCCATGAACGGGGTCACCGGCGCCTTCGACAACAAGACGGTGGAGGAAGGCGCCCCCCTGCTGGGCGGCATCTACCACGCGCTCATGGGCACCTTGCTGATCACGGTGCTCGCCACCCTCATCTCGGTCCCCGTGGGCCTGCTGACCGCGATCTACCTCGTGGAATACGGTGAGGACCGCGCACTGGCCCGGGCCATCACCTTCTTCGTGGACGTCATGACCGGCATTCCCTCGATTGTCGCCGGCCTGTTCGCCGCCGCCGCGTTCTTCGCGGTGGTCGGCCCGGGCACCAAGACCGGCGCCGTCGCCGCCGTCGCACTGTCGGTGCTGATGATCCCGGTGGTGGTCCGCTCCAGCGAGGAAATGCTCAAGATCGTGCCCAACGAACTCCGCGAGGCCGCCTACGCCCTCGGCGTCCGCAAGTGGCGGACCATCCTCAAGGTGGTCCTCCCGACGGCGATCTCCGGCATCGCGTCCGGCATCACCCTGGCGATCGCCCGCGTGATCGGCGAAACCGCGCCGATTCTGGTCACCGCCGGATTCGCGACCACCATCAACACCAACGTGTTCAGCGGCTGGATGGCCTCCCTGCCGACCTTCATCTACACCCAGATCCTGAACCCCACCTCGCCGTCGAACCCGGATCCGTCCTCCCAGCGGGCCTGGGGCGCGGCCCTGGTACTCATCATCCTGGTGATGCTGCTCAACCTCGGCGCACGCCTGATTGCCCGCATCTTCGCCCCCAAGACAGGCCGCTAGGCCATCCGCGCCCGCCGCCCCTACCTCCAGCAAGTGAAGGAACACCATGTCTAAGCGCATCGACGTCAAGGACCTGAACGTCTACTACAGCAAATTCCTGGCCGTCGAAGGCGTCAACATCAACATCGACGCCAAGTCCGTCACGGCCTTCATCGGCCCCTCGGGTTGCGGCAAGTCCACCTTCCTGCGCACCCTGAACCGCATGCACGAGGTCATTCCCGGTGCGAGGGTTGAAGGCGAAGTGCTGCTGGACGGGGACAACCTGTACGGCCCCGGCGTCGACCCGGTCACCGTCCGGTCCCAGATCGGCATGGTGTTCCAGCGCCCCAACCCGTTCCCCACCATGTCCATCCGGGACAACGTGCTGGCCGGCGTGAAGCTGAACAACACGAAGATCTCCAAGGGCGAGGCCGATGTCCTGGTGGAGCGGTCCCTGCAGGGGGCCAACCTCTGGAACGAGGTCAAGGACCGCCTGGCCAAGCCCGGCTCCGGGCTGTCCGGCGGCCAGCAGCAGCGCCTGTGCATTGCGCGCGCGATTGCCGTTGAACCCCAGGTGATCCTCATGGACGAGCCCTGCTCCGCCCTGGACCCGATCTCGACGCTGGCCATTGAGGACCTCATCAACGAGCTCAAGGACCAGTACACGGTGGTGATCGTGACGCACAACATGCAGCAGGCGGCCCGCGTGTCGGACAAGACGGCCTTCTTCAACATTGCCGGCACCGGCAAGCCGGGCAAGCTGATCGAGTTCGGCGACACCCCCACGATCTTCAGCAACCCGACCGAGAAGGCCACCGAGGACTACGTCTCCGGCCGCTTCGGATAAACCAGCCTGCTACAGGCCGGCCACCGTCGAGAGCGCCAACTGCAGGACGAACGCGGCGGCAGCGGTGACAACCGGGGTCGCTACCCAGAACACCAGGATGCGGATCACCAGCCGCCGGTCGGTGCCCGGGAAACACTGGTTGGCGCCGGCGCCAAGGGTTGCCGCCGTCACCGTGTGCGTGGTGGAGACGGGCCAGTGCAGCCCGATCGCGCCCACCAACAGCATCACCGCACTGTACATCTGCGCGACAAATCCGCGCAGGGGATCGACCCGGGTCAGCCGGTAGCCGATGGTGTAGGAAATCCGCCACCCGCCCGCGAGGGTTCCCGCCGACAGCAAGACGGCCGTCAGCAGGGCCACCCACACCGGCACTGAACCGCCGTCGGAGAGCCCGGCCGCCAGCAGCGCCAGGATCACCACCGCGCTTGTGCGTTGGCCGTCCTGCAGCCCGTGCCCGAAGGCGACGGCGCCCGCGGCAATGGCCTGGGCCCGCCGGGAGCGGGTGTTGACGACATTGGGCGGCGTGTACCGGGCCGCCCAGCCCGCGGGCCAGACCAGCAGGAACGACCCCGCATAGGCGATCACCGGTGAGATCAGCAGCGGGAGCACTACCTGGGACAGGAGCGAGGCGTCAACGCCCATGACGGGGTTTCCGCCGACGGCGACGCTGGCGACCCCCGCCCCGGCGAGCCCGCCGACCAGGGCATGGGTGGAGGACGAGGGGATGCCGCGCCACCACAAGTAGACGCCCCAGAGGATGGCGCTCAGCAGCGCGGCCAGCAGAATCGTCAGGCCGTTTGTGCCCGGCGGCAGCGACAGCCACGCCTGGCTGACGGCCAGAGCCAGGGCGGCGCTCAGCCCGGCACCGATGAAGTTGAACAGGCTGGCCAGAATCACCGCCACTGTTGGGGTCAGCGCGCGCGTCCGCACGGCCAGCGCCACCGACGAGGACGCGTCCCTGAACCCGTTGAGGAATGCAAAGGCCCCGGCGCAGAGCAGCACCAGGGCAAGGAAGAAGAGCACCACGTCAGGATTCCTTGACGATGATGCTGCCCACCTGGGTGGCGATCCGGCGCATGTCCTTCGTGACTTCCACGAGCTGGTTCGCGACATCGCGGTTGCGCGCGTACTGCATGGCCTTCATCTCGTGGAGCATGTCCGCGACCCAGACCCGGTGCGTGCGCTCGGCACGCTTGGCCAGGCGCAGGATCTCGATCCAGTAGTCCTCGAGGTCGTCCAGATTGTTCAGCCGCCGCATCGCATCGACCGTTAGTTCGGCCTGGCGGCTGATGATTTCCAGCTGGTCGGCGGCCCGTCTGGGCAGCCGTTCGAGCTTGTAGAGGGAGACGAGCTCGGCGGCGGCGTCGAGCTTCTCCATGGCCTCGTTGAGGAACCGGGACAGCGTGTACATGTCCTCGCGCGGCAGCGGGTTCACGAAGCTGGTGCGCATGTGGGTCAGGAGGGCAAAGTGCAGCTCCGCGGATTTGGCCTCGTGGTTGTGCATGTCCTCCACCAGCCGGGCATGCTCGCTGGCCGGGGCGCCGAGGATCTCCGAGAGCGTTCCTGTCCCCAGCACGATCTGGCGCGCCATTTGGGAGAGCAGGTTCAGTCCGGCGGACTCCTGGGGGAACAGGCGCAGCTTCACGTGGTGTCACCGGTCTTCCGGGAGGAGGTTCGCGGGTGGAGCCGGCCGGCCGTGTGACTTGACGGTGACCAGTGCATACGCATCACTTTACCGTCCGCGGCGGGTCCGGCCCGGCCCGACGCGGCGTGTGACGGCGCAGGTGAAAACCGGGCGAACATTAGGGTAAGAAGGCATGAAAATGGTGCCGAACCGGATACGCCTCTCGGCGGTAGGCCGCTCTAGGCGGCTAAATGTTGAAGCCCGGGGGTTTCGCGGTTCGGCACCGCTTTTAGTTTTCTACGTAGGTTCATGCAAGTCAACATTGACAGCCTGCCCGCGTCGTGCGTGTCCTGGGTGCTGCGGGCCCGTCATCCGGCGCCTGCCGCCCGGCCCAGCCGGCCCCTCAGTCCAGTTCGCCCAGCCGCCACGCGTTGGCGGCGTGCTCGAGGTCCTCGGCCGTCTTGACGAGCAGATGCGAGTTGCGGGTGAGTTTGCTGGCGTGGTTTTCGTTGCTGTGCTCGGCGTTGTCCGCAAGCGTTGCCTGGCCCAGGGCCACCACGCGGCAGAACGCTGCGGAGCGTTCCAGGGCGACGTCGAATTCGCCGTCGAACGCCCCGGAGAGGATGGCGTCCGCCATGGATTTCATCTCATCGGCGCCGGGCGGTTCGGCCGCGCCGGCGACCACATGCGAAACCTGGGCCGTGTCCTTGCCCGCCTTGAAGTAGACGGAGATCCGCTCGGGATCCTGGATGGTGGCGGCCCGCAGGGCGTACAGGCGCCACAGCGCGCCGGGGAGGGACCGGGCGGGGCTTTCGGCCCACATTTCGGCGATTGCTTCCAGGCCCTGCTCATCGGCGAGTTTGACGAGCCGTTTGGTGACTTTGGGATCGTCGCTGTCCCGGCCGCGGCGCACGAGAGCCTGCGCGGCCAGATGGGCCGCCTCCGAGACGCGGGCAGGATCGGCCCCTCCGGCGAAAGGCTCAAAGTCGATCGGTGCGAAGGGTTTCGGCTTGTGGTGCCGCGGGCCGGGGGCGCTTGATCCTGCTTGCTCGCTCATGCCCCCACGCTACTCCAGTGCCGCAAGGGAATCGAGGATCGGTGCGCGCTGCTGCCATAGACGCAGGGGGCCGACGACGCCGGTGCGGCCAACGTGAAAAAAGCCGGCCCGGGTCTGGGGTACAGTGTTAACGTCCAGAAATGGACTGGGCCGAAACGCGCTGCACCAGCGGATTTATCCGCTGGTTCGGGGCTCTCGGCTGGGGCCTTTAGCTCAGTTGGTAGAGCATCGGACTTTTAATCCGTGGGTCGTGGGTTCGATCCCCACAGGGCCCACTCTTTTAGCGAAGAGTGGAAAAACCCCGGTTTCCTGGCAACAGGAAACCGGGGTTTTTTGTGCCCGCCACCGGGGTCCTGTCCTGGCGGCCGGGGCCCCAGACCCCACGGCTCCGGGGCCCTGGGGCCCTGTGGCTGCAGCCACCCGGATTGTACGACTGGCTAGTTACCAGTTCCGCTAGGCTTGGCGAATGGACTCCCACGGCGCCTCCGGATACTGGTATGGCCCCGATGACAGCCTGGATCCTCCGGCGGCGATCCTGCAGGCCCTCCGCGACTATCGGATCTCGGAGGTGGCGACCAGGCGGTCCGCCCGCGATTCGATGGGGATGGGTGAGACCGACCTGCTGGCTTTGCGCTACCTGCTGCGGGCCAAAGCGACAGGCGAACGGGTTGGCCCGAAGGATCTCAGCCGCGTCCTGGGCATCACCACCGCTTCCACAACGTCCCTGATCGACCGGCTGGTAGCAAGCGGGCACGTCCGGCGGGAGCCGCACCCAACGGACCGTCGCTCCCTTGTGATCGTGCCGACGGTGGCGACGGACTCCGAAGTCCGCGCCACGCTTGGACACATGCACCGGCGCATGATGGAGGTGGCAGAGTCCATGAGCGCGGAGGACGCCCGCGTGGTCATCACTTTCCTCCGCCGGATGAGCGCGGCCATCGGCGCCGAGCGGCATAACTAGCTCGTTTAACTAGTTATATGTATGCTTACTACTTGTTTTTCAGATCTCAACGAGAGTAGGCGCCGTGGCTGAATCCGCAACCCTGACCGGGGACCCCGCGACAGAGCTCCCGCCCGGTGCCCCGCTGCACTGCGGCGCACCCATGCAGTGGACCTCGCCGGAGCCCGCGATGCCCTCCTACTCGTTCGGGCCCGCGGACCCGTCCCTCGATCTCCCGGCCCTGTGGCGCTGTCCCTGTGGCTTCCAGCTCGACGGCGGTATCCAATTGGTGGACGGACTCCACTTCGCCGACGGTTTCCAGGCGGAGAGCGTGTTCCAGCCGGAGGTCGGGTTCCAGTTGGGCGGGATCCAGCTGGATGGTGGCGAACAGGGCGTCGATCAGGCTGCCGCGGGGCTTGCCGCGGCCTGCTGACCCAGCGGCCGCTTCTCACCAGCCCGCTCTTCACCGCAGCACCGCGTCAGCCGGGCCCCGGCTCCTCACCCCGGGGCACCAGCCGGGGCCGGGCCGGCACCAGCGCGGTGGGGGAGGCCACCTGCAGCCGGTCCGCAGGGAGACCCGGCAACCCGGATGCCGCGTCCAGAGGAAACGTTACGACGTCGCCGGAGCGTTCGTGGGCGACGTGCAGCAAACCGTCGCGGACCAGATGGTGCCGGGGCCAGTTGCCGCCGCTGGGGACGTCGGCCACCGGACGCAGCGCCGCGCCCCCGGCCTCCACCTCCAGCACGCAGATCCGGTTCGAACCGCGGACGCCCACATAGGCGTACCTGCCGTCGGCCGCCAACGCGATCTCTGCCGCCGAATCATCCGGCTGCGCCCCGCCGGCGGCGGCGGGCCCGACGAAAGCGAGCCGGAAGTCCCCGGAGTCCGGCGACAACCCGGCCACAGCCACCTCGATTGAATACTCGGTCACCACAAAGACGTGGCCGCCCGGATGCTGGACCAGGTGCCGGGGGCCGCTGCCCCGCGGCAGGACCACCTCGTGGTCCAGGACCGGGCCCAGAGCCCGCTCCGGTCCGGAGCCGACACTCCAGATCCGCAGCAGGTCGTGGCCGAGGTCGGTGGTCATCACCCTGCCGTCGGCCAGCATGAGTGCCGCGTGAGCGCGGCTCGGCCGTTTTTCCCGTTCGCCGGGGCCGCCGCCGGGAGCCTCGCCGTACGGGTCTCGCGATTCGACGCCGGCCGTCCGGTCAACGATGCCGCCGTCAGCGTCGAGCTCATAGAACAGCACCTGGCCGCCGCCCCAGCAGCAGACAACGAGGAAACGGCCGGAAGGCTCGACGGCGACATGGCAGGCCGCGTCACCGGCCGGCCACGCCGGGCCCGCGGGCTCCAAGCCAAACCCGCCGGCCCGGCGGTAGGCCCGGACGGTCCGGGCCTGCTCGGCCACGGCATAGACCACGGGGAGAGAAGGGTGGACCGCCAGGAAGGACGGCGAGTCGGCCGGCGCCGCAACACCCAGCCACCGCATTGTGCCGTCCGCCGCCGCGGCAACCGCGCCGATCCCCGTGCCGCGGCCGCCGGAATCTGCCGTGTAGGAGCCGGTCCAGACGAGATCGTGTGCAGGCAGGGAGTCCATGCTGCCATCCTGCCAGCCGCCGCCGCCAAGGCATCCTAAGCAGGCATCCCAAGCAGGCGGCACAATCCGCCGCCGCAACCCGCCGCCGCAATCCGCCGCCGCAAAACCCGACCAATCACAGCAGACCCAATCACGGCTGGCCGCGGACGGCTTCGGTAGCATGGGGCAATCGAGCAACTGCAGCAAAGGAGGTGGGTCCCGTTCACGCAAGTCCAGCAAGGATGCCCGCCCAGCAGCGCCGGCCGCTGCCGGCTCACGGTGAGGGCGTCTGACACCCGACCGAAAGGCGCTCCCATGCCAGTAATCCGCCATCTTTCCCCGCACGAGATACTCACGGCCAGGCTCCGTTCAGCCGGCTGCGTGTTTGCCGAAGACGAGGCCCGCCTGCTGATCGAGGCGGCCCCGACGCCGGAGGCGCTCGAACGGATGGCCGGCCGGAGGGTCGCCGGCCTTCCCCTCGAACACATTCTCGGTTGGGCGGAATTCTGCGGACTCCGCATCGCGGTCGGCACCGGAGTCTTCGTGCCCCGACGCCGGACGGAATTCCTCGTCCGGCAGGCCGCTGCGCTGCTGGACGCAAGCCGCATGGCGCGGGGCGACGCCCCGGCACCGGTCGTTGTCGATCTGTGCTGCGGGTCCGGCGCTGTCGGTGCGGCGCTCGCGGCCCTCGCCGGCCCCGCCGAACTCCACTGCGCCGACATTGACCCCGCGGCCGTGTCCTGTGCACGCACCAACGTCCTGCCCCTGGGCGGGGAGGTCCACGAGGGTGATCTCTATGCTCCCCTCCCGGAAGGCCTCCGGGGCCGGGTCCGGCTGCTGGCCGTCAACGCCCCCTACGTTCCCTCGGCAGACATCGAAACCATGCCGCAGGAAGCGCGCGTCCACGAGCCGCGGGCCTGCCTCGACGGCGGCGCCGACGGGCTTCAGGTACAGCGGCGGGTCGCCGCCGGCGCACGGCAGTGGCTGGCGCCCGGCGGCCACGTGCTGATAGAGACCAGCCGCCGGCAGTCCGCGCAGACGGCCGGAATCCTCCGCGGGCACGGGCTGGCGGCCCGGGTGCTGCGCTCGGAGGAACTGGGGGCCACCGTGGTGGCCGGCGAGCTGCTGCCCTCCGGCGGGCGGTAGCCGGCAGAGGCGGCGACGGTGGCCCCTCAAAGAACCCCTAGGGCAGTTTGTCCTCGTTCACGTTGGTGGCCGGGCCCGCCGGGGTGGCACCGCCCTCGTCCGACCAGTCCTGGCCGGTCTGGTCGGTGAGCGCAGGGTCGGAATGGACATCGCGGGCCGCGGGTGCCGGCGTTCCGGGCGTGGCTGCGGACGTGCTTCCGTGGCCGGCATCGCGGTGTACAGCGGAGCTTATGACGGTACCGGCACGGCGGGCGGCTTCGCCGAGATGCTCGGAGACCTCGGGGGCTTTGTCTTTGACCGTTTCTGCTGCCGCGGCCACCTTGTCCTGGACCGGCTGGCTGTGCCAGAGCTCTGCCGACTTGGCCTTGAGCTTGTCATAGGCTGCGCGGCCTGACCGCGATCCCAGGACGTACCCTGCTGCCAGTCCGGTGGCGAAAAGAAGTTTGCCTTTCATGCTGTGCTCCTGCTCCCTGACGTAGGTGAAAAGTAGACGTTGTTGTACAGTTCCTGGACAGTGGGCGGCGGTGCCGGCCCGTGCGGCCGGCAGGCCGCCTTGCTGTCAAAATAGTGCAAAAAACCGGCCCCGGGAACAACCCAGGGCCGGTTTCCGGTCAGCTTCCGTATTAGCGGGCTGAGCGCTTGCTGATCATGCCGTAAACGAGCAGGACGATGATCGCACCGCCGATGGCCAGCAGCCAGGTCGACAGCGAGAAGAACTCGTTGATGCCCACGCCGAACAGTGCGCTGCCAATGAATCCGCCGAGCAGGGCGCCGACGACGCCCAGGATCAGAGTGATGATGATGCCACCGCCCTGACGGCCCGGGAGGATAGCCTTAGCGATCGCGCCGGCGATGAGGCCCAGAATCAGAAATGCGAGAAAACCCATTTTTTCGTTCCTTCTTCTTTCATAGAGGAGGCACCCGGATCGCCGGGTGCGCTACATCCTTCTGCCCTAATACTAATCATGCTTAGTATCAAAGAGCCACCCGACACCCGTGGGTTCGGCGGGCGGGGTGCCAAAACAGCCGAATGCGCCCTACCATGCGTAGTCTTCCGGAGCCGTCCGGTGGCCCGGGAAAATCTCGTCGAGGCGCTTGAGCGCATCGGTGTCGAGCTTCAATTTGTGCGCCCTGACGGAGGCTTCGAGCTGCTCGAGGGTACGCGGGCCGATGATCGGAGCGGTGACTGCCGGCTGGTGGAGCAGCCACGCGAGTGCCACGTCCGCGGGTTCCTGACCCAGTTCGGCGGCGAATTCCTCGTATCGCCGGATCTGTTTCTGGTGCGACTTGAGCGCATCGAGGGCCCGGCCCGCGATGCGCCGGACGCCGTCGTTCTCCTTCTTCAGCACTCCGCCGAGCAGGCCGCCGTGCAACGGCGACCATGGCAGGATCCCCAGGCCATACTGCTGGGCGGCCGGGATGACCTCCAGTTCCACGTCCCGGGTCAGCAGGTTGTAAATCGACTGCTCGCTGACCAGCCCGTTGTAGTTGCGGCGGCCGGCGGTTTCCTGGGCCCGGGCGATGTGCCAGCCGGCGAAGTTGCTGCTGCCGGAGTATAGGATCTTGCCTTGCTGGACGGCGACCTCGATAGCCTGCCAGATCTCATCCCAAGGCGTGTTCCGGTCCACGTGATGGAACTGGTACAGATCGATGTAGTCCGTCTGCAGCCGTTTCAGGCTGGCGTCGAGCGCCCGGCGGATGTGTAGTGCCGAGAGTTTGGACTCGTTGGGCCGGTCGGTCATGGTGCCGAACAACTTGGTGGCAAGCACCGTGCGCTCGCGGCGCTCGCCCCCCTGGGCGAACCAGCGGCCGACTATCTCCTCCGTCCAGCCGCGGTGGCTGGACCCGCCATACACATTGGCCGTGTCGACGAAGTTGATGCCGGCGGCCTGCGCGGTGTCCAGGATGGCGAAGGCCTGCGTCTCCTCGGTCTGCGGGCCAAAGTTCATGGTGCCCAGGCAAAGGCGCGAGACTGTCAGGCCGGAGCGGCCCAGATGCGTATAGCGCATGAAGTTTTCCTCTCCGCCCTGGCCTCCTCTGCCCTGACGGGTTGCGGGTTTCTCCGGAGCAAGGCGGTGCGTGCCGGCCCGCTCCGGAGTCTGGCGTCAACGCTCCAGGCGGAACCCCAGCTTGATGGTGACCTGCCAGTCGGCGACCTGCCCGTTTTCAAGGTGGCCGCGGATCTCCTTGACTTCGAACCAGTCAAGGTTCCGGAGGGTCTTGGCGGCCTCGGCGATGCCGTTCCGGACGGCCGCATCGACGCCCTCGCTCGAGGTTCCGACAATTTCAGAAATGCTGTAAGTGTGATTAGACAACTTCGCTCCTCGTGATCGCCATCGATGCCCGGCTGTGGGCCGTTCCTGCAGACTAGCCGACCGAACCCGGCCGGACTAGGGGTTTGTGCCCGGAGTCCGGGACCCCGGGAGGCGGTCCGGGCAGCGGGCGTTTGGCCTGCCGGGGCGGGGCGTCTGCGCGCGGCCTGATCCGGCTCACCATCCAGGGCAGCATGTAGTGCGCCATCCAAGCCAGGTCGCCGGCCCGGGTCTCCCGCCAGTTGCCCGGCGGCATCGGCTTCGGCTCCAGCGGCCGCAGGCGGTGTGGCACGCTGAGCGTGTCCAGGACCATGGCCGCAATGGTGTGGTGTCCCAGCGGCGAGAAGTGCAGGCGGTCCGGATCCCACATCCGCGGATCGCTCAGTTGCCGCAGGGCCCACAAGTCGGCGATGACGACATCATGCCGGGCGGCGATGACACGGATGTTCTCGTTGAATACCGCGACCTTCCCCCGGATGTGTCCGAACACAGCGGTCTCGCCCCAGTCCGGCCCGGTGAACAGGACCACCGTGGCCCCGGTGGCGGAGAGGGCTGCCACGGCGTCGTCCAGGGCCGCGGCCATCCGGTCCGGATCGCCGCGATGAAACACGAGATCGTTCCCGCCGGCGGAGAGCGAGACGAGGTCAGGCTTCAGGTTCAGGGCCGGTCCGAGTTGCTGGTCGAGGATTTCGCGCAGGACCAGGCCGCTGATGGCAAGGTTTGCGTAGCCGAACTCGCGGCGGCCCTCGCCGAGTTCCTCGGCGATGCGGTCCGCCCACCCCCGAATGCCCCCGGGGCTCAGCGGTTCCGGGTCGCCGACGCCTGCCGTGAACGAGTCGCCCAAGGCGACATACCGGCTCCAGGGCCGGGAACGCAGGTCACCGGCACGCCCGCGTGCGGAGCTCTGATCCCCTGGATGCCACGGCCCCGCGGCGGGGAGGTTGACGCCGGTACCGCCGGCGTCCGGCTCTAGGAACCTGGCGGCGTTCACATCACCAGCAATACGCCGATATTCCATGCCTCGCTAGGTACTTATGCCCCTAGCGGGGCGGCATGAGGCCGCGGCGGCCACCCCCGGCCGCCCGCCACCCGGGAGGCGAAATACTCAGGGGGGTATAATGTGGAGCCTGACGCATCGAACCGGAGGAACCAATGGAACTCGATCCCACCGACATGAAGCCTGTTATTAACCGGCTTCGCCGCGCCCAGGGCCAGCTCGCGGCCGTCACCAGGATGATCGAGGAGGGCCGTGACTGCAAGAGCGTCGTGACCCAGCTGGCGGCCGTGTCGAGTGCCCTGGACAAGGCTGGATTCTCCATCATTGCCACGGGCCTGCAGCAGTGCATGCAGCAGGAAGACCCCAGCCTGGACCGCGCCGAACTCGAGAAGCTCTTCCTCTCGCTCGCCTGAGCTCATCATCCGGGCAAAGCGCGGGTCCGCGTCAGGCGGGGCCGCCGGCCAGCACGAAGGTCTTCAGGTCGTCAAGGGTCTGCTGCATGTGGGCGTCCATGGCGTCGCGGGCGCGGTGCGGGTCGCGGGAGGCCAGGGCGTCAGCGATGTTCTGATGGTGCCCGATGGCGTGCTCCTGGATCTCCGGCACCTTGGAGGTTTCCGTCCGCCGTTTTTCCAGCACGCGGTGCAAGGGTTCGAATAACACGGCGACGAAGACGTTTTCCGAGGCCTGCAGGATGAGGTCGTGGAAAGCGAGGTCTTCCTCCACGAATGCCGCGAGATCATTCCTCTCGTGGGCCAGCCGCATCCTGTCGACGTGCGCGCGGAGGGCCTGGATATCCGTGTCCGACATCCGCCCGGCAGCCAGTTCGCAGGCGCCCGTCTCCAGCATCCGCCGGAGCTCGATGAGCTGGATTGCGGCCGAGGCGTCATTTGTGCCCTCCGAGGCTGCCCGCAGTACGGCGTCCAAGGAGCCCCAGCGGTTCACCGGGTTCACGAACGTGCCCCGGCCGCGTTCCACGCTGAGGATCCGCTGGGCTTCAAGGGTCTTCATGGCCTCGCGCACGGTCATGCGGCTGACTTCGTGCCGGGAGCTGAGCTCCAGTTCGCCGGGGACGCTCGCGCCGGGCGGAAACTCGCCGCCAATAATCCGGTCCAGCAGTTCGTCGGCCACAACGCCGACCAGCGATTTCCTAGCCAATTCTCCCCGTCCAGCGACTTGTTGCCTGATGGCGTGCTCCGTGATGGCCAAGTCTACTTGCGCGTCGTTGTGCCATATGCCACACTAGCATTCATATGCAAGATGTCTGACATCTTACATTTTGTTCCTGCTGCGGCTCGCGGAGAACCGCAGTTTTCCACTGACAGATCCACACACAATGGAGTGCATAGTGCCCCTCGAAGCAGACGTGCTGGCCGCTTTCCCCGCGGAAGTACAGATCCCCGCCCGGCTGGTGGCAGACAGCGTGGCCGCCTCCTCCGTGGCATCCCCCCGTGTCCTGGTCGTACTCGACGACGACCCCACCGGCACCCAGTCCGTGGCGAACCTGCCGGTCCTCACCCGCTGGGAAGTGGCGGACTTTGCCTGGGCGTTCGCCTACGAAGTCAACGGCCAGCGCCAGCGCGCGGTCTACGTGCTGACCAACACCCGCAGCCTTGACCCTGCCGAGGCGGCTGCCCGCAACGAGGAGATCGTCCGTAACGCACTCGCGGCCGCAGCGTCCGCTGAACCCGCGCTTCGGCTCAGCTTTGTCAGCCGCAGCGACTCCACCCTCCGCGGACACTACCCGCTCGAACCGGACGTCATCGCCGCCACCGTCACCGCCGTCAACGGCGAGAAGACGGACGGCGTCGTGATCGTTCCCGCGTTCCCCGACGCCGGCCGCGTGACGGTCGGCGGCGTGCACTTCACCCGCGGCACAGGCAAGGACGCCGGGCAGCTCACCCCCGTGGCCGAGACCGAATTCGCCCGCGACGCCAGCTTCGGCTTCGCCAACTCGGAGATGGCCAAGTACGTCGAGGAGAAGTCGAACGGCCGGTTCCCCGCGGATTCGGTGATCGTGCTGGATCTGGACATCATCCGGGCGTCCGCCGATCCGATGATCTCCGCCAAGGCCATTGCCGATGCCATCGATGCCGCCACGGATTCGACTCCGATCGTGGCGGACATCGTCACCGAAAACGACCTGCGGGCACTGGCCCTGGGCCTGGAAGAAGCGGAAAGCCGCGGCAAGAAGCTGCTCTACCGCGTGGGCCCGCCGTTTGTCCGGGCACGGATCGGCCAGGAAATCCGCACCGAACTCAGCGGCGAGGAAGCCTATGCGGGCAATACCCCCTCGGAAGCCGGTGGCCTGATCGTGGTCGGTTCGCACGTCGGTGTCACCACCCGCCAGCTCAACGCCCTCACCGTGCAGCACAGCGCGGCCCGGATCGTGGAGATCGACGTCGAGAAGCTCCTCGGCGACAACGCGGGGGATTACCTGGACGAAACCGTGGACACGGTGGTCGCTGCACTCCGCGACGGCGACGTGATCGTGCACACGAGCCGGCTCCTGATCAAGACCTCCGACGCCGCCGAAAGCCTGCGGATCGCCCGCACCGTCTCCGCCGCCGTCGTCGCGGTGGTGAACCGCACGCTGAAGACTTTCCCGCCCCGCTTCGTGATCGCCAAGGGCGGCATCACGTCCTCGGACGTGGCCGCACACGGCCTGGAAATCCGGCACGCGATAGTCCGCGGGCCCATGCTGCCGGGCATCGTCAGCCTGTGGGAACCGGTGGACGGACCGGCCAAGGGCATCCCGTACATCGTCTTCGCCGGCAACGTGGGCGACGACCAGTCCCTCGCCGATGTCACGCGCAAGCTCAGCAACACCTTCTAATCCACGCCGGCTCCCAGCCTTCACAACCTCAGGCAGGGCCCCCGCCGGTATGGGCCCAGCACCACACGTCATTCGATGGAGAACACCATGACCAGCAACTACACCATCACCGTCCTTGGCCTTGGCGCCATGGGCCTGCCCATGGCCACGCGCCTGGCAAGCGAGCTCACCGTCCACGGCTTCGACATCGCCGAACCGCGCCTGAAGCTGGCCGAAGAGGCAGGCATCCGCACCTTCGCCTCCGCACGGGAAGCCTCGAAAGGCGCCGACGCGCTGCTGCTGGCAGTGCGCAACGGTGAACAGCTGGGCGATGTCCTGTTCGGCGAGAACGGCGTGGCCTCCGTGCTCAAGCCGGGCGCCGTCGTGATCCTCGGCAGCACCGTGGGCACCGACGCCATCCCGGCCACCGTCGACCGCCTGGCCGAATACGGCGTCGAACTGGTTGATGCCCCGCTGTCCGGCGGCCCCAAGCGTGCCGGCGAGGGCGACCTCCTGATCGTGGTGGGCGCCTCGCCCGAGGCCCGGGAAAAGGCCCGCCCGGCCCTTGAGCTGCTGGCCTCCACCCTGACCGTGGTCGGCGACAAGCCCGGCGACGGCCAGGCCCTCAAGACCGTCAACCAGCTGCTCTGCGGCATCCACATCGCCGCCGCCGCCGAGGCGATGGCCCTGGCCGACGCCCTCGGCCTGGACCAGGCCAAGACCCTCGCCGCCCTCGAAGCCGGCGCAGCGGGCTCCTTCATGCTCTCCAACCGCGGACCGCGCATCCTGGAGGCCTACACCGAGGACGGCGCCGAAGTCCTCAGCCGGCTGGACATCTTCGTCAAGGACATGGGGATCGTCGGCAAGGCCACCCGCGCCGCCGGCCTCGCCGCCCCGGTAGCCGCCGCCGCCGAGCAGCTCTACCTCCTTGGCCAGGCCCAGGGCCTCGCCGCCGCCGATGACTCCGCCGTCATCAAGGTCGTCGCGCCCACCAGGCGCACCGCCTAACCAGCCATCCCATCCCCGGCGACTGACTCGTTGGGCGACCTTCCTGTCAAAGGAGACACCTCTTCATGACCCCCCTGCTCAATTCCCTGATGGTGCGCGCCGCCGACGCGCCCGTCATCAAGCCGGCCGTGGAGCTGGGAACTCCGCTGCTGCTGACAATCGCGGCGGCCGGCGTCGCCCTGCTGCTGGTGATGATCATCCGCTTCAAGATCCAGGCCTTCGTTGCCCTGCTGACCGTCAGCATCCTGGTGGCCGTGGCCGCGCAGATCCCGCTCAAGGACGTGTTCACCGTGGTGGCCGCCGGGGTGGGAGGCACCATGGGCAAGGTCGCCCTCCTGATTGCGCTCGGCGCGATCCTGGGGCGGATGATCGAGGTCTCCGGCGGCGTCCAGTCCCTCGCCGACCACTTCACCGCCAAGCTCGGCGCCACCCGGGTGGCCGTGGCCCTCACCGCCGTCGGTTTCCTGGTCGCGATTCCGGTGTTCTTCGAGGTCGGCATCATTGTCCTGGTGCCGGTCGTCTACGCCTTCGCTAAAATCGCCAACGTCCACCCGGTGAAGTTCGGCCTGCCCATGGCCGGCATCATGCTGGCCATCCACGTGGCCGTCCCCCCGCACCCGGGGATTGTTGCCGGCGCCGGCGTGCTCGGCGCCGACATCGGGCTGATCGCCCTGATCTCGCTGACGATCTGCGTGCCGCTGGGCTTCCTGTCCTACTGGGTCGCCTCCATCATGAACCGCAAGACCTACGAGCTGCTGCCGGCCGTCAGAACCCAGGTGGACGAGTTCGGCTCCGCCACCATGGTCCGCGTTGGCCACGAGGGCCCGGGCAGCAAAGCCATCGCCCCGCCCCGTCCGGGACTGATCATCTTCCTCATCGCCACCCCGATCGTGCTGATCCTCCTCGGCACCGTCGGCACCCTGGTGATCGACAAGAACGACTTCTGGTACGGCGTCGCGGCGTTCGTAGGCAACCCCGTCTTCGCCCTGCTGGTGGCCGTTGCGCTCTGCTTCTTCCTCCTGGCCGTCCGCCGGCAGTGGTCGCTGACGGAAACCGGCGAAATCTTCGAAGGCGCGCTGCCTCCGATCGCGTCCATCCTGATGGTTGTTGCGGCAGGCGGCGTGTTCGGCAGCGTCCTGCAGGTGAGCGGAATCGGCAAGGCTCTCTCCGAATCCCTCGACACGCTCGGCGTTCCGCTGCTGCTGCTTGGCTTCATCATCTCCCTCGCCCTCCGCGCAGCCCAGGGCTCGGCCACCGTCGCGATCGTCACCACGGCCGGCCTGCTCTCCTCCGCCGTCGCCGGCGGCGGATACACGCCGGCGCAGACCGCCGTGATCGTGATCGCCATCGGATTCGGCGCCCTCGGCCTCTCCCACGTGACCGACGCCGGTTTCTGGGTGGTTGTGCGCTACTACGGACTGACCGTCGCCGACGGCCTCAGGACCTGGACCGTGCTCACCACCGTGCTGGGACTGGCAGGCTTCGCCCTGACATTCGTCGCCTGGATGCTGGTGGGGGGACTGAGCGCCTGATGCGTACCCAACTGGACACCCTGGTGACCGGCGCCCTGCAGCAAGGCTCTGCCGTTCCGGCGTTCACCTGTTACGACTTCACCACCGCGCTCGCCGTTGTGGGGGCGGCCGAGGAATCCGGCCGGGGCGCCATCCTGCTGGTCGCGCCGAAGACCGCGGCAACGCCCAACGGGCTGCGGCTGATCGCCGCCCTGCGCGGACTCGCCGACGCAGCCTCGGTGCCGATTGCGGTGCAGCTGGATCATGCCACCGACCCGCAGGTGATCGCCGACGCCGTCAGCGCCGGGGCCGACTCGGTGCTGGTCGACGGGTCCTCGCTGCCGTACGAGGACAACATCGACCTGGTCCGGAACGTCCGCGCGGCCTTGGCGGCGCAGGGCCGGGCCGACGTCGTCATTGAAGCAGAACTCGGCGGACTCGCCGGCGACGAGGACCGGGCCTTCGGGACCGACGCCGCGGATAACGCAGGCAACGCCGCAGATAACGCAGGCAATGTGGAGTCGGACGCCCCCGCCGGGCTCACTGACTCCGCCCAGGTGGAGGACTTCGTGGCCCGCACCGGGGCGCAGTTGCTCGCCGTGGCTGTGGGCAATGTCCATGGCAAGTACAAAGGCGAGCCCCGGCTGCGCTGGGACGTGCTGCAGGACATCGCCGTGCGGACCCGGATCCCGCTGGTCCTGCACGGCGCCTCCGGCATTCCGGCCGAGGAACTGGTCAAGGCCGCCGCGATGAACGTGGGCAAGGTCAACTTCAACACGGAGCTGCGCACCGGCGTCCTGGCGGTCCTTGAGGAACAGACCGCAGCGCACCGGGCCGACGGCGAGAACCTCCAGGCACTGCTGGGCCTGTGGAATGCCTCGGCCAGGACCTTCGCGGCCACCGCCCTGGCCACACTCTCGCGCTGACACTGTGACTGCCAGAGCAGTATGGCCCGCAGCCGGCGCGCATCCGGGCCATACTGCTCTGGCAGCCAGGGCGCCCCGGCCCGACAATGATGGCACCACAGCCTGCCTTCCCGAGGGGTGCCATGCTTGCGCAGCAGCGGCCAGCCGGCGACCCGGCGCCGACGCCGGACCGAGACCCGGTGATCGACCTTGTCCGCTTCTTTTGCCTGGCATTGGTGGTGGTCGCGCACACCATGATGGTGAGTCCCGTCCTGCACCCGGACGGCACCGTGACGTCCGAGAACACCTTGGGCGATCAGCACTGGTTTGAACCAGTGGTGTGGGTCTTCCAGATCATGCCGCTGTTCTTTGTGGCCGGAGGCATCACCGGGCTGCAGTCCTGGCGCCGGCTCCGCGCCAGGGGCGGCAACGCCTTCGATTTCATGCAGGCCCGGCTGCTGCGCCTGATCCGGCCGGCCGCCGTCCTGCTGGCGGTCATGTTCGTTGGCCTGTCGGCGGCCCGCCTCGCAGGGGTTGACCCTCAGGTCGTCGAGCTTCTCACCAGCGGGGCCGGCATGCCGCTGTGGTTCCTGGCCGCATACCTCGCCGCGCAACTCAACCTTCCCTGGCTGGCGGCCCTCCACGCCCGCGCGCCATGGATGACCTTCGCCGGCCTCACCGCCCTGGTGGTGACGGTCGATTGCCTGCGGGGAGTGCTGCCGCTGCTGGCATACCTGAACATGCTGTTCCTGTGGTGCGCCGTGCAGCAGCTCGGATTCATCGTGGCGGATGGCCCGCGGCTGCTGCCGGGCCGGCCGGCGCACCTGGGCATCATGGTTGCCAGCAACATGCTGCTGGGGTTGCTAGTCCTGCTGGGGCTGTATTCCGGGAACATGCTGGTGAACCTCAATCCGCCCAATGTGACCCTGCTGCTCCTGGGCATCTCGCAGGCCGCCGCCCTCCAGCTCTTCCGGCCCGTTCTGTCACGGATCGCGTCCGTGGCCGGGGTGCGCCGGATGATGGGCGTGGCCGGCCGGCGGTCCATGACTGTTTATCTGTGGCATCTGCCCCTGCTGGCGGCGATGTCCGGTTTGCTGCTGCTGACGGATTTCCCGCAGCCCCCCGGGGGTAGTGCGGCCTGGTGGTGGGGGCGGCCCCTGGTGCTGTTGGGGGTCATCGCCCTGCTGCTGCCGGTGGTGGCATTGTTTGGCAGGCTGGAGGAGCGGCCGACGGCGTCCGGCCCGTCGCCGAGCCGGCCGGCGGCCGCCGTGCTGCTGGCCGCCGTCGCCGTTTTTGTCCCGGCAGTCAACGCCGCGCTCACCGGCCTCACGCCCGGGCTCCTCGGCGGGGGCGCCGCCTGCTTCGCGCTCGCCGTCGTGCTCCTGGGCCGGATTCCGGTTCGGCTCACGACGCCACCTGACGGGCAGGGCGGATCGGAACCGCCATTGCCACGCCCGCCATTAAGTGCCAATGTCGAACCATGACGGAGAACTCGGCAACCACGGAAGACACCTTCACCCCGGACGTCTCCACCACCCGGAACGACGAGCTGCACCGTTACGAACTCCGTGTCGGCGACAAGCTGGCCGTCCAGGTGCGCTTCATCGACAGGCCGGGCCATATCGACTTCATCCACACGGATACCGCAGAGCAGTTCCAGGGCCAAGGGCTCGCCAAAGTGCTGGCGCACTTCGCCCTCGATGACGTGGTTGCCTCCGGCAAGCGGATTATCCCGAATTGCCCGTTCATGTACCGCTACCTGCGCAAACATGAGTCGTACCACCAGTATGTGGACTGGCCGGAGCGGGTCCCCGAGGGAGCCTGAGCGCCTGGCCCGGGGGCCGGAACGGCGTCATCGGCCTGCCCGCTTGTGGGCAGCGGACCAACCTCGTAAAGTTTGACCAGAGTTATGCAGTTGGCTCTTGGACAGGTGACTTTGGAGTACCCCATGAACCATAAACTGCGTGTGCTTGTCCGGGTGGACGTCGATCCCGCACAGGTCACCCTCGAAATTACCGGCTGCGTTACCCAGTCTGACGCAGCAGCCCTCCTGCACATCGTGCGCCGCGCCTGCCGCCTCGAACCGGGCGCCGCCGTGGTCATCGACCTCCACGGCGCCTCCCACCTGGACCCTGAGGTGCTGCTGGACCTCCGGCGTCTCGCTGGTGCCGGACACCTGCCCGCTCCCGATGCCGGGGGCTCCGCAGAGGCCGGGCCGCTTCGTTTCGCCCTCGATGAGCCGGCGGTGCTGCCAATTTGCCTCGTGCACGTCGGCGCCGACGCCGAGGTCCTCGCCGGACTCGACACCGACCACCGCCCGGCCCCCGTCGCCGTCGCCGGGAACGGAGACAGCGAAGCTGCCGGACTGCTCGACGTCGGGCCCGGCTCCGGATCCGACTCCGGGCTGGGGGAGGCCAACAGCCCGCTGGCCGCGGAAACCGGCGGTCCCAGCGACCTTGGCTCCATCGACGGGCTGGCGCTTTCGGAGTACTTCGAGGGAACGCTGGATCCTGTGGCCACGGTCCGGGCACTGTCCGACACGGCGCTGTGCCGGCTCGCGGACGCTCTCTACCGCCACCTCGACACCAGCAGCCCGTCTTTCGGGGCGCACACCTGGTACGAGCTTGCGGCCGAAGAGCTTCAGAACCGCCACCTGCTCGATGACGGTGACCCGGCAGGGGACGAACTGGCGCAAGACACGGCCCTGGCCTGAGCCGGGACGAGACTAGGCTGTCGCTATGAACCCTCAAACAGCCTCTACATCCGGCAGCACAGCCCTGGTCACGGGCGCGACGGCAGGCCTTGGCGCCGAGTTCGCCCGCCAGCTCGCCGAGCAGGGCCACCGCGTGGTGCTCGTGGCCCGCGACGCCGGCCGCCTCGCGGCCACCGCGACGGAGCTGGGGAACAGCTACGGGACCGCGACGGAGACGATCGCCGCGGACCTGACCGACGACGCCGGGATTGCCGCCGTCGTCGCGCGCCTCAGTGACCCCGCGCGGCCGGTGGAGATCCTGGTCAACAACGCGGGAATCGGCCTGCTGCGGCCCTTCGAGGACAACGACATTGCCGAGGAGAAGAAACACCTGAAGCTCCATGTCGAAACCGCCATGGAGCTCAGCCATGCCGCCCTGCAAGGCATGCTCGGGCGCCAGTCCGGCAGGATCATCAACGTCGCCAGCGTGGCGGCCTTCCTGCCCCGCGGCACGTACTCGGCAGCGAAGGCCTGGCTGCTGAGTTTCTCGCGCTCGGCCAACATGGCCTATGCGGCGCGCGGGGTGAAGGTCACCGCCGTGTGCCCCGGCTTCACCCACACCGAGTTCCACGACCGGATGGGGATGGACAAGACGGCGACGCCGCGGTGGATGTGGCTCGAGGCCCGGCAGGTGGTCAGCGAGGGACTGGCGGATAACGCCAAGGGCAAGGCCGTCTCGATCCCCAGCAAGCGCTACAAAGTCCTGACCTCGGTTTCGCGGGTGCTGCCCTCAAAGCTCGTCGCCGGGCCGGCGCGGCGCGCCAAGTAACCGCCGGGTACGTCAGCGGACGGCCGGGCGCCGTCGGCGGATCAGTACGACGACGGCGATCCCGACGGCGGCGCCCACCAGTGTCTCGACGGCCCGTTCGGTCACCAGTACGGCGGGATTGGCCGGCGCGGCAAGCTGTCCGACCAGCAGGATCACCGGGGTGAAGGAGACCATGGCGAGGCCGTAGTGCCGGGTCATGAACAGCTCGGTGCTGAACTGCAACACGATCACGAGGCAGACCAGGACGGCGGCCTCCTGCCCGGGGAAGGCCAGCAGCGGTGACCCCGGCCACGGGAACAGGACCGCCGCGACCACCACGAGGCCGATCAGGGTGCCGACAATCCGGTGGATGCCGCGGTACACGCTGCTGGGCAGGTCCGCCCCGGCAAGCGGCACCGCCGCCGCGGCCATGGCCCAGTGCGGGTGGCCGCTGCCACTGAGGACCCCCAGGGTGCCGGCGCCGCCGACAGCGGTGACGTAGCGGGCGGCATGCAGCCACGCCGCCCGGCGCCCTGCCCCGCGCAGTATTATGACGTCCCGTCGCCTCCCGCGCTGCCAGGTGCGGCCGACAAACCAGCCGCCAAAGCCGACCAAGATGGAGAACGCGGCCGATCCCGCGGCGATGAGAAGGCCCGTGTGCCAGGGGGCGGCGGCGGGAACGGAGGCGCACGCGCCTAGGGCCAGGATCCCGAAGAAGGGACCGGCGGGTTTCAGGGCAGTCTTGTCCGTGAACAGCGAGCCCACGCCGGCGAACGCGGCCTCAATGATCACCAGGGCCCACGAATGAATGTGGTGGGCCGAGAGGAAGACGCCGACTCCTACGCCGGCAACCAGAAGGACAGCCGCCTGGCCTTGATGGCGGAGTCGGAGCTGGTGCGGCTCGGTGCGGCCGTACATGCCGGTCAGCGCGCCGAAAACGGCGTAGCCGGCCAGCTCGGGGCGACCGGCTGCCAGGAGCGCCAGGGACGGAACGGCCACGCTGATCGCCATCCGCCAAGCC
Organism: Arthrobacter sp. P1_D12; assembly: GCF_056406175.1. NCBI lineage: Bacteria > Bacillati > Actinomycetota > Actinomycetes > Micrococcales > Micrococcaceae > Arthrobacter > Arthrobacter sp. P1_D12. The sequence goes on from NZ_JBFUAR010000009.1 coordinate 135,792, forward strand.
GACACGTGGTCCTTGTTGGCCGGGGACAGGGTGTGCAGCGAACGGATGTGGTGCAGCAGGGACATCACGACCGCCTTTCCGGTTCCTGTGGTTTCAGTGGTTTCAGTGGTTCCCCGGATCCCGGGGGTTGGCGGGGGCCCCGGCGCCCGGGTGCTGATAGCGGTTCGGACACGCCTAAGGCCTGCCCGGATGCGTCCCCCAATGGGTAAGTATCCGGAACAGGCCTCAAAGGGCGGGGCTGTCAGCTACGTAGCCTGGACTACTGCTGCCGGTCCGGTCGGACCGGCGGGCTTAGGCTGTGGCCGGGACTTTCTCGGCTTCCCCGCGCCCTGCGGTGGAATCGACGGCCGGTGCGACCATGGGCATGTCCATGTGCTCGAGGTCGATCAGCGGGTTCTCGTCCTGCGTCGCGACCAGCTCGCGGGCCTCAGCCTGGGTGTCCACGCTCGGCATGGAGCCGGGCAGCGGCATCTGGGCGGATTCCTTGAGGAAGTAGATCGCTACTGCGCCGATCGCCGAGGTGGCCATCAGGTAGTAGGCCGGCATCATGTCGTTGCCGGTTGCGCTGATCAGGGCGGCAACGATGAACGGCGTGGTGCCGCCGAAGATGGCCACCGAGAAGTTGTACGCGATGCCCATGGCGCCGTAACGGCTGGCCGTCGGGAACTGGGCCGGCAGGGCCGACGCCAGGTTGGCCACGTAGAACGTCACGGGGAAGGCAATCAGGGAAAGGCCGGCCAGCGTGGACCAGATTTCACCGATGCCGATCAGCAGGAAGGCGGGGGTGGCGAGGACGACGGTGCTGATGGCGCCGATCCACAGCACGGGGCGGCGGCCGATCCGGTCGGAAAGCTTGCCGGTCAGCGGGATGCAGAGGCTCATGATGACCAGCACGGGGATGGTCAGCAGCGTGCCGTGCAGCTCGTCGTAGCCCTTGGATTCCGTCAGGTACGTCGGCATGTAGGAGGTCAGTGCGTAGCCGGCGGTGTTTGCCGCCGCGACCAGGATCATCGCGACGATGAGGGAGCGCCAGTACGCCTTCACGATGCCCACCGGGCCCTTGGAGGCTGTGATGTCCGAGGCGGTTGCGTCCTTGGCGAGGTTCTCCTGGGCATCCAGGGTTGCCTGGAACTGGGGGGATTCCTCGATCTTGCTCCGGAAGTACACGGCGATCAGGCCGAGCGGGCCGGCAAGGAGGAACGGGATGCGCCAGCCCCACTGCTCCATGGTGTCCTGGCCGAGGGTCAGCTGCAGCACCGAAACGAGGGCCGCGCCAAGGGCGAAACCGAGGTAGCTGCCCATGTCCAGGAAGCTGGCGAAGAATCCGCGGCGCTTGTCAGGGGCGTACTCGCTCACAAAGGTCGTGGCGCCGGCGTATTCACCGCCGGTAGAGAAGCCCTGGATAACTTTGAACAGGACCAGCAGGACCGCAGCCCAGATGCCGATCTGTGCGTAGCCGGGCAGGAGCCCGACGGCGAAGGTGCTGGCGGCCATGATCATCAGGGTCGCGGCGAGGACCTTCTGGCGGCCGATCTTGTCGCCAAGCCAGCCGAACACGACTCCGCCGAGGGGGCGGGCGATGAAGGTTGCGGCGAAGGTTCCGAGCAGGAACAGGGTCTGGACGGACTTGTCCGCCTCCGGCAGGAACACCGGTCCCATGGTGGTGATCAGGTAGCCGAACACGCCGACGTCGTACCACTCCATGGTGTTACCCACGATGGTGCCGCCGAGTGCCTTCTTGAGCATCGGCTGGTCGACAACGTTGACGTCGGACTCGCGGAGTCGACGGCGACGTAGCTTCGGTTTCTTCACACCCTTGGGTGCGCCTTGGTTGGTTCCGCTGGCGTCGATGACGCCTGCTGAAGAGTCGGTCGTGCTTCGGTCTGTGGGCATTTGGGAAGCTCCTAGGGAGATCATTTGCTTGCGACTTGTAGCTGCCCCGCTCTGGGCAGGCTTTCAATTTTACGGGAATTCTATGGAGTTTCCGAGTTGTGTGCCGTATGATCGCCCATTTCGGGTGCGAATTGGGGGCAATTCACTAATTTCTTTGCCCGCTTTCACCGCGCGGATACTGGGAACCGGCCATCCCTGCGGCGCCGCGCCCAAAATTTTCCGCGCCAGCCCTCGATTGCGGGGGTTTCCGACGGGATTCGGGCCGCCGGAAAGTCAGACGGCGGGCGCTACAGACATCTCCCCGGGGCAGTCCTACGATTGATGGACACTTCATTTCACAGCGGTTAATTACAGCGGAAAGGAAGATCAATGGCGGATCATCAGTTCGGAGAAGAAATCGAGCCCGAGGTCGCGAGCCATCTGGCGCAGTCCATGGCTGAAGCCCCGGGACCCGAGGCCCTGCACCACGCTCCCCCCGGGCCCGGCCAAGGACAGCAATGGCCGGACGGCAGCGGCAAGCAGCGGCACCCCAAGGACCGCGACAGCGCCCGCGGGCGGCAGGGCCAGCAGGTGGCCGCCGGCGCCATGCACCGGCAAAGCCGTCCGCAGCTGCCCCACCACGACTAGCCCCATCACCGCTGGCCCCCACACGGCTAGGGGCCGGCGGCAGGGTCTGCGACGACGTCGGCTGGCGCCTTATGCGCCACACCGGGTGCCGGAGCTTCCCGCTGCCGGTCCATTCCCCGAAGGTGACCTCACCGACGAGTTTTGCGCTCACCCAGTTGGCGTCTGCCGCGTCAGCGTCCGGCACGTCCCGGAACGGGGAGGTCTTCCGTGGCAGGGCGTCGAGTTGTTGCCTGAGTTCCTTGAGTTCACGGGTGCTGAAGCCGCTGCCCACCCGGCCTACATACCGTAGTTTCGAGCCGTCCGGAATCCCCAGCAGCAGCGAGCCCACGGATTCCCGGCGGCCCCCTTTCCCGGGCCGCCAGCCGCCCACCACCACCTCCTGGGTCCGTTCAACCTTGAGCTTGAGCCAGGACCGGCTCCGCTGGCCGACGTAGCGCCCGTCCGTGCGCTTGGCCATGACTCCCTCGAGCCCGAGCTCGGCGGCGCTTTCCAGGATGTGCGCGACGTCGCCATCGATCACGCCGGAGAGCTCCACCGGGGCGGCGGAAGAGCGGAAGAATTGCTCCAGCCGGCGGCGCCGCTCACTCAGCGGCTGGCGCCGCAGGTCCTGGCCGGCGTCGAAGAGCAGATCGAACAGCATCAGCCGCACGGGCGTCGACTCCTGCGCCCGGGCGACGTCGGCGGCCCTGCTCAGTTTCATCCGGCCCTGCAGCAGCCCGAAGTCGGGCCGGCCGGAGCGGCCGACGGCGATGATCTCGCCGTCGGCGACGAAGCCCTGCTCCGGCCAGCAGGACCGGGCCGTCAGCTCGGGGTAGCTCACTGACATGTCGATGCCGTTGCGGCTGATGAGCCGGACTGTCGTTGCGTCGCCGATCACCAGGGCCCGCACCCCGTCCCATTTGAGCTCGATCTGCCAGTCCAGGTCCGGAAGGTCCGCCAGGGTCCCGGAGGTGGCCAACATCGGGCTGAACCCGGAGGCGTCCGGGGCTCGTTCGGTGCCAGCGGCGGTTTCCGCTCCGCCCTCGCCGTGGCCGCGGCCGTCCGCTGAGCCGTCCTCCCCGCCGTCGTCCGCGGCCTCGTCGGTGTCTTTCTCCGTATTGTCCGCCGTGCCGGCCGGGCGCGGCGGCCCGGGACGGCCTTGCGGGCCCGCGGGGTCCATCAGGTGGATCAGCCACTGGTCATCGGCCCGGCCGGTGTGGATCAGGGCGAACCTGCGCGGTCCGCCGAGGCCGCCGCCCTCCGCTCCGGTCAGGGTGGCGATGACCTCCTTGCCCGCGATCCATTTTTCGCATTCGTAGTGTCCGTGGTCCCAGATGCTGACCGTCCCGGCGCCGTACTGGCCCTTGGGAATGTCACCCTCGAAGTCGGCGTAGTCCAGCGGGTGGTCCTCGGTCTGGACCGCGAGGTGGTTCTTGGTTTTGCTGGTCGGGACGCCCTTGGGCAGCGCCCAGGACACCAGCACGCCGTCGCGTTCCAGCCGGAAGTCGTAGTGCAGCCGGCTGGCGTGGTGCTCCTGGATGACGAACTTCTCCCGGCGTGTCCCGCCGTCGTCCCCGGCGTGGTGCCGGTCCGCGGTGAAGGGCTCGGGAGTGGCCGACCTGTCCCGTTTGGTGCGGTACTTTTCCAGCCGCGGATCGGTGTCGCCGCCGTCGCCGGCCGGCTCGGGAGAGATTTCTGCCAGTCCGCTGAGCCGGTGGTCCGCCCGGTGGTCCGGCGCGTGCGCCGGGGCTCCGGCGCCGTGCCGGCCGCCGGAAACCGGGGCGAACGGATCCTTGCCGGCTGCGACGCGCTTCATCACCTCCTGGAAATCCAGCTGGTGCAGCGACGCGGAGCTGAGTTCCCTCCATGTCCGCGGGGCGGCCACCGTAGGCCGGAGCCGGCCGCGCAGCGAGTACGGCACGATGGTGGTCTTGGCGGCGTTGTTCTGGCTCCAGTCCACCAGCACCTTGCCCGTGCGCAGGGTCTTTTTCATGTCACTGACAGCGAGATCCGGGTGGTCTGCCTCGAGCGAGCGGGCCAGTTCGCGGGCGAAGTCGGAAATCCGGTCCGAGCTCTGGGACCCGTCCAGGGCCGCGTAGAGGTGGATGCCCTTACTGCCGCTCGTCACCGGCACGGGGTCCAGACCAACGTCCTGGAGGATGGTGCGGGCCAACCTGGCCACCTCCACGCACTGCGCCAGACCCGCGCCCTCGCCCGGGTCCAGGTCCAGCACCAGCCGGTCGGGCGGCATGGCGTTGCCGTGGGAGTCAACCCGCCACTGCGGCACGTGGATCTCCAGGGCCGCGATCTGGGCCAGCCAGGTGAGGGTGGCGGGATCATTGACCAGGGGATATTGGATGGTCCGGTCCTTGTGCGTGATGGCGGCACGGGGCACCCAGCCGGGCGTTGAATGGTCCAGGTGCTTCTGGAAGAACATGTCCCCGGGGGCATCTGCGGTCCCGACGCCGTGGACCCAGCGCTTCCGCGTGGCCGGCCGGTTGCGGGCGGCGGGGATCAGCACCGGCGCGACGGCGGCGTAGTAGGCCAGGACGTCGGCCTTGGTGGTGCCCGTCTCCGGGTACATGATTTTTTCCAGGTTGGTGAGCACCAGTTCGCGTCCGTCCACGCGGACGCGTTCCTTACCGTTGGGCAAAACCCTTCACCTCCGCGCAACTGTGATGTTCACTTGATCCATGAGAGCCATCTGGAAAGGCGCAATAGCGTTCGGGCTGGTCAACGTGCCGGTCAAGGTCTACAGCGCCACCGAGGACCACGACATCAGCCTCCACCAGGTCCACAACGCCGACGGCGGCCGGATCCGCTACCAGCGCCGTTGCGAGGTCTGCAGCAAGATCATCGACTACGAGGACATCGACAAGGCCTACGAGGACGACGGCCGCACGGTGGTCCTGACGCGCGACGAGCTCAAGTCCATCCCGGCGGAAAACAGCCACGAAATCGAAGTGGTCCAGTTCGTCCCGGTCGACCAGCTCGATCCGATGATGTTTGAAAAGAGCTATTACCTTGAACCCGACTCCAAGTCGCCCAAGGCGTATGTGCTGCTGCGGCGCGCCCTCGAGGACACGGACCGGGTGGCAATTGTGCAGTTCGCGCTGCGGGACAAGACCCGGCTTGGCGCGCTGAGGATTCGTGACGAGGTCCTGGTGCTGCAGTCGCTGCTGTGGGCCGACGAGGTCCGTGAGGCCAGCTTTCCCGCACTCGAGACCTCCATCCGGATCTCGGCGCAGGAACGCGAGATGTCCGCGGCCCTGGTTGACTCGATGGCCTCCGACTTTGAGCCGGACCAGTTCACGGACGATTACCAGGAGCAGTTGCGCCAGCTGATTGAGGCCAAGCTGGACAAGGGGGAGTCGCTGGACACGGAGGAGACCTTCGGCGTCCCCGCCGAGGCCGGCGAGGGCGAAGTTATCGACCTGATGGAAGCCCTCAAGCGCAGCATCGAGAAAAAGCGCGGCGGTGGGCCGGCGGAGACTCCTGCCGGGGACTCCGGTTCTGCTGCGAAGGCCGCCCCGAGGACCTCCGCCACGACGGCGGCAGCCAAGTCCACAGGCACTAAATCCACGGCCGCCAAGACGGCGGCAACCAGGACTGGTTCGAAGACTGCGGCGGCTTCCAAGACTGAAGCGGCGCCTAAAGTGACGGCGTCGAAGCCGGCGCGAAAGCGTGCCTGAGCCCGGATGCCGGCTGGCGCCGTCGTGCACGTTAATCAGGAGTTCCGCAGGGCGGAGATGAGTTCGCTCTTCTTCTTGGCCGAGTAGCCTTTGAGGCCGATATCCTTGGCGCGTGCCTTCAGCTGCGGCACCGTCCAGTCCTCGTAGTCTCCGGCCTTGCCGCCCTTGCGGCCGACCGAGGAACGGCCCCGCTTGGCGGCGGCGTTGGAGATCCTGGCGGCTTTTTGCTTGGAGGCGCCGTCCTCGAGCAACTTCTCATAGAACTCGGGGTCCTTGATGCTGGGGCTCTCTGAGCCTTGGGGCTCGCCCTTCTTCGTTGGCATGGCTGCGCGATCATCTCCTTCGGCCGGGAACCACATGGGCGGCGGCCCGCGGTCGGTGCCGCCGGGGATTCCAAACTAGCCGCGCCTCGGGGCCGTGACAAGCATTTGCTAAGGCCCCTTATAAAAGTTGCCCTGACGGTCCGCCGCCAGAGCAACGCGGCAGGCAACGCGAAGGCCCGGCCGGCCCCTGATCGGGGGCGGCCGGGCCAACTGAAGCTGCCGGTGTTCCGGCGCGGGGCCGGAAGGTGAGGCTATTCGGCGTCGTGATCCGTCTCAAGGATCTGCACGAGGCGGTCAAGTGCGGCGTCGGCGCCCTCCCCTTCGGCACGCAACACCACAACTTCGCCGTGCGATGCGCCGAGGCTCATCAGCGACAGGATGCTGGCGGCGTCCATCGCCTCGTCCTCCGGCTCGCCCAGCCGGGCAATCGTGATCTCGAGGTTGTCGAACTCGCCTGCAGCCTCGGCGAAGATGGCGGCCGGACGGGCGTGCAGCCCGACCCGGCTGGCAATGGTGGCGTTACGTTCGGTCATTTCTGCTCCTTGAAGTCAGCTTGGGTGTTTGTCAGCTGTGAGTATCTGCTGGGAAAAGCGTCCTGGTTCAGGCGGCTACGGGAACCGTTTCCACCGTATCAACCGGCTTCTTGACTGCCCAGCGCTTGAGCCCGATCACGGCGAAGGCGCCGACAACGGTACCGGCCGCAATGGCGATGCAGAACCACAGGAACGAATCGATCGCGAAGAAGACGAAGATTCCGCCGTGGGGGGCCTTCGAGCCCACGCCGGCCGCCATCGAGATGGCACCGGTCACGGCGCCGCCGAGCATGCTGGCGGGGATGACGCGGAGCGGGTCAGCGGCGGCGAACGGGATGGCGCCTTCGGTGATGAAGGAGGCCCCCAGCAGCCAGGCAGCCTTGCCGTTTTCCTGTTCCGCAAGGCTGAAGAGCCTCTTGTTCAGCACGGTCGCGGCCAACGCCATGGCCAGTGGCGGGACCATGCCGGCGGCCATGACGGCCGCCATGATCTGCCACGGGGCCTGGTTGGTGATGGAGGCTGCGCCCAGGCCGGCGACTGCGAAGGAATAGGCAACCTTGTTGACGGGACCGCCGAGGTCGAAGCACATCATCAGGCCCAGGATGACGCCCAGGGCGATGGCGCTGGCACCGGTGAGGCCGGACAGGAACTCGTTGAGCCCGACAGTGACCCGGGCGATGTAGGCGCCCAGGAACACGAACAACAGGCCCGACGCCGCGAGCGACGCCACGAGCGGGATAACGACCACCGGCATCAGTCCGCGCAGCCAGCGGGCCACTTTAAGCTTGCCGATCGAATGGGCCACGTAGCCGGCGATCAGGCCGCCCACGATGCCGCCGAGGAACCCGGCACCCATGAAGACGGCAACGGCGCCGGAAACGAAGCCCGGGGCGATGCCGGGCCGGTCAGCAATGGCGTAGGCGATGTAGCCGGCCAGCGCGGGTACGAGGAAGCCCAGGGACAGGGCGCCGATCTTGAAGAGCACGGCCCCCAGGTAGGCGCCCAGCGGGCCCCAGGCCAGTTCCGGGTACGCGGTGGGCAGGTTAGTGAGGCTGTTCTCCGCCAGGATCTTGTCCGCGAAGGCGGTGATGTTGTAGCCACCCAGCAGGAAGCCGAGGGCGATCAGCAGACCGCCGCCAGCCACGAACGGGATCATGTAGCTGACACCGGTCAGGAGGGCCTTCTTCAGCTTCGTGCCGATGTGCTCACTCTTTTCCTCGGCGGCCATCTCGGCCTGCTCCTCGGCGCCGAAGTGGGGCACGCGGTGGGCGTGCGGGTTGTCCGCTGCGGCGAGAGCCTCGGCGACCATCTTGTCCGGTTCGTCGATGCCGCGCTTGACCGGCGCGTTGATCACCGGCATGCCGGCGAAGCGCTCCTTGCCGCGCACGTCGACGTCCACGGCGAAGATCACGGCATCGGCGGCGGCGATCACGGCGGGGTCGAGGGCCTTGGCGCCGGAGGATCCCTGGGTTTCGACCTGCAGGTCCACGCCGACCTCCTTGGCCGCGGCGACGAGCGAGTCGGCGGCCATGTAGGTGTGGGCGATGCCGGTGGGGCACGCGGTGACGGCGACGAGGCGCTTGGGCCCCTTGGCCTTCGCCGCGCCGGCACCTTCACCGGTTGCGGCCGCCGCGGCTGTGGCGCCGGCCGCGGATGCGGCGCCGGTCGCTTCGGCAGCGGTGTGGGCGGCCGGCTTGTCCGCCAGGGCGGCGTCGACGAGGTCGACAATTTCCGCCTGGGAGGTCGCGGCGCGCAGGCTGGCCGTGAAGTCCTTCTTGATCAGCGACCGCGCCAGCTTCGAAAGCAGCTTCAAGTGGTCCTGGTCCGCGCCCTCGGGAGCGGCGATGAAGAAGATGATGTCCGCGGGCCCGTCCTTGGCGCCGAAGTCGACCGGCTGGGACAGCCGCGCCATCGCCAGAGTGGGTTCGGTGACCGCCGTCGAACGGCAGTGCGGGATCGCGATGCCGCCCGGGACGCCCGTGGCGGTCTTGGATTCCCGGGCGTAGGCGTCGGCGAAAAGCCCTTCGGCCTCGGTGGCGCGTCCGGTGGCTGCAACCCTGCCTGCCAGATGCCGGATCACGTCCTCGGGCGAGCTGCCCAGATTCTGGTCGAGCTCGACCAGTTCGGTAGTAATGAGCTGTGTCACTGTCAATCCTTCCGGAGGGCCGTGATGGTTACGGCATCAGGGGTGGTTTGGTTGACTGCCGGGACAGTGGAGCCAGGCAGGGAAGCGGCGGCGGCACCATGGGCCACCGCCTGACGGAGGCAATCGACCGGGGCGGCGCCCTGGCTGGATGCGAGCAGGTATCCGGCCAGCGAGGAATCGCCGGCGCCGACAGTGCTGACCGCGGTGACCGGCGGGTGCGTGGCCAGCCACGCGCCGTCGGCCGTCACAAGAACGGCACCCTTGGAGCCGAGGGTGGCCAGTACGGCACCCACTCCGGAGCGCACGACGGCGGAGGCGGCAGCTGCTGCAGCTTCCGGGTCCGCTTCGAGCTCCTCGGCGGACTTGTTCGTGGCGAAACCGGCTGCGGCAGCCAGTTCCACCAGTTCCTCGGCGTTGGGTTTCAAGAGGTCCGGTTTTCCCGAGGTGTCGCCGGAGACCGCTGCGGCGAGGGGTTCGCCGGATGAATCGACGGCGACCCGTGGTGCGGCCTCGCCGTCGAACAGGGAACGCAGCCGCCGGGTGACGGTCGCGTAGAAGTCGGCCGGGACCCCGGGTGGGAGCGAGCCGGCCAGGACTACCCAGGCGGCACCGCGGGCGTGGTCCAGCAGCAGGCTGATCAGGGCCTCCTGCTGGTCCTCGCTGAGGGCCGGTCCGGGTTCATTGATCTTGGTGGTGACGCCGCCGGGCTCGGTGAGGGCCACGTTGCTGCGCAGCGGCTCGCCAATCGGCAGGGCCGCGAACGGAACGTCGGTCTCCCGCAGACCGGTGAGGACGGGGTCGGCCTCGGCGCCGGGGAGAACGGCGACTGTCTTCAGCCCCGACGCGACGAGGGCGCGGGAGACGTTGACTCCCTTGCCGCCGGATTCCTGGCGGACGGAGATGGCCCGCTGAACTTCCCCGCGGAGGAGGGGGCCGGGCAGCGCCACGGTGCGGTCCAGGCTGGGGTTGGCGGTGAGGGTGACAATCACGCGACCACCACCTCCACTCCGGCTTCCGCAAGGGCGTCGGCGAGTTCCCGGCTGGGTTGCGAGTCTGTGATCACGGTGTCCAGATCTTTCAACGAGGCGAACTGGACCAGCGTTTCCGCGTCCAGCTTGGAGGAGTCAGCCAGCACTACAATGCGGCGCGCTGATTGGACGAAGGCAGCCTTGACAGCGGCTTCTTCAGGATCGGGTGTGCTCAGCCCGAAGGCTGCATGGATGCCGTTGGTGCCGATGAAGGCGATGTCCGGGCGGATCCGGCGGGCGGCTTCCACCGTGGACTGGCCGACCGCGGCCTGGGTCAGGCCGCGGACCTTGCCGCCGAGCAGGTGCAGGGCGATCCCGGGTCCGCCGGACAGCCGGGACGCGATGGGCAGGGAGTGGGTGATGACGACGAGTTCGGCGTCGGACCCAGATGCCGCAACGGTGCCCTGCGCGGCGGCTCCGGCGGCCCGGGCGGACAGGAGTTCGGCGAGGGCCTCCGTGGTGGAGCCGGCATCGATCAGGATGCTGCCGGTGAGGCCCTGGGGAATGAGGGCCAGGGCGGCCTCGGCGATCCGGGTCTTCTCGGGCTGCCGCTGGACGGTCCGTTCCAGGATGCTTTCTTCCGTGGTGCTGAAGCGGTCCGGGGAGACCGCGCCGCCGTGCACCCGGCGGACGCTTCCGGAGGCTTCCAGGGCGGCGAGGTCCCGGCGGATGGTTTCGGTGGTGATGCTGAAACGCTCGGCCAGGTCCGTGACACTGGCCCGGCCGCTGGCGTAGATGAGCCCCACGATCAGCTGCTGGCGTTCTTCGGCGAACACTTACCCTCCATTGCGTACTGCGTCTGACTTGTTTTCTGTTCTGGCCGTGCGTTGGGCTGGAAATGCGCCCCGGCCGCTTCGGTGACTCCCGTCACATGAAGTGGAATTATTTGACTTTATCTTTGTTCTTGTTGGTTTGTCAATGAAAAACCACATGAACGCAGAAGGGTGGGCTTTCGCCGCGGGACATGCCCAGTGGCCGGGCCGGTCCCGCCGGGGACATGTCCAGTGTTCGGGCCGCGGAGTGGGCACTTGGGGGATATGTCCATGGGCTGCCGCGGGGGTTGGGCATGTGCTGCGCTTGGTGTGGTTGCGGGCCGGGCATCTGGGGGCATGTCCAGTGTTCGGGCCGCGGAGTGGGCATTTGGGGGATATGTCCATGGGCTGCCGCGGGGGTTGGGCATGTGCTGCGGTTGGGGTGGTTGCGGGGCGGGCGCCGGGGGACATGTCCAGTGGTCGGGCCGGGGAGTGGGCCCGGATGGCGGAAGCCGGGCCCGACCTCGAGGTCCGGCCCGGCTTCCGGGTCGTTGGATTCCGCGCCGCTTAGTGGGTGCGGGGAAATCTCAGATGCCTGCGTCGCGGCTCTCATTGCGGGTGATGGTCTCGCCGGTGTTGGGGTCCACTACCGTGCGGCTTTCGCTGACCCGGCGCGTGCGGCCCCGTCCTGGGCCGGCGAGGACGAGAGAAGCGATGAGTCCAAGCACGCCGACCGCCATCAGGATGTAGCCGATCATGGCCTGGTTCACATTGGGGATCAGCCCCGGGGCGACGGCCCAGGCGAGGATGGCGCCGATGGCGATGAGGAAGATTGCGGAACCGATTCTCATAACGTGCTCCTTGATGCCCGGGGGCGGGCTGATGATGGTAAGCATGCTGTCCAGCGTCACGCTACAACCCCGCCCCGGCTGTTTCAATGAAGCGCCCTCCGCCCCGCGGGGAAATTTCCGCGCCGGTTTCGGCCAGCCGCGCCTTTTCCGGACGGATGCGCCACGGATCCGGGGGGGGCGGAGGTCCGCTTACGCCGCGGAAACCGCGGAGCGCGGCCCGTGCGGGGCGGGACGCGTGGCGGTGCTGGATAGGCTGAGCCAATGGAGACGGTGATCTGGTCGAAACCCGAACACGAACGCGGTGGCACCCCGCTGCTGGTGATGCTGCACGGCTACGGTACGGACGAATTCCGCATGTCCAAGCTGTTCGCTTCCCTGCCGCCCGAGTTCAGCTGCGCCGCCCTGCGTGGACCCAAGGACATTGGAGACCACTACGGCTGGTTCCTGCTGGACTATTTCCTCACCCACGACTTTGCCGACGTCATCGCCTCCACGAACGCGGTCTTCGCCTGGATTGAGTCGGTCAAAGCCCGGCACAGCAGCGTCAGCCTGTTCGGATTTTCGCAGGGGATGGCGATGGCCAGCACGCTCCTGCGGCTCCGGCCGGAACAATTCCGCGCAGCTGTGGGGCTCTCGGGTTTTGTCCTGGACAACGAACTGCTGGCGATGAGCGAATCGTTCACCGCCCGGCCGCCGTTCTTTTGGGGCCGGGACAAGGGCGACGTCGTCATCAACGACGCGGCTACCGAGCACACCGAGGCGTGGCTGAACCGGAATACCCAGCTCACGGCCAGGACTTATCCGGGCATGGGCCACACGATTTCGAAGCCCGAACTCGTGGACGTCAGCGCGTTCCTGCGGCACTACGTCCTGCGCTGACCGGGCGCTGACCGGGCGCTACATCCTGCGTGACCAAGGCGCTACCAAGGCGCTGACCGGGCGCTACATCCTGCGTGACCAAGGCGCTACCAAGGCGCCGACCGGGCGCTGACCAGGACGCCCGCCGGGCCCTGCCAACCCCCGGCCAAGCGGGCCTGCCAACCCGCTCCCAATCCGCTGCCAAACTCCGGATCATCCACTTGCATGCCAAATATGTAAGCGCTTACAATCGACCTCGGCCATGAACACCGGGCCCACTACTTCGGGGGGAAGAAAGGGCTGAGCCCGTGCCGCAGGCCAACACCCCGCGCGTGAGCATCCAGGACGTCCCCGCGCTCCCCGGACTCTCCATCTGCACCGTCTCCTCCGGACCTCGTGCTCGACGCCGGCTCCGGCATCGAAGGCGGCCGGCTGGCCATGGTGGAGCCTGTGGAAAACCCAGGGATGCCGTCCGCGATCCTCGCTCGTTGCGACGGGACAGCCTGCTGTGTGCTCATGGCCATTCGGGAGCCCGGTTTGTCAGCGCCGGAAAACGTGTCCATCATAGGAATAGACGATCATCAGATGAGTTGGTTCCTGGGCCTGACCACAATTGCCCAGCCACTGGCCGACCAGGGCGCGTTCGCGGCCAACCTGCTGATTGAAAGACTTCATCGCTCAGGACTTGCCAATCCGCCGCCTGCCAGTCCGCCGTCGAACCATCTGCCGGACACCACATTCGTAGAGCGCACCGGCACACGCCGACGCTGATCCGCACGGCGTCCGACGCCGGAACGGCCCCAAACGAGCAGCCCTGAACTGCCTGCCTTAGACCATCGCTTTGACCAAACCGTCTTGCCTGCCCGTCGTCTGAAAGGACCTCGACTCATGACTGTAGTTCCCGACACCTCCGGCCTCGCCGGTGCGCTCTCCGGTGCAACCGCCATCCTTTTTGACCTCGACGGCGTCCTGACCCCCACCGCCGTGGTGCACGAGCACGCCTGGAAGCAGCTCTTTGACGGCTTCCTGGCCTCGGTCCCCGGTGCTGAGCCGTACCGTGAGAGCGACTATTTCGACCACATCGACGGCAAGCCGCGGTTTGACGGGGTCCGGGACTTCCTGGCCTCCCGCGGGATTGTGCTGCCCGAGGGCCCGGTGAACGACGAGCCCGCGCATGACACGGTCCACGGACTCGGCAACCGCAAGAATAAGGTCTTCAACGACATCGTCGAGGCCGGTGGAGTCCAGCCGTACGAGGGCTCCGTCCGGCTGGTTGAGGCCGCGCTGGCCCGCGGGCTCAAGCTCGCCGTCGTCTCCTCTTCCCGCAATGCCCCTGCCGTGCTGAAGGCTGCCGGCCTGTCCGACTACTTCCCGGTGGTGGTCGACGGCGTCGTCGCCGTCGCCGAGGGACTGCCCGGCAAGCCCAGCCCGGCCACCTACGAATACGCCGCGCGGCTCTTGGGCCTGCCGAGCCAGGAGTGCGTCGTGGTGGAGGATGCCGTCTCCGGCGTCCAGGCCGGCAGCGCGGGAGACTTCCGCTCGGTGATCGGCGTCGACCGCGGCGCCGGCCGGCAGACCCTGCTCGACGCCGGGGCCACGGTCGTGGTCAACGACCTCGCCGAACTGCTCTAGCCCGGCCCGCTCACCCCACCGCCCAACCCACTGCCACTCCCGCCGAAGGAACCCCCCAAACCATGGCTCTCATCACCTCGGACCGCGCCCGGTTCCCCAACGATCCCTGGCAGCTGGTCGAGACCGTTCACCTCCCCGGCAATGCCGGCACCCTGGAGACCCTGTTCAGCCTCGGCAACGGGCACCTGGGCATCCGCGGCGCGCACTGGGGTGCCGCGGACGCCGAACTTCCGGGAAGCTTCATCAACGGCTTCCACGAGACCTGGGACATCAAGCACGCGGAAAACGCGTACGGCTTCGCCCGCACCGGCCAGCGGATCCTCTACGTCCCGGACGCCAACAACTTCACCGTCATCATCGACGGCGAGCCGCTGAGCCTGGAGGAGTCCACCGTGCTGGACTACCGCCGGTCGGTGGATTTCGCCACGGGTATCTACGAGTGCCGGATCACCTGGCAGTGCCGTTCCGGTGCGACCGTGACCACCACGGAACGGCGCGCCGTCGGTTACGCAACCCGCGGGGCGCTGGGCATCAGCCTCGAAGTGGCGGCCGACCGGGATATCTCCGCGGACGTCACGTCCTCGGTCATCAACCGCCAGGACCAGCCGGTGGAGGACCACTCCGCCCATGATCCGCGCCGCGCCGGCCGGCACGCCGGCCGCGTGCTGCTGCCCCTTCGGCTCGACGGCGGGGACGGCTCCCTGCGCCTGTCCTGGGAAGCCTCGGAATCCAAGCAGCGGCTCGGGATGGCCGTGGATCACTGGACCTCGGCCGGCGTGCAGCCGTTCGACACCCAGGTGGACCAGGACGACAGCAGCGTGCGCTACGTGCTCGCCGTCAGCGCGGACGCACCGTTCCTGTTGGAGAAGAGCGTCAGCTACGCCGTGGGCCAGGCCGCCGAGGACCTCGCCGACAGTGCCGAAGCCAGCCTCAAGCCGGTCAGCGAGATCTTCGCCGAGAGCGAGGACCACTACCGCGCCTACTGGAGCACGGGCGACATCGTCCTGGCGGGCCAGACCGAGCTCCAGCAGGGGGTGCGCTGGAACCTCTTCCAGCTCGCGCAGGCCACGGCCTGCGCCGATGTGGCCGGCATCCCGGCCAAGGGCGTGTCCGGCTCCGGCTACGACGGCCACTACTTCTGGGACCAGGAGGTGTACCTGCTGCCCTACCTGACCTACACGAACCCGGGCAACGCCCGCCAGGTCCTGGAATTCCGCCACGACCTCCTGCCCGAGGCGAAGATCCGCGCCAAGGAACTCAGCGTCGACGGCGCGCTCTTCCCCTGGCGCACCATCAACGGACTCGAGGCCAGCGCCTACTACGCGGCCGGCACAGCACAGTTCCACATCGCCGCCGCGATCGCCTTCGCGACCAACCGGTACATCTGGGCCAGCGGGGACGCCGAGTTCCAGGCCACCCTAGGCTCCGATCTGCTGATCGAGACTGCACGGATGTGGGTCTCACTCGGCTTCTTCGGCAAGGACGGACTGTTCCACATCCACGGCGTCACGGGCCCCGACGAGTACACCGCCGTCGTCAACGACAACCTGTACACGAACGTCATGGCGCGCTTCAACCTGCGCGCCGCGGCGGCGCTGGACCACCCGGAGATCGACGACGCCGAACGCCAGCTCTGGGAGCAGGCAGCCAACCGCATGCAGCTGCCCTACGACGAGGACCTCCAGGTCCATTCCCAGGACAACGACTTCATGACGCTGGAACCGTGGGACTGGACCACGCCCCGGTCCAAGTACCCGCTCCTGCTGCACTTCCACCCGTTGGTGATCTACCGGCACCAGGTCCTTAAGCAGGCCGACACCGTGCTGGCCATGTTCCTGCAGTGGCAGGACTTCACCGCCGAGGAAAAGCGGCGCGCCTTCGATTTCTACGACCCCATCACCACGGGCGACTCCACGCTGTCCGCCTGCGTCCAGGGCATCATGGCGGCCGAGGTCGGCTATGGCAAGGCCGCGCTGGACCACTTCACCCACGCCCTGTTCATCGACCTCGACGACACCCACGGCAACACGATCGACGGCGTCCACATCGCCTCCACCGGCGGGGTGTGGAGCTCGCTGGTGAGCGGCTTCGCCGGGCTGCGGGACCAGGGCGCGGTGCCGTACTTCGATCCCCGGTTGCCTGCCGAATGGGACGGCCTCGAGTTCCACCTGAAGATCCAGGGCAGGCTCCTGCACGTCGGGCTCGAGCAGGATTCGATCAGCCTGACCGTCCGCGACGGCGCGCCGCTGGAGGTCGACGTGCGCGGGGAACTGCTCACGGTCGACGGCGGCCCGGTCCGGGTCCCGCTGGCGCCCGTCACCGCCCCGGAACCGACCATCTTCCCCAGCGGCCTTCCGACGTCGTCGATCCCGGTGGTGCGCGCCGCAGTCTAAACCGGGCCGGGCTGCCCTGGTCCGGAGGATTCGGCAGGGGTCGGGGCGTCGGCGGGCTCCTCACCGCCGGCAAGGGGGTGGGCCAGTTCATCGGCCGGCATCCGCGCCACGGCCATCGCGACGACGGCCATCGCCGGGCACACGGTCCCGGCGACGAGGAAGATCAGCCACACCGGCAGCACCTCGGCGGCCGGCCCGGCGAGTGCCATGGAGACCGGCATGAGGGCCAGGGATACAAAGAAGTCCAGGCTCGAGATGCGGCCCAGCAGATGCGGCGGCACCCGGCGCTGGAGCAATGTTCCCCAGATCACCATGCCCACGCCGCCGGTGGCGCCGAAGATGAAGAGGGCGGCGGCCACGGCCCAGAAACTGTCCATGATTCCGACGGCGGCGATCGGCAGGCTTCCCGCTCCCCAGGACACCATCATCACGGTGAGGTAGCGGCGCGGGAGGGGAAAAGAAGCCGTGGCCAGCGAGGCTGCGGCACCGCCCACGCCCATGATGGCGAGCAGGAAACCGAACATGCGCGCGTCCCCGCCGAGCTGGTCCCGGACCACGAAGGGGATCAGGACCTCGATGGGGCCGATCAGGAACAGCACCGAAATGCAGGCCCAGAGCAGGGTCCACAGCAGCCAGAGCGTCCGGACGGTGTAGCTGACGCCCTCGCGGAGATCGTGGCGCAGGGACGCCTTGGCCCGCGACTGGCCAGATTCGGTAGCCTCTCCGCTGACCGGGACCCCTGCCGCGGGCTGGCGGTGGAGGAGGTTCAGGATGCAGAAGGCCACCAGATGGCAGGCCGCCACTCCGGTGACGGCGTAGGCGGGGGACAGGGCCGCCACCAGGATGCCCGCAACGGCCGGTCCGGCGGCCTGCTGCAACAGCGGCCGCATGGTGCCTTCCAGGCCGTTGGCCGCCAGCAGGTCCTCGGGCGGCAGGATCCGCGGCAGGATGGCGGAGTAGGCGGGGAAGAAGAACGCAGCCCCGACGCCGAGCACGAAGGCCCCCAGCGCGAGATGCCACAGCTCGAGCAAGCCGGCCAGGGCCAGCCCGCTGACAGCGGCAACGACGGCGAGGTTGGCGCCCTCGACCGCGATGATCAGGAGCCGCTGGGGCAAACGGTCCGCGGCGATGCCGCCGGCCAGCAGAAACGTCACCAGCCCGACGCTGCCCGCCGCAGCCACGACCGAAAGCTCCAGCGGTCCGCCGCCCAGGTGGATCACCTCGTAGACCAT
Organism: Arthrobacter sp. P1_D12; assembly: GCF_056406175.1. Taxonomy (NCBI): domain Bacteria; kingdom Bacillati; phylum Actinomycetota; class Actinomycetes; order Micrococcales; family Micrococcaceae; genus Arthrobacter; species Arthrobacter sp. P1_D12. The sequence continues at coordinate 153,731 of NZ_JBFUAR010000009.1, forward strand.
CGCGACGGCCCACATCCCGGAACCGAAGATGGAGATGGCCAGCGCCGTGATCAGCACGCGGTACTCCCGGTGCGCGAAGGGGCGGAGGGCTCGCAGGGCGGGCATGGGCCCAGTCTAGTAGCCAGCCGCGCGGCCGGGCTGAGACCCCTCCGGGGCGCAGCGGCGACCCCGCCTGCCTGCCCGTGTGTAGTGTTAAGTGCACTTAGTTTTATGGTTCCGACGAGAGGCGATCATGGCCAAGCGCAGCAACCCGGCAATGAAGATTGCCCAGGAAACAGCCCACAGCGCGATGTTCGACGCCGCAGGCCAGCCCCGGCCCGGCCTGCACAAGGTGCTCCTGCGGGCGGTTGAAGTCCAGCGGCCGCTGGTGCTGGCCAATATCCGCAGGCTTCAGCGCAGGCATCCGCACGCCACCGCGGCGCAGCTCGCCGCCATCCTGGAGCGCGACTACCTGCTGGCCGTCACCGGCGGCGGTGCGCTGGTCGGCGGGGCCGCCGTGATTCCGGGCGTCGGAACTGCGGCCGCACTGGGTCTCTCGGCCGCCGCAGCAGTCGGGTTCCTCGAAGCCACCGCACTGTATTCCACGGCTCTTGCTGAACTGCACGGCATCCGGATGGTGGACCCGGACAGAGCCAGCACCCTGGTCATGGCGGTCATGCTGGGCGAGGAAGGCACCCAGCTGCTGAGCTCGCTGAGCGGACAGGCGGCGGGCCGGGGCAAGGGGCCCACCCAGGCGTGGACCGCGGCCTTCACCCGCCGCGTCCCTCTCGCCGGCTTCGGTACAGTGCGGGCCAAGATGCAGACGATGTTCCTGCGCTCCCTGCTCAAGACCCAGGGCACAGCCTGGCTGGGCCGTGCCCTGCCCTTCGGTATCGGCGCCGTCGTAGGCGGCGTGGGCAACCGGGTGATGGGCCATGCGGTCGTCGCGAACGCCAAGGAAGCCTTCGGGCCCATCCCGGACACGATTCCGGGAGAACTGCAGGCCCTTGCGGAAACCACCGGCCCGGCCGCGCTCTACGAAACTTCCCTGGACGCGCAGCCGGACGGCGGCGCGTCGGGCGGCGGCACCCAGGACAGCGGCCGCCCGGACGGCGGCACCCGGGGCAGCGGCGCTCCGAAGACTTCAACGAAGGACGGCGGCACGTTTTGGATCTGAACACTGACCTGGGGGAGTCCTTCGGGACCTGGACCAAGGGCGCCGACGCCGCGATGTTTCCGCTGGTCACGAGCGCCAGCGTGGCCTGCGGGATGCACGCCGGGGACCCCGTGACCATGCTGGACACCTGCCGGGCGGCGTACGAGCTCGACGTCAACGTCGGTGCCCACATCGGCTACCCGGACCTGGCCGGCTTTGGCCTGCGCTCGCTGGATATGACCTTTGACGATCTCTTCGGCGCGGTCCTCTACCAGCTCGGGGCGCTCGACGGCGTCGCCCATGCCGTGGGCGCCTCGGTGGACTACGTCAAGCTGCACGGGGCGCTCTACGACCGCACCGTGCACGACGGCGAGCAGGCCTCCGCCGTGATCGCCGCTATCCAGGCCTACGATCCCGGACTGCCCGTCCTCGGCTTCCCCGGCTCAGCCCTGCTGGAAATCGCCAAGGAAGCCGGGCACCCCGTCTTCTCCGAGGCCTTCGCCGACCGTGCCTACTTCCCCGACGGCACCCTCGTGCCGCGCACCGAGGTGGGGGCGGTGATGCTCGACGCCGGACAGGTTGCCGAGCGGGCGGTCAGGCTCGCCACAAAGGGCGAAATCGAGGCCGTCGACGGCACCGTGCTCCGGATCGAGCCGCAGTCGCTGTGCCTCCAGGGCGACACCCCCGGCTCCGTTGCCGCGGCGACCGCGATCCGTGCGGCGCTGGAGGCTGCCGGCGTCGAGCTGGAAAGCTTCGCCTGAACCGCTGGCCCTGACCCGCTGGCCCTGAACTGCGGGGCCGGCCGGGCAGCTCCCGGGCCGATTGGACCCGGGGATGCCACGGTGTCCTAAGGCCCTGTTCCGGCCAGAAGGGGCACCCTAGCTTGAAGGAATGACTGCCGGAGACGCGGCGGGGCTGGACGGGCCCGCCTCGGATGCAATGTTGAAGCTGGGCCGATTCTTTACGAAATGGGACCAGACCGACGACGGCAGGGCGGTGTTCCGCGAGGGTGGCCGCAAGGGCGACATCTTCTACCGGGACCGCTGGAGCCACGACAAGGTGGTCCGGTCCACGCACGGGGTGAACTGCACCGGCTCCTGCTCCTGGAAGGTGTACGTCAAGGACGGCATCATCACCTGGGAATCCCAGCAGACCGACTACCCCTCCGTGGGGCCGGACAGCCCGGAATACGAGCCGCGGGGCTGCCCGCGCGGCGCGGCCTTCTCCTGGTACACCTATTCACCCACCCGGGTGCGTTTTCCGTATGCGCGGGGCGTCCTCGTCGAGATGTACCGCGAGGCCAAGGCCCGGCTGGGTGACCCGGTGCTGGCCTTTGCCGACGTCGTGGGCGACCCCGAGCGGCGCCGCCGCTACCAGCAGGCCCGCGGCAAGGGCGGCCTGGTGCGGGTCTCCTGGCAGGAGGCGATCGAAATCGCCGCCGCCGCGCACGTGAACACCATCAAGGCCTACGGCCCGGACCGCTGCGCCGGGTTCTCGCCCATCCCAGCGATGTCCATGGTCTCGCACGCCGTGGGGACCCGCTTCATCCAGCTGATCGGCGGGGTGATGACGTCCTTCTACGACTGGTACGCAGACCTCCCCGTGGCCAGCCCACAGGTGTTCGGGGACCAGACCGACGTCCCGGAATCGGGGGACTGGTGGGACGCCCGTTATCTGATGATGTGGGGATCCAACGTCCCCGTCACCCGCACCCCGGACGCGCACTGGATGGCCGAGGTGCGGTACCGCGGCACCAAGGTGGTCACGGTCAGCCCGGACTACGCGGACAACACGAAGTTCGCCGACGAATGGCTCCCCGCGCAGGCCGGAACCGACGCCGCGCTGGCCATGGCGATGGGGCACGTCATGCTCAAGGAATTCTTCGTCGACCGTGAGGTGCCGTTCTTCGCCGACTACGTCCGCCAGTACACCGACCTGCCGTTCCTGGTCCGTCTCGAACGGCGCGATGACGGCTCCCTGACACCGGCCAAGTTCCTCACCGCCAAAGACCTTCCCGCCGCTGCCGGGGCGGAGGACGCCGCGTTCCGCACGGTCCTGTTCGACAAGAAGACCGGGCTGCCGGCGGTCCCCAACGGCTCCATGGGCTTCCGCTACTCAGAGAGCGGCGAGGGCAAGTGGAACCTGGACCTCGGAGCGATCGAACCGGCGCTGTCCCTCCGGGAAGTGTCAACGGAAAGCGCCGAGATCCTGCTGCCGTGCTTCGAGGACGCCGGCGGGGACGGCAGCGTGCTCCGCCGCGGCGTGCCCGTCCTGGAGGTGGAAGGCCAGCTGGTCACCACCGTCTTCGACCTCATGCTGGCCCAGTACGGGGTCGGCCGCGACGGGCTCCCGGGGGACTGGGCCGCCGGCTACCACGACGCAGCGACACCCTACACGCCGGCCTGGCAGGAGGAGATCACCTCCGTCCCGGCGCAGGCCTGCATCCGGGTGGCCCGCGAATTCGCCCGCAACGCCGAACAGTCCAAGGGCCGGTCCATGATCATCATGGGTGCCGGGATCTGCCAGTGGTTCCACGGCGACACCACCTACCGGGCGGTGCTGGCCCTGGTGATGCTGACCGGCTGCATGGGCCGTAACGGCGGCGGCTGGGCGCACTACGTCGGCCAGGAAAAGACCCGGCCGGTCACCGGCTGGCTGTCGCTGGCCAACGCGCTGGACTGGTCCCGGCCGCCGCGGACCATGATCGGCACCGGCTACTGGTACATGCACACGGACCAGTGGCGGCAGGACGGCTACTGCGCGGATGCGCTGAAGTCCCCGCTCTCCACCGGGGCCCTGGACGGCATGCACACCGCGGACGCCCTGGCCCAGTCCGCGCGGCTGGGCTGGATGCCGTTTTACCCGCAGTTCGACCGGAACCCGCTGGACCTCGCGGACGAGGCCGGGGCGGCCGTCGCCGCCGGCACCGCGACGGACGCCGCCGGCTACATCGCCGATGCCCTGAAGAGCCGCACCCTGAACCCGGCGATCGAGGACGTGGACGCCCCGGAAAACTGGCCGCGGACCCTCGTGCTGTGGCGCTCCAACCTGTTCGGCTCCTCGGCCAAGGGCAACGAGTACTTCCTGCGGAACCTGCTGGGAACCCACAACAATGTCCTGGGCCAGGACCATGCCGAGGGGCTCAAGCCCAAGGATGTGAAATGGCATGAGCAGGCGCCCGAAGGGAAGCTGGACCTGCTGGTTTCCGCTGACTTCCGGATGACCTCCACCACCCTGCTGTCCGACGTCGTGTTCCCGGCCGCCACCTGGTACGAAAAGCACGACCTGTCCTCCACCGACATGCACCCGTTCGTGCACGCCTTCACCCCCGCGATTGACCCGCCGTGGGAGACCAAGACGGACTTCGACACCTTCCACCTGCTGGCCCAGGAGTTCTCCCGGCAGGCCAAAACCCACCTCGGCGTCCGCCGGGACCTGGTGAGCGTGCCGCTGCAGCACGACACGCCCGGCCAGCTGGCCCAGCCCGGCGGGATTGTGCGGGACTGGCGGGACATGTCCATCCCCGCGGTTCCGGGTCAGAACATGCCCATTTTTTCCGTCGTCGAGCGGGACTACACCGCCATCGCGGACAAGCTCGCCGCCGTCGGGCCGCTGGCGGACAAACTGGGCTTCACGGTCAAGAACGTCACGTACAAACTTGCCGGCCCGTTGGACCGGCTCAGCCGTTCCAACGGGGTGATGCTTGGCGGGGCAGCGGACGGCCGCCCCGCGATCGACACGGACGCGAAGATGGCCGAGGCCATCCTGGCGTTCTCCGGCACCACCAACGGGGCGCTGGCCGTGCAGGGCTTCAAGGACCTGGAAATCCGCACCGGGAGGAAACTGGCGGACCTGGCCGAAGGCTCCGAAGAAAAATTCATCTCTTTCGCCCAGACCCAGGCCGGCCCTGTTCCGGTGATCACCTCGCCGGAATGGTCCGGCTCCGAGACCGGCGGCAGGCGCTATGCGCCCTTCACCATCAACGTCGAGCGGCTCAAGCCCTTCCACACGCTGACCGGCCGGATGCACTTCTTCCTGGACCACGACTGGATCCGGGACATCGGCGAGTCCCTGCCGATCTACCGGCCGCCGCTGGACATGCACCGGCTCTTCGGCGAACCCAAACTCGGCCAGGACGGGAAACTGGAGGTGGTGGTCCGCTACCTGACCCCGCACTCCAAGTGGTCCATCCACTCCGAATACCAGGACAACCTGCTGATGCTCTCGCTCTCCCGAGGCGGCCCGACCGTCTGGATGAGCCCCGCCGACGCGGCGGCCATCGAGGTCAAGGACAACGACTGGGTGGAGTGCCTGAACATCAACGGCGTCCTGGTGGCCCGGGCGATCGTCAGCCACCGGATGCCGGCCGGCGTGGTCTACGTCCACCACGCGCAGGAACGCACCATTGACGTGCCCAAGTCCGAGGCCACCGGCCGCCGCGGCGGCATCCACAACTCCGTGACCCGGCTGCTGGTCAAGCCCTCGCACCTGATCGGCGGCTACGCCCAGCTCGCCTACGCGTTCAACTACCTTGGCCCCACCGGAAACCAGCGCGACATGGTGGCCACCGTCCGGCGTCGTTCCCAGGAGGTGCAGTACTGATGCGTGTCATGGCCCAAATGGGCATGGTCATGAACCTGGACAAATGCATCGGCTGCCACACCTGTTCCGTGACCTGCAAGCAGGCCTGGACCAACCGTGCCGGCACCGAATACGTGTGGTTCAACAACGTCGAAACCCGCCCAGGGCAGGGCTATCCGCGCCGCTACGAGGACCAGGAGAAGTGGCACGGCGGCTGGGCGCTGAACAAGCGCGGGAAACTGGTGCTCAAGGCCGGCGGCCGGGTCAAGAAGCTCTTCGGGATCTTCGCCAGCCCGGTCCAGCCCCAGCTCAAGGACTACTACGAGCCATGGACCTACGACTACAAGACCCTCGTTGACGCGCCCCTGGGCGACGACTTCCCGGTGGCCCGGCCCAAGTCCCTGATCACCGGGGAGGACACCAAGATCACCTGGTCCGCGAACTGGGACGATGACCTCGGCGGCTCCGCCGAGAACGGCCATCTGGACCCGATCGTGGAGAAGGTCCGGCGGGAATCCGAGGACAAGATCAAGTTCGCGTACGAACAAACCTTCATGTTCTACCTGCCGCGGATCTGCGAGCACTGCCTGAACCCGTCCTGCATGGCTTCCTGCCCCTCCGGCGCGATCTACAAGCGGGTGGAGGACGGGATTGTGCTGGTGGACCAGGACAAATGCCGCGGCTGGCGCCAGTGCGTCACCGGCTGCCCCTACAAGAAGATCTACTTCAACCACAAGACCGGCAAAGCCGAGAAGTGCACCTTCTGCTACCCGCGGGTGGAGGTGGGGCTCCCGACAGTCTGCTCCGAGACCTGCGTGGGCCGGCTGCGGTACCTGGGGCTGTTCCTGTACGACGCCGACGCCGTCACCGCGGCGGCCGCCGTCACGGACCCCCGGGAACTCTACGACGCCCAGATGGACGTGCTGCTGGACCCGAACGACCCCGCCGTCCAGGCCGAGGCCCGGGCCCAGGGCATCCCCGAAGACTGGATCGACGCCGCCGGGCGCTCTCCGGTCTACGCCCTGGCCAAGGTCTACAAGGTGGCGCTGCCGCTGCACCCGGAATACCGGACCATGCCGATGGTCTGGTACGTGCCGCCGCTCTCACCCGTGGTGGACCTGCTGCGCGACCAGGGCCACGACGGCGAGGACACCGGCAACCTTTTCGGCGCCATCGACGCGCTGCGCATCCCGGTGGAATACCTCGCTGAACTCTTCACCGCCGGCGACGCGGACCGGGTCACCGCGGTGCTGAAGAAGCTCGCAGCCATGCGCTCCTTCATGCGCGGCATCAGCCTCGGCGATGACCCGGACGACGCCATCCCGGAGGCCGTGGGGATGGACAGCCAGAGCATGTACGAGATGTACCGGCTGATGGCGATCGCGAAATACGAGGAGCGCTACGTCATCCCGAAGGCCCACGTGGAACAGGCCCACGACCTCGAGGAAATGGGCTGTTCGCTCGACTTCGAGGGCGGCCCCGGCATGCAGGATACCGCCCGATTCGGCGAAGCCAGCGGCCGGCCCGTCCCCGTGGCGGTGGAAACCTTCAACGCCCTCCGGGACCGGCAGACCTCCGGCTCCGCGCCCGGCGAAACCACCCTGCGCGGCAGGGTGAACCTGCTGAACTGGGACGGCACCGGAGCACCCTCCGGGCTTTTTCCGGAAAAGGCGTTGCTTCCGGAAAAACCGCCTCCGGCGGAACCGCCGCCGTCGAAACCGGCGGGCCCCGCGGAATCCCCTCCGGCGGGGGAGCAGCCATGACCCGCCGCCAGCAGGTCCTCTACCTCGCTGCGGCCTGGTGCCTGTCCTACCCTGACGAGGAACTGACCGGCCGGGTCCCGCTGATGCGGGCCGCGCTGGCAGAGTTCCCCGGCGCCACGGCGGACTTCGTGGCGGTCCTGGACCAGCTGGAGTCCACGCCGCCGATCCAGCTCCAGTCCCAGTACGTGCGCGAGTTCGACCTCGGAAAGCGCCACGCCCTGCACCTGTCCTACTGGACTGACGGGGACACCCGGCGCCGCGGCGAGGTTCTGGGCAATTTCAAGAAGACCTACCGGCAAAGCGACATCCTCGTGGACACCCACGGCGAACTGCCCGACTACCTCCCGATGGTCCTCGAATACGCCGCGCTGGTGGACCTGGCGGCCGGCCGCGAGCTGCTGACGCGCTTCCGGGCGAGCCTGGAGATGCTCCGCTTCGGGCTGCTCCGGGACCAGCTGCCGCACGCCCGGATCCTGCAGGCCGTCTGCGCCACGCTGCCCGGGAAATCCCCGGCGGACGAGCAGGCCGTCATGCGGATGGCCGGCTACGGCCCGCCCACCGAGGCCGTGGGCCTGGACCCGTACGATCCGCGCCTGCTGCCCGTGAAGGGGGCCTGAGCATGCTGGCATTCGAAGCGGAACCCGGATCCGCCGTCGGACTCTCCGCACTGGACATCGTGGTGTGGGGCGTTCTCCCTTACGTCATGGTGGTGGTCTTGGTCGGCGGACTTCTCTGGCGTTACAAGTACGACCAGTTCGGCTGGACCACGAGGTCTTCCCAGCTCTATGAGTCCAGGCTGCTGAGGATTGCGTCCCCGTTGTTCCACTTTGGCCTGCTCGCCGTGATCGCCGGTCACTTCTTCGGCCTGGTCATTCCGATGGCGTGGACCCAGGCGGCCGGGATGAGCCAGGAGTTCTACCACTTCAACGCCCTGCTGGTCGGCGGGATCGCCGGGGTGGGAACGCTGGGCGGGATCCTCCTGCTGATCTACCGCCGCCGGACCACCGGGCCGGTCTTCATGGCCACGACCGGCAATGACAAGACCATGTATGTGGTGCTCACCGCGGCCATTGTGTTCGGGCTGTGGACCACCTTGGCGAGTGTTTTCGAGGGCGAGCACGGGCACAATTACCGCGAGACCGTGGCCCCGTGGTTCCGTTCGCTGTTCATCTTCCAGCCAGACATCGCGGCGATGGCCGCGGCGCCGTTCTCGTTCCACCTGCACACCCTGGTAGGCATGGCGCTGTTCGTGATCTGGCCGTTCACGCGCCTGGTCCATGCCTTCACGGCCCCGTTCCACTACCTCTTCCGCCCCTACATCGTTTACCGCTCCCGGGACCGGGACACCGGCGGGGCCGGGGCCAAAGGCACAGCTGGCGCCCGGAGCTCCACGGCCGGCGCGCGGCGGGGCTGGTCCGCCGTCGGAACCCGGGACCGGGACACCAGGAACCGGTGACCCGGCGCCATCGCTGAAGCTGCGTTGCTGAAGCTGCGTTGCTGAACCGCTGTTGAACCAGGAAGGAGACCGCCGTGGCCGGAGCAGTGTCCCCGCCCGTCGCCGCCCCTGCGGGCCGGGCGCTCAATCTGACGCTCGCCACCTCGACCTCCGTGGTGTGCTTCTGGGCCTGGAACTCCATCGCCACGCTGAGCGCGTTCTACACCCAGCATCTGCACCTCAATCCGGCCACCACCGGCGTGCTCGTGGCCATGCCCGTCTTCGTCGGCTCGCTGGGGCGGATCGTCGTCGGCGCCTTGACGGACAAGTACGGCGGCCGCGCCATGTTCACTTTTGTCCTGCTGGCCTCCATCGTCCCGATCCTGCTGGTGGCCGTCGGCGGCAGCCTCGACTCCTTCGCCCTGGTGCTGGCTGCCGGGGTGCTGCTGGGGGTCGCCGGAACCGTCTTCGCCGTCGGGATCCCCTTCGTCAGCGCTTGGTACGAGCCCGCCCGGCGGGGTTTCGCCACCGGCGTCTTCGGCGCGGGCATGGGCGGAACGGCCCTGGCCGCTTTCCTGAACCCCCGGCTTGTCGCCGCCATCGGCTACGTTCCCACCCACCTGCTGATCGCCGCGATTCTGGCGGTCATGGCCGCCATCATCTGGTTCCGAATGAAGGAGGCGCCGGGCTGGACCCGCAGCAACGCGCCCGTGATGCCCAAGCTGATCGACGCGGCGAAGACCCCGGTCACGTGGAAGCTGTGCTTCCTCTACGCAGTCCTCTTCGGTGGCTTCGTTTCCTTCGCCACGTATCTGCCCACGTACCTCCGGGATGTCTACAGCTTCGATCCCAGCGCGGCCGGCGCCCGCACCGCGGGGTTTGCGCTCGCCGCCGTGCTGGCGCGGCCGGTGGGCGGCGTACTCGCCGACAAGATCGGTCCCAAGCCCGTGGTGATCGCCGCCCTCGCCGGCGTCGCCGTCCTCGCCTGGGTGGTGAACCTGCAACCCGACGGTGATGTCCCCGCCGGCCTGACGTTCGTCGCCATGGCGGCGGCGCTGGGCCTGGGCACGGGCGGGGTATTCGCCTGGGTGGGCGTGCTCGCGCCGGAGGGCAAGGTCGGCAGCATCAGCGGGGTGGTCAGCGCGGCCGGCGGCCTGGGCGGCTACTTCCCGCCGCTGATCATGGGCGCCACCTATGACGCCGTGGCGCACAGCTACGCGATCGGGCTGCTGCTGCTCGTCGCCACAGCGCTCGCGGCGCTGGTCTTCACCATCTTCGCCATGCACGGCAGGACCAAGGCCAAGGTCGCGGCCGCCTAGCGCAGCCCAGGGACTAGCCGAACAGCAGGGTGGCCAGCGTAAAGATGGCCAGCCCGGCCAGGGCGCCCACCACCGTGCCGTTGATCCGGATGAACTGCAGGTCCCTGCCGACCTGCAGCTCGATCTTCTGCGACGTCTCTTCGGCATCCCAGCGGGCCACGGTGTCCGTGATGACCCCCGCGATGTCCGAGCGGTAGGTCTTCACGAGGTAGCCGGCCGCGTCGCCGATCCAGGCGTTCACCTTGCCGGCGAGCTCGGGATCGACCAGCAGCCGGGTGCCGAAGTCATGCACGGCCGCCTTGAACTTGACGGTCAGTTCACTGTGCGGGTCATCGACGGCGGTGAGCAGGGCCGTCTTGATGGTGTCCCAGGTGCGGGAGGCGAGCTCGCGGACCTCCGGGTCGCCGAGCACCTGGGCCTTGATGCCCTCGGCGCGGGCGATCATGACGGGATCATGCTGCAGGTCCTGCGCGAGTTCCTTGAGGTACTTGTCGATCGAGAGGCGGACCTGGTGCTGCGGGTCGGACTGCACGGCGCGGGTGAACTTGAGGATCTCCACGTACACTTTGTCGCCCACCAGCCCGTCCACGAACGAGGGCACCCACGTCGGGGACCGGTCGGTGACCAGCCTGTTGACCGTCTCCTGGTTGTCCCGCACCCAGTCCACGGTGCGGTCCACCATTAGGTCCACCAGCGCATGGTGGTGCCCGTCGTCGAAAATCCGCTCGGCGAGGCGGCCCACCGGCGGCCCCCACGGCGGGGTGAGCAGGTGCTTGCGGACCATGGACTCGATCACGGCCTGGACGTCGTCGTCGTTGAGGACCTTGAACGCGCCGCGGATGACGGCGGCACCCTCCTTGGCGACCCGGTCCGGGCCGCCGGGGCTGGACAGCCAGGCGCCGGCCTTGCGCGCAATGTCTGCGGACGCCAGCTTCTCCTGGACCACCTGTTCGGAGAGGAAATTGGTTTCCACGAATTCGCCCAGCGAGGCGCCGATCTGGTCCTTGCGGCGCGGGATGATCGCGGTGTGCGGGATCTTGATGCCCATGGGGTACTTGAACAGGGCCGTGACGGCGAACCAGTCCGCGAGGGCACCGACCATGCCGCCCTCGGCCGCGGCGCGGACGTATTCGAACCCCGGATACTGCTTCTGCAGGGCGAACGCGACGATGAAGATCACCGCCATGACGACCAGCAGCGAGAGGGCCAGGAGCTTCATCCGGCGCAGCGCCGCGGCCTTCTCGACGTCGCTGGAGGCAGCGGAACGCTGTCCGGGGGGACCGCCCGGTCGGGCGCCGCCCGGACGTCCCGCGGCGCCGGTCAGGGAAGTTGACTCAGTATTGACCTGCATGAGCCCAGCCTAGCCCGCCACCGAAACGGACGTTCCGCTAACGTGGCACCATGACCACTGATGAGCCTGCCGCTGCCCGGCCTTTGGTCTATGCCCACCGCGGCGCCAGCGGAACCTTCGCCGAGCACACCCGGGCCGCGTACCTGCAGGCCATCGCCGACGGCGCCGACGGCGTGGAATGCGATGTCCACCTGACCCGGGACCAGCACGTGGTGCTCCTGCACGATGCCACCCTGGACCGCACCTCGGACGGCACCGGCCAGGTGGCCGACCGGACCCTGCAGGAACTCCAGGAACTGGACTTCTCCTCCTGGAAGGGAGCCCGGATCCCGGAGGCCTACGGCGCCAAGTCCGGGCAGTTCCTGACCCTGCCGGACCTGCTCGACATCCTGCGCGCGGCCGGCCGCGGGATCGGGCTGGCGATCGAGTTCAAACACCCGAGCCCGTACCAGCTCAGACTCGAGGACCGGGCGCTGGAGGTCCTGAGGGCCCAGGGCTGGGATCCGCGGACGTCGATGCTGGAGAACATCACGGTTTCCTTCATGAGCTTTAGCCCCGACTCCGTAAAACACCTCCTGGAGTCCGTACCGGCCGCGGCTGTCTGCCAGCTCGTGGACGACGTCAATGTGGCGGACATCCGGGAGGAACTGGGCCTCGGTGCCCTGACCGGCGGGGCGCTGGCCAACGTGATGAAGGCCGCCCAGGCTGAGGGGGAACGGATCCTGGCTGCGGCCGAGGCGGGCATTGCCGGCCCTGGCATCGGGTACGTCCGCACGCACGCCCCGGCCGTTCAGCGCTGGCTCGCCTCGGGGCTGCGGTGCCGGGTGTGGACGGTCGACACCGAGGACGACGTCGAACGGTGCCGGAAACTCGGGATCCAGGAAATCACCACCAACTGGCCGGCCCAGGTCCTCTCCCAGCTCATGGCGGACAGCCGGCCCCCACGGTAGCCGCCTGGCCGCTCCACGGAACCTGGGCCGACATCTTCACATCCCCTGCGTCCCCGCGGATTACGGCCGGCGTGGCCGCTGTGGTTGAGTTGTTGCATGCCATTTCGCCGGCCCGTCCCGGACCTCCAGACGCTGTCCGCGGCACTGCTGAGCGCGCTGCTGCTCAGCAGCCCGTGAGGAATGGGTGGCAGTGAGCGGGCTGCTGGAAGCCGCCGCCGCCGTCGGGCTCCTGGTCCCGGCCACCCGGAGGGCCGCCGCGGGCTGTGTCACGGCGCTGTTCGCCGCTTTCCTCGCCGGCCACGTGGACGCCCTGCGCAAAGCCTACGGGCCGGAGGGCTCGCCGCGCCGGCGACGCGTGCACACCCTGCGGCTCCCGCTCCAGGCGCCCCTCATCGCATGGGCCTGGACTTTGACACGGCGGAACCGGCGCTCGTGAAGATCCTGCAGTCACCGGCGGTGCGGATCGGTTTGTCGATCAGCATCGCCACCGGCCTCTACGGCGTCTCCTTCGGCGCGCTGTCCGTAACCTCAGGCCTGGATTTCTGGCAGACCATGGCGCTGAGCCTGCTGCTGTTCAGCGGCGGCTCGCAGTTCGCCTTCATCGGTGTGGTGGCCGGCGGCGGGTCCGGCGTCGCCGCGATGGGTGCCGCGACGCTGCTGGGCATGCGCAACGGCATCTACGGCATGCAGATCAACGCCCTCCTGCAGCCGCGCGGGTGGCGGAAGTTTGCCGCGGCCCAGCTGACCATCGACGAGTCCACCGCCACCAGCACCGGGCAGACGGACCCCGACGAGCAGAAACGCGGCTTCTGGACCGCCGGAATCGGCGTCTTTGTCCTCTGGAACCTGTTCACCGCCCTCGGCGCACTGGCCGGCGGGGCACTCGGGGATCCCAAACAGTGGGGACTGGACGGCGCCGCCGTGGCGGCCTTCCTAGGCCTGCTCTGGCCGCGGCTGAAAGGCAGGGAACCTGTGGCCATCGCGGTGGTCTGCGCGCTGGCCACCGTGCTGGCCGTGCCGTACGTGCCCCCGGGAGTGCCGATCCTCGTCGCCGCCGTGGTCGCGGCGGGGATCGGCTGGTTCAGCCACGGCCGCAGCGACGAGGGCCTGGAACCGGACGTCGATCCGTACGCGGAGGACCACGTGCACCACCACCACCACGACCCTGCCCGCGATTCCCGCGGCGAACGCACCGGAGACGACGCATGAACCTCTGGATGTGGCTGCTGCTCTCCTGCCTGCTCGCCTACGCCTGGAAGCTGCTCGGCTACCTGGTGCCGGCCAGCCTGCTCCGCAACCCGCGGACGTCCAGGATTGCCGGGACCACGACAATCGGGCTGCTGGCGTCCCTGACGGTGGTCAATGCTGTGGCCACCGGCCAGTCGCTCGTCTTGGACGCCCGGCTTGGCGCCTTGGCGGCGGCGGCCATCGCCTTGTGGTTGCGCGCGCCGTTCCTGGTGGTGGTGATCGCCGGCGCGGCCGCGGCCGCCGGGCTCCGGCTGCTCGGCTGGGACTGACCCGTTCGTGGGACGCCTGACCGCGCTGGGCCGCGGACCGGCTGTGGGTGCGGCCGGAACGGTCTTTAGTCCCTACTTGGTGCCGGGATCGCATGGGAGCATTCGAACATGACTGAACACGACGGCGAGCTGCCGGCTGCCGACCGGGAGGCTGCCGACGAGCAGGCCGCGGAGCAGCAGACCGCAGAGCAGCAGGCCGCGGAGCAGCAGGCCGCGGAGCCGCGCAAGGATCAGCGCACCAAGCAGCACGAGCCGTATGTTTCCGGCGGGGCTGAGTCCACCCGTGAAATGCGCGAAATGTCCCGCCGCCGTCGGGAAGCCGAAGAGAAGCTTCAGCAACACCTTCTCGAAGCCAAGGAAAAGCCGGCCGAAGACTAGCGCCGGGCACCGGGCTGTCGGGGCACCTGCAGGAACCGGCGCTTATGGGTGCTAGCCGAGAACGGCGTCGAACGCGGTGCCCGTCAGCGGGGCCTGCGGCGGCAACGCCCGGTCCGGCCGCTCCGTCCGGATGGCGTCCTCAACCAGCGCCACGGGCCGGCGCCACGCGTCGGAGCCCGGCTCCATGGTGTCCACGACGCCGATCAGCATGGCCAGCAGGCGGATCATGTCCGTCATGGAAATATCGCTGCGCAGGGTGCCCTGCCCCTGGCCCCGGCCCAGCAGCACGGCGATGGATTCAATCAGACCGCCCGTGATCCCGGTCAGCAGCCCGCGCCGGCCCGCGACAGCTCCCAGCAGGTTGGCTTCTTCGCTGGCGACATGCATCGTGGCATCGATGACCCGAAAGAGCCCTGCGGCGGCGTCAGGATCGGCCAGGGCCTCATCGATGGCCGGATCCACCTGCAGCCGGAGCTGCTGGTTCAGGGCAGCGAGCACCAGCTCTTCCTTGTCGGCGAAATTCCGGAAAAGGGTGGCGGGACCCACGCCGGCGGTGACGGCAATGGTCTGCAGCGGCACCTCGGGGCCGTGCTCGCGGAAGCACTGGCGGGCCGCGGCGATGATTTTGTCCACGTTGCGCGCGGCATCTGCGCGGAGCGGCCTGCGGTCTACTGCCCGGTTCATTTGCCTAGGGTAGCAACGCGAAGGGTGCGCGAACCTGTTACCGGCGGGTAGTGACTTATGTGACGGTGGCGGAGGTGCCCCCGGCCGCTGCCGGGCTGGAATCGCGTGAAAGACTGGTGCCGGACAGCCCGGAAGTTTTCGCCCCCGGTGTCCTGACTGAGTGAAGGGAACCACCACATGCTGGTCGCATTCTCCGTAGCACCCTCCGGTGACCCAGCCAACGCGCAAGCGCCCGGCGACGCGTCGGTCCACGACGCCGTCGCGGCCGCGGTGCGGATCGTCCGGGAGTCGGGCCTGCCCAACCGGACGAGTTCCATGTTCACCGAGATCGAGGGCGACTGGGACGAGGTCATGGACGTCGTCAAGCGGGCCACGGACGCGGTGGGCGCCTACGGTTCGCGCGTCTCGCTGGTCCTCAAGGCGGACATCCGGCCGGGCTACAGCGGCGAGCTGACCGGCAAGGTGGAACGGCTGGAAAACGCCATCGACGGGCAGGGCGCCGGCGGGACCGGCCCGCAAATCCCAACCCGGCCGGGAAACTAGGCGTACTGAGCCGGACCGGACGCCGAAACGCCGGCGGGAACGGCGCGCCCGGAGGGGTACCGCCGGGCGCGGGCGGCTGGAACACTGGGGGCATGATCGAGCATCAATCCGCCCCCGGCTGGGTCGCCGTCGAGAACTTCCTCTCCGACGCGGTGGTCCGCCCGGACCGTTCACTCAAGCGCGCCGTCACCAGCGCGCTTGAGGCAGGCATGCCGCCCATCGAAGTCGCCCCCAACGCCGGCAAACTCCTGAAACTGCTGGTCCAGCTCTCCGGTGCCCGCCGCGTCCTGGAGATCGGCACGCTGGCCGGCTTCAGCACCATCTGGATGGCCCAGGGACTGCCCGACGACGGCCGGCTGGTCACCTGCGAATACCTCCCCCTGCACGCCCGCGTCGCGCGCACCAACGTTGACGACGCCGGGCTGGGCCACAAGGTGGACATCCGGGTCGGCGCGGCGCTGGACACCCTGCCCGAGCTGGAAAGCGAGGCCGGGCCGCCCTTCGATTTCGTGTTCATCGATGCCGACAAGGAAAACAACCCGCACTACCTGGACTGGGCCATCCGGCTTGGCCGGCCCGGCACCACCATCGTGGTGGACAACGTCGTGTGGGAGGGTGCGGTGCTGGACGCGTCGATGGACCCGGTCAACGCCCCCGGAATCATCAGCACCCTCCAGATGATGGGCGATGACCCTCGGCTGGACGGCACCGTGATCCAGACCGTGGGTTCGAAAGGCTGGGACGGCTTCGCCCTCGCGATCGTCCGCTAGGTGCAAGAGATTGTCCGCCGGGGCGAACGCGCCGGTGGCAGCCGACCCCGTGAAGCGCCCGGCCACCCCCAAGTGCTAAGTATGCTTAGATTACTTGTCGACGGCGCCAGCGATGGCGGCGCGGCCGCGGACGCGCAGGACTTCAGCCACGTGGCCGGGCCCAGCCCGATCCGCCCAGCCCGATCCGCCCAGCCCGAAGGAACACAGGCCGCCGAAATGAACGGGATCCCCATCTCGCACCACCCCCTACCTGTCCGGATCAGCTCCGCGGCCGCGGAACTGGAGACGATCAGCCCCCTGCTGTCCGAGGCGCAGGACGCCGTCGGCGATGTGCCGGCGCTGCTGGAGCTGGCCAAGGCGGCCGCGGTGGCGGCGCCCAAACCAGGGGACGGCCGGACCGCGTTCCTGTGGGAGATTCTGGCCTCCGTGACCGCCGTCGATGTCGCCGCCGGACGGGTGCTGGAACCACACCTGGATGCCGTGGCGATCCTGGCCCAAGCCGGCGATGAGGCGGCACGGCACGGCCGGGACTGCCCGGACCCGGACGATGCCGACTTCGAGGGGACCTGGGGTGTGTTCGCCGCCGAGGCGCCCGGCCTGCGGCTCGAAGCCAAGGAAGCCGCAGATGGCTGGATCCTGCAGGGATCCAAGCCCTGGTGCTCGCTCGCCGCCCAGCTGGACCATGCCGTGCTGACGGCCCATCTGGAGGCCGGCGGCCGGGCCGCCTTCGCCGTCGACCTCCACGCGAACGGGGTGGGCTTCGCGAATCCGGAGTGGACCAGCCGGGGGCTGCGCGAGATTCCCAGCGGCACAGTCCACTTCGAGGCCGTTTCCGCCGTGCCCCTCGGCGGCGCCGGCTGGTACTATCAGCGCCCGGGTTTCGCGTGGGGCGGCATGGGCGTGGCCGCCTGCTGGCTCGGCGGCGCCGTCGCCGTGGCGCGCAGCTTCGCCGACTCCCTGCGGCACGCCGCCGACGGCGGACGGGAACCGGACCAGATTGCACTGGCCCACCTCGGCGAGATTGACCGAACGCTGGCCGCCCTGACCGCCTACCTGGCCGGCACGGCCGCGAGGATCGACGCCGGCGAACTCTCGGACCGCGGTGCGTGGCAGGAAGCCCTGCGCGTGCGCGGCAGCGTGGCCGCCGCCGTCGAACGCGTCCAGACGCTCGTGAGCCAAAATCTCGGTCCGGCCCCGCTCGCCTTTGACGAGCGCTACGGAAAACGGATGGCCGATCTCGCCCTGTACATCCGCCAGCACCACGCAATGCGCGACGACGCGCAGCTGGGCGCCCTGGCGCTGGCCGAAAGCAACCCATGGTGACCTTCACCCACAACGACGCCGGGACCACCGAGGCCGCCTGGGCCGGCAGCCGTGCCGCCGGGCTGCCGGACCTGCCGCTGGATGACGCGGCGCTCGCCGGCCGGGCCTTCGTTGTCCTGGCCGCGCACCCGGACGACGAATCGCTCGGGGCCGGCGGGCTGCTGGCCCGGCTGCACGCCGTCGGCGCCACGGTCCGGGTGCTGCTGTGCACGGCGGGGGAAGGATCCCACCCCGGCTCGCCAACGACGACGCCGGAACAGCTCGCGGCGGTCCGGCTGCAGGAGTTCGGCGACGCCCTGAAACGCCTTTCCGGAGCCGGGAACGGGGCCGGGGACGTGGCGTGGCAGTGCCTGGGCCTGCCCGACGGTCACCTCGCCGGGCACCGCGAAGAGATCCGGAAGGCCGTCCGGGACGCGGTCCGGGAGGCGGCGGCCGTGTGCGGTCGCGCCGCCGACGAGGTGGTCCTCGTGGCGCCCTACCGCTCCGATGGACACACCGACCACGACGTCCTCGGATCCGTTGCCGCCGGGCTCAGCGCCGCGGCGGGCCACGCCCTCCTCGAGTACCCCATCTGGTACTGGCTGTGGGCGGCACCAGGCGCGCCGGACGCCGGCGACGACCCGGCCGGGGCGGCCGGCCTGACCGGACCCGGCGACCCGGCCGGCGGCGCATGGCGCGACTGGTTCCGGCTGCCGCTGCGCCCGGCAGAGCTTGAGGCCAAGGCCGCCGCGATGGCGGCACATGTGTCCCAGGTCCGCCCGCTCTCCGGGCTGCCGGGCGACGAAGTGCTCCTGCCTCCGGCCTTCCTGGCACACTTTGCGCGGACCTGGGAGACGTTTGCCTGGCACCCCGCGGTCGCCCCGCCCGACGGCCAGGCGGTCAGCCCTGCGGACGGCCCGGGCGATGGCGGGTCCCGGCGGCCCTTCGTCGCGGGCGACGCGGAGCGCGTGTTCGATGCGGTCCACGCCCGGGAGGAGGACCCCTGGCAGTACACCTCGAGCTGGTACGAGCAGCGCAAACGCACCCTCACGCTCGCCGCGCTGCCCGGCAGCAGCTACACGTCCGGGTTGGAGATCGGCTGCTCCATCGGGACTCTGAGCGTGGAACTCGCGCCGCGGTGCGGAAGCTTCCTCGCCGTCGATGCCAGCGGCGCCGCGCTGGACCGTGCCGCCAGGCGGCTCGCGCACCTGCCCGCGGCGACGACGCGACACCTGACCGTCCCGAACGAGTGGCCGGACGGATCGTTCGACCTGATCGTGGTTTCAGAGGTGGGCTACTACCTCTCACCGGCAGAGCTCGCCGGACTGTTCGACCGGATTCAAGGCTCGCTCATGCCCGGCGGGACCCTCGCGCTGTGCCACTGGCGGCACCCCATTTCCGGCTGGGAACTCGACGGCGACGCGGTCCACGCCGCGGCCCGGCGGCACCTGGGCTGGGCCGGCAGCGGGAGCTACCAGGAGCGCGACTTTGTGCTCGAGGTGTTCCTTGCCCCGGACGCTGTACCGGGTGCCGCGCCGGGCCTGGGCGGCCCGGAACGGATGCGGTGACCCCGATGACGGCGTTGCCATTGCCGCGCGGGCACCGCATCGACCGGGTCGCCGTCGTCATGCCCGCAAACAACGAGGAAGACCACCTGGAACTGGCGTTGGAGGCCGTCCAGCGGTCCGCGGACGCCCTCCGCAGGGTCCGGTCCGACGTCGAGACCCGGGTGACGGTGGTACTGGACAGCTGCACGGACGGCTCCGCCGCCGTCATGGCCGGCTTCGCAGCCTCGGACCCGCGTTTCAGCGCACTGGCGGTCAGCTACCGCAGCGCCGGCGCCAGCCGGGCCGCTGGCGTCCGGGCCTCCGGCATCGGCGTGACCCGGCGGCGGCCGCCCGGCCAGCGCTGGACGCCGCCGCCCTGGGCCGGTCGGACCTGGCTGGCCAACACCGACGCCGATTCCCGGGTGCCGGAGAACTGGCTGGTGCACCAGCTGGCGTTCGCCGAGGCCGGGGCCGACGCCGTGCTGGGTTCCGTGGAACCGGACCCCGCCGGGATGGACCCTGAGCTGCTCCGGCGCTGGCACGAACGCCACCCCTTCCGCGAGGACCACCCCCATATCTATGGCGCGAATTTCGGGGTCCGGGCTTCCGCCTATCTTGCCGCCGGAGGGTTCGCCCGGGTCACGTCCGAAGAAGACCGGACCCTGGTGCACAGCCTCCGCAGCCGCGCCTTTACGGTCACCGCAACGGACAGCATCAGGGTCATGACCTCCGGCCGGACCCATGCCCGGGCGCCCCACGGCTTTGGCACCTACCTGCGGAGCCTGGGCCACCTGCTGCCGCCTGCCGGCTGAAGATTCATTGACGCCGGGACCCGGCCGCTCCACACTGAAGAAGTGACGGACGATGCGAAAGAACCCAGCATTGATCAGGTTGTCGAGCGTCTGGCTGCCAGGTTTCCGCACGTACCGCGGATGCACATCGCCGGTATCGTCGGCGAGGAATTCGATGCCCTGAACGCAGGCCGGATCCGG
Source organism: Arthrobacter sp. P1_D12 (assembly GCF_056406175.1). Lineage (NCBI taxonomy): Bacteria > Bacillati > Actinomycetota > Actinomycetes > Micrococcales > Micrococcaceae > Arthrobacter > Arthrobacter sp. P1_D12. Next base: position 173,998 of record NZ_JBFUAR010000009.1, read on the forward strand.
ACCTACATACCCACACTGGTTGAGCGCGGTGCCCGCGTGCGGCTCAAGAGCGAGTTCGGGATCAGCGCCGCCGAAGACTAACGCACGTGACGCCGCCCCCTAGCCGCGAGTTCGCCGGATGCGCGCGACCCGGCACCCCCGCACCCCGCGTGACCCCGCACCCTCGAGTTCGCCGGATCCGCGCGACATCGCCGTATAGTTCCGGCGATCCCGCAGGTGTCCGGCGATTTCGACGGCGGCGGCCCGGGGCAGGCGGCACAGTAGCCGGAGGGGGCGCGCGGGTCCAAAGCCCCTGACCCCGGAACACCGATCCCGCGCAGTATGGGTCCACCGACAATCCACAGGAGTGCTGTGATGGCTGAATCGCCCGTGTTGTGGTTTGACGAGATCGGCATGGCCGACGTCCCGCTGGTCGGCGGGAAGAACGCCTCGCTCGGCGAGCTCATCCGGACCCTCCAAGGCGAGGGGATACGGGTCCCTGACGGGTTCGCCACCACAGCCGCCGCGTACCGCTCGTTCGTCGCGGCCAACGGGATCGACGCCGCCATGCGATCGCGCATTGCCGCCTACCGGGCCGGGGACGCCACACTGCGCGCCACCGGAGACGCCATCCGGGACCTGTTCCTGGCCAGCGAGTTCCCCGGCGACATCGCCGACGCCATCCGCGCCCACTACCGGACCCTGGGGGACCGGGCCGGCATGGACCGGCTCGCCGTGGCCGTGCGCAGCAGCGCGACGGCGGAGGACCTCCCGGACGCGAGCTTCGCCGGGCAGCAGGAGACCTTCCTGAACATCGCGGGTGAGCGGGAACTGCTGGACGCCTGCCGCCGCTGTTACGCCTCACTCTTCACGGACCGGGCCATCAGCTACCGCGAGGTCAAGGGCTTCGACCACATGGACGTCGCCCTCTCGATCGGCGTCCAGCGGATGGTGCGCTCCGACGTCGGCGCCTCCGGGGTGATGTTCTCCATCGATACCGACTCGGGCTTTCCCCGCGCCGCCGTCATCAGCGCGGCCTGGGGCCTTGGCGAAACCGTCGTCCAGGGCACCATCAATCCGGACAAGTACCTGGTCTTCAAGCCGCTCCTGACAGAGTCCGCGGCCGCAGAGGGCATCACCCCGATCATCGAGAAATCGCTCGGCTCCAAGGCCCGGAAAATGGTCTACAGCCGCGGCGGGAGCGCCCGCACCCGGATGGTGGACACCTCGGAGGCCGAGCGCCGGGCCTTCGTGCTGGGCGACGCCGAGATCCTCGCCCTCGCCCGCTGGGCCGTCACGGTCGAAAACCACTACGGCCGGCCCATGGACATGGAATGGGCCCGCGACGGCGAGACCGGGGAACTCTTCATGGTCCAGGCCCGGCCCGAGACGGTCCAGTCACGCCGGACCGGGCCGCAGTTCACCATCCACCACCTGCTGGAACAGGGGCCCGTGCTCGCCACCGGATCGGCCATCGGCGACTCGATTGCGCACGGCACGGCCTGCGTCATCCGGACCGCGGCGGACATCGCGACGTTCCGCGACGGCGCCATCCTCGTGACCGAAATGACCGACCCGGACTGGGTGCCCATCATGAAACGGGCAGCCGGCATCGTCACGGACCACGGCGGCCCCACGAGCCACGCGGCGATCGTCAGCCGCGAGCTGGGTGTCCCCGCCGTCGTCGGAAGCGGCAACGCCACGGCCGTCCTGGCCGAGGGCCGGCCCGTGACGATCTCCTGCGCCGAAGGTGATCTGGGCCGGGTCTACGACGGCACCCTGGCGTTCGAAACCGAAGAGGTGGACCTCGGCGCGCTGCCTGCGACGCGCACGGCCGTCATGGTCAACATCGCCAGCCCAGCCGCGGCCTTCCAGTGGTGGCGGCTGCCGGCGGACGGCGTCGGGCTTGCCCGGATGGAATTCATCATCAGCAGCCTGATCCGCGTCCATCCCATGGCGCTTGTCCACCCGGAACGGGTCACGGATCCGGCCGAGGCGCACCAGATCCGGGAGCTGGCGCAGGCCTATGCGGACCCGGCCGAGTACTTCGTGGACGCCCTGTCGCTGGGGATCGCCAAGATCGCCGCGCCGTATTACCCGCGCCCCGTGATCGTCCGGCTCAGCGACTTCAAGACCAACGAATACGCCCACCTGCTCGGCGGTGGCGCCTTCGAGGAACCGGAAGAGAATCCCATGCTCGGGTTCCGCGGCGCCTCGCGCTACTACGACCCCCGTTACCGCGAGGGGTTCGCGCTCGAATGCGCCGCGCTCAAACGTGTCCGCGAGAAGCTCGGGTTCACCAACGTGATTGTCATGGTGCCGTTTTGCCGCACGCCGCAGGAGGCGGACAAGGTCCTGGCCGTGATGGCCGAGCATGGTTTGGTCCGCGGCAGCAACGGGCTGCAGGTCTACATGATGTGCGAAATCCCCTCCAACGTGGTCCTGGCCGAGAAGTTCGCCACGCGGTTCGACGGGTTCTCGATCGGCTCCAACGACCTCACCCAGCTGGTCCTGGGCGTGGACCGTGACTCCGGCCAGCTCGCGGCGCTCTTCGATGAGCGGGACGAGGCCGTGATGGCGATGATCAGCGAGGCCATCCGCAAGGCCCACGCCGCCGGCATCAAGATCGGCATTTGCGGGCAGGGACCGAGCAACCACCCGGAGTTCGCCGCGTTCCTGGTGCGCGAAGGGATCGACTCGATCTCCCTGAACCCGGACAGCTACCTCAAGACCGTGCCGCGGATCGCGGAAGCGGAGACTGAGTCAGCCGTCGCGGCAGCAGAGACAGAGTCTGCCAGGAAATAGTCATCCCGGTAGCGGGGCCTGCCGCGCGCTTTCCCGGGACCGCACCGGGCTGGCGGCGCCGTGGCGGCCGGGGCCGAGTGAACGCAGGGCATTGAGGATCGTGGCGAGGTCCACCAGTTCCTGGGACAGGGCGCCGGCGATGGCCGGCACGTAGCCCGCGGCCGCGGCCAGCATGAGGGCCACGCTCAGGCCGATGCCGATCCAGATGCTCTGCAGGGCCACCTGCACGGTGCGTTGCCCGATCCGGACGGCGGTCCCCACCTTGGAAAGGTCATCGAGGATGATCACGACGTCGGCCGACTCGCCGGCCGCCGTCGAGCCGCGGGCGCCCATGGCGATTCCGACGTCGGCGACCGCCAGGACGGGGGCATCGTTGACGCCGTCGCCGACCATCATGACCGGACGGTCCGGCAGCGACCTGACGGCCTCGACCTTGTCCCGCGGCAGGCATTCGGCGCGGACGTCGGTGAGCCCTGCCTCGTCCGCGATGTGCCGGGCCGTGGCGAGCGCGTCACCGGTCAGCATGACCGTTCGGCGTACGCCCAGGGCCTTGAGGTCGGCGAGGGTGCGGCGGGTCTCTTTGCGGATGGGATCGCTCATCACCAGGGCGCCCACGAATTTTCCGCCGGCACCGACGTAGATGGCGAGCTCGCCGCTGGCCAGCCCCTCCTCCGCAACGCCGGACGCCCACTCTGCGACGAACGCGGGCTTGCCCACCACCACGTCCTGGCCGTCGAACCTGGCGCGGACCCCGTGGGTGGCGAATTCGGTGGCTTCGGTGGCGGCCGCGAAGGGCAGGGCCCGGTTCCGGGCGGCCTCCATCACCGAGGCGGCCAGGACATGCGAGGAATACTGTTCCGCGGACGCCGCCAACTGCAGGACCTCGTCCTCTGCGAGGGGCCCGGCGGTCCGGATACGCAGCAGGGACGGGCGGCCGTACGTGAGGGTCCCTGTCTTGTCGAAGGCGGCCGTTTTGATCCGGCTCAGCTGTTCCAGCACCCCGGCGTACTTGACGATGACACCGGAGTGCGCGGCGCGGCTCATGCCGCCGAGGAACGCCACCGGCGCTGCGATCAGCAGGGGGCACGGCGTGGCCACCACGAGGACCTCGGCGAAGCGTTCCGGGCTGCCGCTGATGATCCAGCCCACGGCGCCGAGCACGTACGCGAGGGCCGTGAACGGCACGGCATAGCGGTCGGCGAGCCGGACCATGGGCGCCTTGCTGTCCGCCGCCTCCTGCACGAGGGCGACGATCCGGCTGTACTGCGAATCCTCCATGCGCGCCGTGACCCGCATCCGGACCGCGGCCTCACCGTTCAGCGAACCACTCATGAGGCCGTCCCCGGCGGACCGCTCCACCGGCAGGCTCTCCCCGGTGAGCGAGGACTCATCGAACGAGCCGGACTCGGAGAGCAGGACGCCGTCCAGCGGGACCACCTCGCCGGGCCTGACCAGCAGGATGTCCCCGATCTCGACGTCGGCGGCCGCCACGTCCTCGTGTTGGCTCTCCGTTGGGGTTCCGGCGGCGGCGGGGGTTCCGGCTGTGTGGGTTCCGGCTGTGTGGGTTCCGGCGGCGGAGCCGTTGCGCTCCCGGTGGGCCGTCTGCGGGACGCGTTCGAGCAACGCGGTGAGTTCGCCCTTGGCCCGGCCGGCGGCGTAGTCCTCAAGGGCAGTGCCGCCCGCGAGCATGAGTACGACGATCATCGAGGCGACGTACTCGCCCACCAGCACGGTGCTGACGATTGCGGTGACGGCCAGGATGTCGATGCCGAACTGGCCGCCTGCGAGCCGGCGCGCCATCCCGACGGCGAGGTAGGCCGCCACGGCCAGGGCATAGACGCTCGCAACGGCCCGTGCTATGCCTTCTTGCCCGGAGAACAGCAAGACCAGCACGGCCAGCAGGACGACGAGGGTCCCGGCCACGAGCGGATACCGGAGTACGAATTTCACGGATGTTCCGCCTTAGCTTCGTATCAGTTTTGGCGTCTCCCTGAATCCTACTGCGCGGCCGCGACCGGCTTGCCGGGACGGCCTCCCGGACCGTCCCCGGACCTCGGCATGAGAGGCTGGAAGAGCATCCGTCCCGATCAAGCGGGCCGGCGCGCAGGGACCCGATACAGGCGATGGGCGCGGCGCAGCACAAGCGATGCCAGGAGGAATGACGTGCGAAGCAGTTCAGAGACCGTCGACACCCGGACCGCCCTGGTGGTGGGGGCAAGCGGAATTGCCGGATCCGCCCTGGTGGACAGGCTCGTCGAGGAGGGCTGGGACGTGGTGGGGCTCTCCCGCAATCCCCTCCGCCGCCGTGACGTACGCCATGTGAGCGCGGATCTGACATCCGTGGAGAACCTGCGCGAGGCCCTGGCAGGTGTTTCGCCCACCCATGTGTTCTACACCGCCTGGTCCAGGCGGAAGACCGAACAAGAGAACATCGACACAAACGCGGGCATGCTGCGGAACGTCCTCGCCAGCCTCAACGGCAAGCCTGTGAAGCACGTCGCCCTCATGACCGGGCTGAAGCACTATCTGGGCCCGTTTGAGGCGTATGCGGCCGGGGAAATGCCGGACACCCCCTTTCGGGAGAGCGAGCCGAGGCTGCCGACGCCGAACTTCTACTACGCCCAGGAAGACGAGTTGTGGGCTGCGGCCGCGAAGCAGGGCTTTGGCTGGTCCGTGCACCGGGCGCATACGGTGATCGGGCATGCGGTCGGGAACGCCATGAACATGGGGCTCACCCTCGCCGTTCAGGCATCCATCTGTAAGGAACTGGGCCAGCCGTTCATCTTCCCGGGCTCCGAGACGCAGTGGAACAGCCTCACGGACATGACCGACAGCGGACTGCTGGCGGACCACATGATCTGGGCGGCCACAGCGGACAACGTTGGCGACCAGGCCTACAACATCGTCAACGGCGATGTCTTCCGCTGGCGGCGCATGTGGCCTGCGCTGGCCGACTACTTCGGGGTCGAGCCGGTGGGTTACAGCAACGAACCGCGGCCATTGGAGCAGCAAATGAGCGGCATGGAAGGCGTGTGGTCGGGCATCGCCGCCCGCCATGGGCTGGCCGAACCCGACCTCGCGCAGGTCGCCTCCTGGTGGCACACGGACGGCGACCTGGGCCGGAACCTCGAGGTGGTCACGGACATGAGCAAGAGCCGGCTCGCCGGTTTCACCGGGTACCGCCGCACGGAAGACGCCTTCCTGCAGCTGTTCGACCGGTACCGTGCGGACGGCCTGATTCCAGCTTGATTCCGGCTTGATTCCGGCGTCCTCCTACGCTGCGACAAGGCCGCGCGGGCCTTTCAGCACTGGACCGGCCGTGACCGGTGGGGCCACAGTGAACCATGCGGTCCATGATTAGCGGCGGCCGGCGCCGGCTGATGATGATCGCGGCCGTCGTGGCTGCGCTCGGGCTGCTCGCCGCCGGCGTCGCGGTCCTGCTGTTGCCGGGGACGCCGACGGCGTTCCCGCCCGCATTTACGCCTGTCACCGCGACGGCATCCGGATCCGCCTCCGCAACTGCCTCCATCCCCGCAACTGCCTCCGCCTCCGAGACACAGACCCCTGCCTTGACGACCGCGGCATCGCCGCCCCCGGGCACCAGCCTGCCTGCGCCGGCCGTGCCGGTTCCCGTCCCGCCGCCGGCACCAGAACCAACCGAAGCCGCTCCCGTGCCGCCTGCGGTGCCCCCCGCGGCGCGGTTCCCCGCCGCGCTCGCCGGCCACGACGTCGAGAGCATCCCGGGCGCCGGAACCGTAGTGGCCCTGACCTTCGACGCCGGCGCCAACGCTGCCGGACTGCCGAGCATCCTGCAGAGTCTCGCCGCCGCGGACGTGCGGGCCACGTTCTTCCTTACCGGCAGCTGGGCTGCCGCGAACCCCGGAGGAGTGGCGGCGATCGTCGCCGGCGGGCACCGGGTGGGCAACCATTCCATGACGCATCCGGCATTCACCGGGCTGCCCGACGTCGGCATCAAGGACCAGGTCCGGTCGGCCGAAGAGGCCATCCGGACGGCCGGGGCTGACCCGCGGCCGCTCTTCCGGTTTCCCTTCGGCGACCGCGATGCCAGGACCATCGCCACCGTCAACAACCTCGGCTACCTTCCCGTCCGCTGGAGCGTCGACACCCTGGGCTGGAAAGGCACCAGCGGCGGAGTGACGGCGCAGGTCGTGGCGGACCGCGTCCTGTCGGGCCTGCAGCCGGGGGAAATTGTCCTGATGCACATCGGCTCCAACCCCGACGACGGCACCACCCTGGACGCCGCTGCCCTGCCCCAGGTCATCAGCCGCATCCGCCAGGCCGGCTACGGCTTCACCACCCTCGATGCAGTCCTGGGCTGAGCGCGGCCGGGCCAAAGGCCGCTGTTACTCCGCAGCGACCGCCGGTAGGACTGGGCCATGACGGAGTCGCCCACAGCTGCCGCCGCGCTGGCGTGTCCCTGGCGTCGGTGCGGTGACTTGCTTGGGGTGGTTCCGGGCTATGTCGCGTCCATGTGCAGCACGGCTGCTCCGGTGATCCGGTCCTCCGCCAGGTCCCGCAGGGCCCGGTCCGCGGCCTCGAACGGGTACGGCACAGTGGTCGGGCGGAGCGGGATCTCGGCGGCGAGCCGGAAGAACTCCTCGCCGTCGGCCCTGGTGTTGGCTGTGACACTGCGCAACTGGCGCTCTTCGAAGAGCTCGTCGGCGTAGTGCAGCGACGGAATATCGCTCAGGTGGATGCCCGCGACGGCGAGCGTCCCGCCGCGGTCCAGGGCCCGGAGCGCAACCGGCACCAGCCCGCCCGCGGGGGCGAAGAGGATCGCGGCATCCAGGGGATCGGGCGGTTGTTCCTCGGCCCCGCCCGCGAACGTCGCGCCCAGGTCCAGGGCCAGCGCGCGAGCCTGCGCGGACCGGGTCATGACGTACACGCGCGCACCCCGGTAAAGGGCGATTTGGGCCGCCAGATGCGCGGAGCCGCCGAACCCATAGATGCCCAGCCGTCCGCCGATCGGCAGTTCGGCCCGGGTCAGGGCCCGGTAGCCGATGATGCCTGCGCACAGGAGCGGCGCAGCCTCCTCATCGCTGAACGTCTCCGGGATCCGGTAGGCGAAGTTCTCCGCCACGGTGATGAGCTCGGCGTACCCGCCGTCGCGGTCCCAGCCGGTAAACGTGGGGGACAGGCAGAGGTTTTCCTGGCCGCGCAGGCAGAACCGGCAGGCGCCACAGGTGCCGCCCAGCCAGGCCACGCCCACCCGTTCGCCGATGCCGAACCTGGCGGCCCCCGGTCCCTGCCCGATCACCTCACCCACTACCTCGTGGCCCGGGATGACCCCGGCATGGCGCGGCGTGAGGTCGCCCTCGGCCAGGTGCAAGTCCGTGCGGCACACACCGCAGACCCGCACTTTCAGCAGGACTTCGCCGCGTCCCGGCACAGGATCCGGGCGGTCGGCTGCCACGAGGGGGCCGGTGGACATGGGGCCCGGAAGTCCAACTTGCCATGCTCGCACCGCGGCCTCCTTCTTGCAGCGTCTGCAGGTCCGAATCGGTTGCGCTGGCGGCGGCTAGCGGGTGACTAGCACGTTGCAGCGCGCCTTGTGCAGCACGGCGGAGACCGTGTTGCCGGCTCCGGCCGCAGGGTTGTGGGTCCCGAGCACCAGCACGTCGGCGTCGTCCGCGGCGTCGAGGAGCTCCCGGGCCGCATGGCCCTCACGCAGGACGCCGGCAACCTCCAGCCCGGGCGCCATCCCGCGGGCCTCGTCGATGGCGCGCTCGAGCAGATCCTGGCCGTGGAGCAGGGCATGGCGGCCGTGCTCTTCCCGTGCCCCGCCGCGCAATGGATCGACGTGGACGAGGTGCAGCGGGGCGCCGAGGACTTTGGCCAACCGGATGGCCTCGGCCACCGTGGCGGGGCTGCGGGGCGAGGCGTCGACTCCCACGACAACGGGGTGGGCCCGGCGGCGCGGGCGCCGGATTATCATCACCGGGCAGGGTGCCGAGCCGGCCAGATCGACGCAGACCGAGCCGGCCACCTGGCCCAGGACGGCGCCGAGGCCCCGGCTGCCCACTACCAGCAGCCGTGCGTCCCGGGAGGCGTCGCGCAGCACGGGCGCCGGGAGCCCGGCCTCCATGACGCCGTCGACGGCGGGGCCCGGACGTTCCGGCTGTTGCCCGGTAACGGCGCGCTCGGCCCCCAGCGGTGCGCCAGCGGCCGCTTCGCGTGCGGCGCCGCGTGCCAGCTCGATGCCCTCGGCGAGGACGGCTTCCGCGGAATGCCGCAGCCCGCTGCCGGCCACGCCCTTGACAGGGCCCAGGTTCTTCGTGAAAACCGGCCACACCCAGGCGTGGATCACCAGGAGGTCCAGCCCGGCCGCGGCCGCGTATTCGGCCGCCCAGCGAACAGCGAGTTGGGCGGCCCCGGATCCGCCGTAGCCGACCGCCACGGTGCCGCCCTGCTGCCCTGTGGGTGCCGACATTTTTCCTCCCGGCTCGTCGGACGCACCCCTTCGCCCGGCACTATGTGCAGCCCCAGTAGAACCCTGCGGCCCGGGAATGTGTAGGGGCTTTGGTCCCGCGGGCTGGCCGCGTCCGGGGCCGCGTCAGGGGCTGCCGGTGAACTAGGGTTGAAACATGCACAATGCGGGGGATAGCTGATGGCCAAGCGGGGCAAAGGGCGGGGCGTCCAAGCCGCCGGGCCGGGTGTTGTGGAAGTGCCCAAGGGTTCCCGCCCGGCCGGTCCTTTGGCCGGGGTGTACTACATCGATACCGGGGACTGCGAGCTGATCCCGGACCAGGACAATTCCACCGGCTGGCTCCTGCGCATCAACGGCGTCATGAGCTCGCACATTGACCTCGCGGACCCGTTGTTCCTCGACTTCGAGTACATGCGCTGGATAGCAGCCCTGGTGGAGTCGCGCTGGCCGCGGGAGCCTGGGCCCAAGCTGCGCGCCCTGCACCTTGGCGGGGGAGCATGCTCACTGGCGCGCTATTTCCACGCCGCCTACCCGGACGCCCGCCAGGTGGTGGTGGAGCTGGACGGCAAGCTCGCCGACTACGTCCGGGGCTGGTTCGACCTGCCCAAGGCGCCGTTGCTGCGCCTGCGCGTGGGAGAGGCCCGCGAGGTCACCGAGAGCCTGACCCCGCAGACCCGGGACCTGATCATCCGCGACGTCTTCGCCGGCTCGCTGACCCCGCGGCCGCTGACCACCCGGGAATTCATCGAGCACGCCAAGCGCGTCCTGGCCCCCGGCGGGATATATGTAGTCAACTCCGGCGACGCCCCGGACCTCAAGAATGCCCGCGAGGACGCCGCGACCATCGCCGACGCCTTTGCCTACACCGTGATCATCGCGGATCCGGCCATGCTGAAGGGCCGGCGCTTCGGCAACATGGTCATGGCCGGCAGCGATGTCCCGTTCGACGACGACCCCGGCCTCGCGCGGCGCCTGCTCGGCGGTGCGGTACCGGCCCACATCTGGAACGACGAAAAGGTGCGGGCGTTCGCGGCCGGCGCCGCCGTCCGGCATGACCCGAAGTCGCCCGTGCCCGCTGAGCCGGCCGCGGAACCGCCCGTTCCCGCTCAGCCGCCCGCCGAGCCCCCGGCCGGGCCCCGCGCAGGGACGCCGACTGCTCCGTAGCGGCCCTTTTGCGGCACTATATTTGCGGCACGATAAAGGCGGCTACGGAGCAATCGATGGGGCTGCTCCCCGTCCCAGCAGGGCATCGCGGTGCGCCGCGGTCTGCTCCCGCAGCGCCTGCACGAGCGCGGCCACCGCCGGCCGGCGCATCGAATCGGGCCGGAGCACCATCCAGTAGGGCAGCAGCTCCGCGAATTCGTCCGGCAGGAGCCGGACGAGGTCCGGATGCAGGTCGGCCGCGAAACAGGGCAGGAACCCAATCCCGGCGCCGGCCCGGGTGGCCTCCACGTGGACGAAGACGTTGGTGGAGCTCAGCCCGTCCCGCATGGTGGGCACCAGCCGCCGCGGGGCGTCCAGATCGTCCACCTGCAGCATCGAATCGACGAAGTAGACCAGTGAGTGGGCCGTCAGCTCCTCCACGGTGGCCGGGGTGCCGTACTCGGCGAGGTAGCCGCGGGAGGCGTACATTCCCAGCATGTACTCGCCGAGCCGCGCGGCCTCTGCCCGGTGCACCTGCGGCTCGCCGACCACCACCTCGATGTCCAGGCCGGACCGCTGCTGGAGCGCCCGGCGCGTCACGGTGATGATCTCGACGCTGAGGCCGGGATGGTCGCGGCGGAGCCGGGCCACGGCCGGGGCGGCGATGTAGGCGCTGAATCCATCCGTCGCGGTCATCCGAACTACGCCGGTGATGGGGTCCGGGGTGTGCCCGGGCTGCTCGAGGGTGCGCACGGCACTCTCGACCTGCTCGGCCACCCGAACGGCCTCGGCACCGAGTTCGGTGAGCTCCCAGCCTCCCGAGGCGCGGGAGAGCACGCGGCCACCCAGCGCCTTCTCCAGCGCCGCGATCCGGCGGGAAACGGTGGTGTGGTTCAGTCCGAGCGTCTGTGCCGCCGTCGTGAATTTAGCCGAACGGGAGACCGCGAGCAGGACCAGCAGGTCATCGGGATTGGCGTTCATATCTGCAATTCTGCACATAGCGGGTGCTGGTTTGGCCATTGAATCGCCGTGGATGTGCGGCAATACTCAATGAAGCCATTTCAGTGCTGTGCGTCACAGCGCGTGTCACCGTGGACACTAAGGAGAATCAGATGAGCGTAAACGAACGCTCTGCAACAACCGCCGCAGCACCCGCATCCAAGGGTTCCGGGCTCAAGAAAATCGTCGCCGCATCGATGGTGGGAACCGTCGTCGAGTGGTACGAATTCTTCCTCTACGCCACCGCCGCCACCCTGGTGTTCGGCAAGTACTTCTTCCCCGCCACGGGCAACGAACTGGACGGCATCATCCAGGCGTTCCTGACCTACGCCGTCGGTTTCGTGGCCCGACCCCTGGGCGGCATTGTCTTCGGCCAGATCGGCGACAAGCTCGGCCGCAAGCCCACCCTGCAGCTCACCATCATCATCATCGGTGTCTCCACCTTCCTGATGGGCTGCCTCCCGGGCTTCGCCACCCTCGGCTACCTGGCGCCGGCGCTGCTGGTCCTCCTGCGCTTCATCCAGGGCTTCGCCCTCGGCGGCGAATGGGGCGGTGCAGTCCTGCTCGTCGCCGAGCACAGCCCCAACAAGTCCCGTGGCTTCTGGTCCAGCTGGCCCCAGGCCGCCGTTCCCGTGGGCAACCTGCTGGCCACCCTGGTCCTGTTCATCATGTCCAACGTGCTCAGCTCCGCCGACTTCCTCAGCTGGGGCTGGCGGGTGGCGTTCTGGCTTTCCGCCGTGATCGTGTTCGTCGGTTACTACATCCGCACCCACGTCTCCGAATCGCCCATCTTCCTCGAGGCCAAGGCCCAGCTGGAAGAGGATCAGTCCGCCAGCTACGGCGTCCGCGAAGTCATCCGCAAATACCCCAAGGGCATCCTGCAGGCCATGGGGCTCCGGTTCGCGGAAAACATCATGTACTACCTCGTGGTCAGCTTCGCGATCGTCTACCTGAAGTCCGTGCACAAGTACGACACCTCCTCGCTGCTGCTGGCCCTGCTGATCGCCCACGTCGTCCACTTCCTGGTCATCCCGCAGGTCGGGCGCCTCGTGGACAGCTGGGGCCGGAAGCCGGTCTACCTCATCGGTGCTGTCACCGGTGCCACCTGGCCGTTCTTCGCCTTCCCGATGTTCGATACCCGCAACCCGGTGATCATCGTCCTGGCCGTCACGATCGGCCTGTGCCTGCACGCCTTCATGTATGCCGGCCAGCCGGCCCTCATGTCGGAGCTGTTCCCGACCCGGATGCGCTACGCCGGGGTCTCCCTTGGCTCGCAGGTCACCTCGATCTTCGCCGGTTCGCTGGCGCCGCTCCTGGCCACCCAGTGGCTCAAGGACACCGGCTCCTGGCTGCCTACCGCGATCTACCTGCTGGTCGCCTGCGCCATCACCACCGTCGCAGTGCTGACCCTGAAGGAAACCAAGGGCATCGCGCTGGAGGACGTGGACCGGGCCGACGCCGAACGCGAAGGCCTGCCCGTAGCAGCCACCCGCTGAGCTGCTTGAGTTTTGGGSCSGCTCCAGCCCCCCGGGGGCCCGCACGGAAGGCTGAGTTATGGAAAACACGCTGAACGGACGCAAGGCCCTGGTCACCGGCGGCGCCGGCGGGATCGGCGCGGCGAGCGTCCGGGCCCTGGCTGCGCGCGGGGCCAAGGTGGTGATCGCGGATATGGACGAGGCCGCAGCCGCCGCGCTCGCCGACGAGGTCGGCGGCACCGCGTGGGCCGTCAACCTGCTCGACGTCGAATCCCTCCAGACGCTCAGCCTGGACTGCGACATCCTGGTGAACAACGCCGGAATCCAGCGCATCAGCCCCATCGAGGAGTTCGATCCGGCCGACTTCCGCCGCATCATCACCCTCATGCTGGAGGCCCCGTTCCTGCTGATCCGGGCCGCGTTGCCGCACATGTACGCCAACAACTTCGGCCGCATCATCAACCTGTCCTCCGTGCACGGGCTCCGGGCCTCGCCGTTCAAGAGCGCCTACGTCTCGGCCAAGCACGGGCTCGAGGGCCTGAGCAAGGTAACGGCCCTCGAAGGCGGGGCGCACGGGGTCACCTCCAACTGCATCAACCCCGGCTACGTCCGCACGCCCCTGGTTGAATCGCAGATCGCGGACCAGGCCAAGGTTCACGGCATCCCGGAGTCCGAGGTGCTCGCCAAGATCATGCTGACCGAATCAGCGGTCAAGCGGCTCGTGGAGCCCGAGGAAGTGGCGTCCCTGGTGGCGTGGCTGGCATCCGACGACGCCGGCATGGTCACCGGCGCCAGCTACACGATGGACGGCGGCTGGTCCGCGCGGTAGCCCGGGCCGGGCTGCCGTGCGGGCGGCACGGACATGGTCCGCGTGCTCGCTCGTTCCTCCCCGCCGTCTCCCTGGCCTCGCAAGCTCGGCCAAGGAACCCGGACGGCGTGGGCCCTGCTTAGACGCACGCTTCCACATGCCCGCCGCCGCCCGCTTCCATCTGCTGGGCGACAGGAATCCGCTAGTTCTTGTTGCCCACGAGCGCCAGGGTGCCGCCCAGCCCGATCATCATCACGCCGCCGGTGGTGCTGAGAGCGGCGATCCGCCGGGGGGAGCGCGCAAACCAGTGCCGGGCCGTCCCGGCCGCGAGGGACCACGTGCTGTCCGAGACCAGGGCAATGAGCAGGAAGACCGCACCCAAGGCGGCGAGCTGCACGGGAATCGCTCCGGCCGAGTAGTCCACGAACTGGGGAAGCACGGCCACGAAAAACACAATCGACTTGGGGTTGGTCGCGCCGACGATGAAGCCCTCCCGGAGCACGCGGGCGGTCGAGGCCGGGTTCGAGGACGACGCCGCCGCCGCGCCGCCGCCGCGGTGCCGGATCGCCTGGATCCCGAGGTAGACCAGATAGGCGGCGCCGGCGAATTTCACCACGCTGAACAGCAGCAGGGACTGTGCCAGCACCACGCCGACGCCCAGGGCCACGGCGGCGATCTGCACCACCTCTCCCGCCGCGTTTCCCATGACGCTCAACAGCCCGCCCCTGCGTCCCAGGGCCAGCGTCCGTCCGATCACGAACAGCACGCTGGGCCCCGGGATGGCGATGAGCACGAGGGCGGCAAGGGCAAAGGCCAAGAGGTTGGTGGCGGGGACCATGCCTGATCCTAACCCCGTGAGGGCCCGCCCGGGAGCGTCTTAATCCCTTGGGTGCGAGCCCCCATCACCGCCCGGCGGGAACCTGCGGGAGCTGGGCGGTTTCGTCGACCAGTTCCGCCCGCGCCCGGCCGTGGCCGCGGACCCAGAGGCGGTAAGCAAGTACCAGGACGCCCAGCCAGACGGCGCCCACGTACAGCGCCACCCGGGTGTCCTCGAAGGCGCCCAGAATCACGATCACCAGGGCCATGAACGCGATGGTCAGTATGGAGGCGGCGGGCCACCACGGTGACGGGAACTCCGACGCCGGCAGGGACTTGCGGGCGATCTCGCGTTTCATGGCGACATGGGAGGCCAGGATCATGGCCCAGACCCAGACGGTCGCGAAGGTGGCGATCGAGGCGATCAGCAGGAAGACGTCTTCCGGGATCACGGCGTTCAGCACCACCCCCACCAGCAGGATGCCGGTCATCATCACCACGGTCATCCACGGCACCCCGTGACGGGAAACCTTGCCGAAGCTCGCCGGTGCGTGGCCCTGCCGGGCCAGGCCGAAGAGGATCCGGCCGGCGCCGAAGATGTCGCTGTTGACTGCCGAGAGCGCCGCCGTGATCACCACGGCGTTGAGGATGTGGGGTGCGGCGGGGATGCCCAGGCCGCTGAAGATCTGCACGAAGGGGCTGCCGTTGCTGCCAATTTCGTCCCACGGGAACAGGCTCATCAGCACGCCGAGGGTCAGCACATAGAACAGCAGGACCCGGACGGGCACGGTATTGACGGCCTTGGGGATGACCTTTTTCGGATCGGCGGCCTCACCGGCGGTGATGCCGAGGGTCTCCACGCCGCCAAACGCGAACATCACCACGGCGAAGGAGGCAAGGAGTCCTTCGAACCCGTTGGGGAACAGGCCTCCGTGATCCACGAGGTTGCCGAGCCCTGGTGCCACGGTGGCGCCGCCGGCCTGGAAGCCGAAGACGATGATCGCCGCCCCGCCCGCGATCATGGCGATGATGGCCGCCACCTTGATCAGGGAGAACCAGAATTCCAGCTCGCCGAACACCTTGACGCTGAGCAGGTTCAGGGCAGCCAGGAAGAAGATGATGGCCAGGATCCAGACCCAGCGCTCCACGCCGGGGAACCAGAATCCCATGTAGATGCTGAACGCCGTGACATCCGCGATGGCCACGATCGCCATCTCAAAGACATAGGTCCAGCCCGTCATAAACCCGGCCAGCGGTCCCAGGTAGCGGCTCGCGTACTGGCCGAAGGACCCGGACACCGGATGCCGCACCGCCATTTCGCCGAGGGCACGCATCACCATGAAGACCGCGGCGCCGCCGATCATGTAGGCCAGCAGGACGGCGGGCCCGGCCTTCTGGATGGCGGAGGCGGAGCCGTAGAACAGCCCCGTGCCGATCGCCGAGCCCAGCGCCATGAAGCGGATGTGGCGGACGTTGAGTCCCCGGCTGAGTACGGAGTCGACGGCTGCGCCGACGGCGGTGGCAGCGCTGCCGGTGCCGGCCTCGGCAGGAGCCGCCTTCGTGGCGGTTTGGGCTTGTTGCATGCGAATACCTTCTCGTCATTGGGAGGGGGATCGCCATCCAGCAGACCACGTCCGGCCTTGCTGTGAGGAGTCTCACGGGAACTTCGTGTCTTTGATTTCAGACTGTGCGGCGCCCCCGCGCGGCGCCGGTCGCCGGCGTCGTCGAACCCCAACCGGCGGGGGAGCGGCGAAAGAGCTTGACAACATGTCAGGATTTCTTCACATTCAAGGTGTCGCGCGGCGCCTGCGGTTACGGAATGGCGAGCTGACCCAGAGGAGAAGCACCATGAAAGCGATCGTCCAGGATGTTTACGGTTCCGTTGAAGTGCTGGAACTGCGCGACGTCGACGCCCCCGTGCCCGGCGACGACGATGTGCTGATCCGGGTCCGGGCAGCCGGTGTCGACCAGGGCGTCTGGCACCTCATGACGGGCCTTCCGTACCTGACCCGCGTGGTCGGCTACGGGCTCAGGAAACCGAAGACCCGCATCCGGGGCCGGGCCGTGGCCGGCCGGGTGGAGGCTGTCGGCCGGAATATTGTCGGCTTCCGGACCGGGGATGAGGTGTACGGCACCTGTGAGGGATCCTTCGCCGAATACGCGTGCGCAAAGGAAGGCCGGCTCGCGCTGAAGCCGAAAAACCTCAGCTTCGAACAGGCCGCCGCCGTCCCGATCTCGGCCGTCACTGCCCTGCAGGCGCTCCGGAACGCCGGCAGGATCCAGGCCGGGCAGGAGGTCCTCGTCATCGGCGCGGCCGGCGGTGTCGGCGCGTACGCGGTGCAGCTCGCCAAGGCGTTCGGGGCGCAGGTGACGGGGGTGTGCAGCACCGCGAAAACCGATCTGGTCCGCTCGATCGGCGCGGACCACGTCATCGACTACACACATGACGATTTCGCAGACGGATCCCGGCAATTCGACCTCATTGTGGACACCGCCGGCAACCGCCCGCTCACCGTCCTGCGGCGGGCGCTCAAGCCGAAGGGCACGCTCGCGATCGTCGGCGGGGAAGGCGGAGGGCGGCTGACGGGCGGATTTCAACGCTCGCTCGGCGCCGGGCTGCTCTCCGTGTTTGTCGGCCAGCGGCTCAGGGGCGTCATGGCCGCAGAGCGGGCGGAGGACCTCCGGTTCCTGACCGGGCTCATCGAGGCGGGCGCGGTGACCCCGGTCATCGGCAAGAGCTACGCCCTGGCGGACGCGCCGGCGGCAATCCGGGACCTGCGTGATGGACACCTCCGCGGGCAGGCCGTCGTCACTATTTGAGCCGGAGCGGTCAGGCCTTAGCCGCCGCCTACGGTGTGCCGGCCGGGAAGCGGGCGACGTACTGCCGCTGCCACGGGGTTTCCACTGTCCGGCGCCGGTACTGGCGGCGGACGTAGGACACAGCCTGGCCGGGCGGGACTCCGTCCAGGATCGCGATGCAGGCCAGCGCAGTGCCGGTCCTGCCGATCCCGCGCCAGCAGGCCACTTCAACCCGTTCGGCCTCGGCCCGGCGCCAGGCCTCCCGGAACGCCTCCAGGGCGTCCGGCTGGTCGACAGGCAGCCGAAGGTCGGGCCAGGGCACCCATCGGGACTCCCACCCCACGGGCGGCGGCTGCTTGCCCAGCAAATACACGCCGAACTCGGGAAACGGCCCGGCCGGAAGGGGGTAGTGCAGGCCGCGGCCACGAACGAGCCGGCCGGACGGAAGAGCCATGATGCCGTCCGCGGAAGCTTCCCACGTGTGCTTCATGAACCGATCGTAGTCCGTCCTGCCGCCGGTTGTCCGTGACCAGGAAGGGGCGGATGTCAGCGGTATCCGGCGGCATCGGCGTCGAGTCCTGCTTCCTGGACCTCAACGAGGTACCTCCAACAGTCCGGCTGCGAGCCGTCGGTGTCGGTGAAGCCGTACTCGCGGGCCAGCGCGCCGGACGAATACGAGCCGCCCGTGCGGCCGAGCACATTGGGATCCGCCGCCAGGGCCGCGACCGCACGCCCGACGAACAGCGGGCTTTCCGAGATCGCGGCGAAGTGCGGTTGCGTCCCGGCGGACTCCCGCCAGTTTGCCTCGGTGACGCCAAAGTGTTCGAGCATCATCTCCGAACGCATCCAGCCGGGCGTCAGCGCCACCGCCGCGCAGCCGGAGGATCTCAGCTCCTCCGCCTGGCTGAACGCCAGGCGGAGCACCGCGGTCTTGACGAGGTCGTAAAACACGGAGACCCGGTAGTGCTCTGCGTTGTACTCGCGCGTGCCGTCGGTCATCTCCACCACCAGGCCGCCGGGGCGGCGGGTGAGCAGCGGCAGCGCGAAGTGGCTCGTAATGAGGTGGGTGTCCAGGCCGAGGTGGAGCATCTGCAGCCCGGCATTCAGATCGTGGGCCCAGAGCGGAGTGTTCCATTCGATGAAGTCCTCGCCGCCCCAGATGTCGTTGACAAGGATGTCCAGCCGGCCCTGCTCGGCGTCGATCCGTTGCACGAGGGCTTCCACCTCGGCGGTCTGGCGGTGATCGACCTCGACGGCGATTCCAGTGCCGCCCGCGGCGCTGACAAGCCCGGACGTCTCCTCGATCGTCTCGGGCCGGTTGTAGTCGGAACGGTGGCGGGAGGTGGTGCGCCCGGTGCAGTACACCACCGCTCCTGCCTCGCCGAGGGCGACGGCGGTGCCGCGCCCCGCGCCCCGGGTGGCCCCGGCAACCAGGGCGACCCTGCCCGACAGTGCTGTATTCACGTCTTGCCTTCCCTCCGGGACCTTACGGGCTGGGCTCAGCCGGCGACGGGCCGGCTCCTATGGCGGGGTCCGATGGCGGGGCACGCACCGGAAAGCCGGCGCCCATGTTCATCGGAACACCGGGGGTCGGCCCGGGCTAGGGGCGGAAGGCCCGCCATCGGAACGTGGCACTTGTCCGGCATTCCAGACAGCCGTTCCTGTGGGAGGCTGTCGGTTGACCGTCGCCGGGCGCATGCTTAAGTACGGGATACCGGACACCACCCGACCGTGAAGAGGATCAATGCCACCCACCAGCACCGCAGTGAGCCCCGCCGCCGCCACGTTGTCCGCAGCGCCTGACACGCCCGCGCCCAAGGCCGTCCACAGGGCCGCCGGAACCAAGGCGGCGTCGAAGGTGCCGGCCGCCGAGAACACGCTGCGCATCCTCAAGCTGCTGGCCTCCCGGCGCGGGCCGATGGCGGCGTCGAACATTGCCACCGCGCTGGGACTGCCGCGCTCCAGCGTCTACCACCTGCTCGGGGTGATGGAGGCGAACGGCTTCGTGCTGCACCTGCACGAGGAGCAGCGCTACGGCCTGGGCATCAGTGCATTCGAGCTCAGCTCGGCCTATTCCCGGCAGGAGCCGCTGTCCCGGCTGGGCCGGCCAATGCTCGCCTCGCTCGTGGACGTGATCGGCGAAAGCGCGCACCTGGCGGTGCTGCACGGCCGCGACGTGCTCTACATCGTGGAGGAGCGGGCCAAGAACCGGCCGTCCCTGGTGACCGACGTCGGCGTCCGGCTGCCCAGCCATCTGACCGCCAGTGGACGGGCCATCCTCGCCGCGCTGCCGAAGTCGCAGGTGCGGGCGCTGTACCCGAACGCTGCCGCCTTCACAGCCCGGCACGAAACCGAATCGCCCATCATGAAGTACTCCGCGCTGTCTTCGCATCTGGACCAGGTCCGCCAGCGCGGCTACGCCACCGAACATGGCGAGGTGACCCCCGGATTCGGTTCGATCGCCGCCGCCGTGACCGACCACGTAGGGTGGCCCACCGCCGCCGTCGCCGTGACGTTCCTGGAGGACAAGCTGCCCGCGGATCATTGGCCGGTCCTGGCCGCCCGGGTCCAGAAGGTCGCCAACGAGCTCTCGGTCCGGATCCACGGCCGCCCCGCCTGACCGGCTGCCCATCCCACCCCTATCCCCACCCCCCGGTTGCGCTGTCACTTAGGGCTCCCATTCGCCCTTTTTAGCAACCGGAAGTGATCGCGCAACGGGGGAGGGGAAGGGTCTGGAATCCCGGACAGCACCCCTCCGGCAGGCCTGTTTCCGCGGCCGCGAAGGGGCTTTAGTTGATACAGAACCTCATTCCTCCGGATACACCAGGACACCCGTCCGAACAGACATCATCCGGCCACATATCCAGCGACAAAGGAGACCCTCATGGCACCCGCCGATTTCACCACCGGTGCCCGCCCGGTCAAAGCAGCCCGCGGCACCGAGCTCACCGCCAAGAGCTGGCAGACGGAAGCCCCGCTGCGCATGCTCATGAACAACCTCGATCCCGAGGTCGCCGAGCGCCCCGATGACCTGGTGGTCTACGGCGGCACCGGCCGCGCCGTCCGGTCCTGGGCCGCGTTCGACGCCATCACCCGCACCCTGGAAACCATGGAAAAGGACGAGACCCTCCTGGTCCAGTCCGGCAAGCCGGTCGGCGTCTTCCGCACCAACGAATGGGCACCGCGCGTGCTGCTGGCCAACTCCAACCTCGTCGGCGACTGGGCGAACTGGCCCGAGTTCCGCCGGCTCGAGGCCGAGGGCCTGATGATGTACGGCCAGATGACCGCCGGGTCCTGGATCTATATCGGCACCCAGGGCATCCTGCAGGGCACCTTCGAGACCTTCGCCGCGATCGCCCGTAAGCTCACCGGGGACGAGAACGGCACGCTCGCCGGCACCCTGACCCTCACCGGGGGCTGCGGCGGCATGGGCGGCGCCCAGCCGCTCGCCGTCACCCTGAACGACGGCGCCTGCCTGATTGTCGACGTCGACGAGACCCGCCTGCGCCGCCGGGCCGGGAAGCGTTACCTCGACGAGGTCGAAACTGATCTCGACGCCGCGATCGCCAAGGTCCTGAAGGCCAAGGAAGAGCGCCGCGGCTGGTCCGTGGGCTACGTCGGCAACGCCGCCGAGGTCTTCCCCGAGATCCTGCGCCGCCACAACGCCGGCGAGCTCACCGTCGATATCGTCACGGACCAGACCTCCGCGCACGACCCCCTGAGCTACCTGCCCGAGGGCATCACGGTCGAGGAATGGCACAGCGAGGCCGCGGCCGATCCCGAAGGCTTCACCAAGAAGGCCCAGGCCTCGATGGCCAAGCACGTCCAGGCCATGGTCGAGTTCCAGGACGCCGGCGCCGAGGTCTTCGACTACGGCAACTCCATCCGTGACGAGGCTCGCAAGGGCGGCTACAACCGCGCCTTCGAATTCCCCGGCTTCGTCCCGGCCTACATCCGGCCGCTGTTCTGCGAGGGCCTCGGCCCGTTCCGCTGGGTGGCCCTCTCCGGCGACCCCGAGGACATCGCAGTCACAGACAAGGCCATCAAAGAGCTCTTCCCCGAGAACAAGCATCTGCACCGCTGGCTCGATGCCGCCGCCGAACGGGTCGAGTTCGAAGGCCTGCCGGCCCGCATCTGCTGGCTCGGCTATGGCGAACGCGCCAAGGCCGGCCTGCTGTTCAACCAGCTCGTCAAGGAGGGCAAGGTCAAGGCGCCCATCGTGATCGGCCGCGACCACCTCGACTCCGGCTCCGTCGCCTCCCCGTACCGCGAGACCGAGGCCATGGCCGACGGCTCCGACGCGATCGCCGACTGGCCGCTGCTCAACGCCCTTCTCAACACGGCCTCCGGCGCCACCTGGGTTTCCATCCACCACGGGGGCGGGGTCGGCATCGGCCGCTCCATCCACGCCGGCCAGGTCTCCGTTGCCGACGGCACCGATCTCGCCGCGGAAAAGCTCGCGCGCCTCCTGACCAACGATCCCGGCATGGGCGTCATCCGCCACGCCGACGCCGGCTACGACCGCGCCGTCGAGGTCGCCAAGGAACGCGGCGTCCGCATCCCGATGAACGAAAAGAAGTAGGAACACCATGACTGTTACAACCCACGAACCGCTCACCGTCACCCTCGGCTCCAGCGGTGTCACCCCCGAGGACGTCGTGGCCGTTGCCCGCCACGACGCCCACGTCACCATCGCCCAGGACGCCCTGGACGCCGTCGCCAAGGTCCGTGCCCACATCGACGACCTCGCCCACAGCGAGGTCCCGGCCTACGGGATCTCCACCGGCTTCGGGGCGCTGGCCAACCGGCACATCCCCAACGAGCTGCGCACCCAGCTGCAGAAATCCCTAATCCGCAGCCACGCCGCCGGCATGGGCCCGGCCGTGGAACGCGAAGTGGTCCGCGGCATCATGTTCCTGCGTGCCAAGACCCTGGCCTCCGGCCGCACCGGCGTCCGCCCGGTGGTGCTGCAGACCATGGTGGACGTGCTCAACGCCGGCATCACCCCGGTGGTCCGCGAATTCGGCTCCCTCGGCTGCTCGGGCGACCTCGCGCCGCTGTCCCACTGCGCCCTGGTCCTGATGGGCGAAGGTGAGGCGACCGGCCCCGACGGCACGCTGTACGGGAGCAAGGATGCCCGCCCGGTCGCCGAGCTCCTCGCCGCGCACGGCATCGAACCCGTCACGCTGGCCGAAAAGGAGGGCCTGGCCCTCGTCAACGGCACCGAGGGCATGCTCGGCATGCTGCTGATGGCCATCGCGGACATCCGCCAGCTGCTTACGACGGCGGACATCACCGCCGCGCTCAGCGTCGAGGCGCTGCTCGGCACCGACCAGGTGTTCCTGCCGGAGCTGCACGCGGCGCTGCGCCCGCACCCGGGCCAGGCCGCCGCCGCGGACAACATGCTCCGTGTGCTGTCCAACTCCCCGATCGTGGCCTCGCACCGGATCAACGACACCAAGGTCCAGGACGCCTACTCGCTGCGCTGCGCACCCCAGGTGGCCGGCGCCGTCCGCGACACCGTGGACCATGCCGCCCTGGTCGCCTCCCGCGAACTGGCCGCCGCGATCGACAACCCGGTGGTCCTGCCCGACGGCCGGGTCAGCTCCAACGGCAACTTCCACGGCGCCCCGGTGGCCTACGTGCTGGACTTCCTGGCGATCGCCGTCGCGGACCTGAGCTCCATCGCCGAGCGCCGGACCGACCGGATGCTGGACCCGGCCCGCTCGCACGGGCTGCCCGCCTTCCTGGCCTCGGACCCCGGCGTCGACTCCGGCCTCATGATCGCCCAGTACACGCAGGCCGGCCTGGTCTCGGACAACAAGCGGCTGGCCGTCCCGGCGTCGGTGGACTCGATCCCGAGCTCGGCGATGCAGGAGGACCACGTCTCCATGGGCTGGCACGCGGCCCGCAAGCTCCGCCGCGCGGTGGAGAACCTGCGCCGGGTCCTGGCGATCGAACTGGTGACCTCGGCCCGGGCGCTGGACATCCGCACCCAGCTCTCCGGCGGCGAACTCACGCCGGGACCTGCGGGCGCGGCCGTGATCGCCGCGCTGCGCGACGTCGTCGACGGTCCGGGCACCGACAGGTTCCTGTCACCGGAGCTCGAAGCGGCGGATGCCCTCGTGGCCTCGGGCAAGGTCCGGGCGGCGGCCGAATCCGCCGTCGGAAATCTCGCCTGAGAAGAAACAAAATGCAGGGCAGCTGAACAATTCCCGGCGCCCCCGAAATCTTTGGCGACACGGACGGCGGGGGCCCGGGAACTGTAGTACAAATGGAGAGTCCACACCAACGAAGTTGTGGCAAAGAACACATACAAAGGGGTAAGAGTTCTATGAAAGCACGCGGCACGGTACTGTCCAGGCGCCTAGCATCCGCAGCTACGGTTTCCGACTGGAGCGGCCTCCGGGTCGGCGAACGCGTCGAAATTGTCAAGCACGCACAGGTCATTGCGGCCGGTGAGGTCGAAGAGGTCTCGGTAAGCGGGAATGTGCTCTGGCTGGTCCCCGCGGGGCCGTCGGAAACGCAGCTTTTCCTGCAGTCCGACGGCGTGCAGGTCCGCCGCAGCTAGGCTGGCCGGGTTTTACGCGTTCACGCGTATCGTTGGGTGAGGGGCGCCGTTCCACAGGGACGGGGCCCCGACTCATCCCCCGGGCATCCGGGCCCGGGCAGGAGGACCACGCAGTGTTTGAGGCTCCCAGCATCGTTTTTGCCGCGGCAGGCATGGCCGTTTTCGCCGCCGCACTCCTGCCCAAGCTGCTGCGAAACGCGCCGCTGTCCATGCCGATGGTCTTCCTGGCCGCCGGCATACTCGCCTTCACATTCATCCCCGGCCTGCCGGCGCCAGATCCCCTGCAATATGGGGAGTTCACCACCCACGTGACGGAAGTCTGCGTCATCATTTCCCTGATGGGCGCGGGCCTCGCACTCGACCGTCCCGTGGGACGACGCGAATGGTCCACCACCTGGCGGATGCTGGGGATCGCCATGCCGGTCTGCATTGTTGCACTGACCCTGCTGGGGCTCTGGGCGCTGGGGCTGGGGCTCGGAGCGGCACTGCTGGTCGCAGCCGCGCTCGCCCCAACCGACCCGGTGCTGGCCTCTGAAGTGCAGGTGGGCGAGCCCGCCGACGACGAGCACGAAACCGAGCGTGGCGAAGACGAGATCCGTTTCGGCCTCACCTCCGAGGCAGGCCTGAATGACGGGCTGGCCTTTCCGTTTGTCTACCTGGCCATCGCCATCAGCCTGTCCGGGTCGGCGCCGTCCGAGTGGTTTTGGCCCTGGTTCCTCACCGATGTCCTGTGGCGGATCGGCATGGGGCTACTCGTCGGCTGGCTGGCCGGGAAAGCGTTGAGCCAGCTGTTCTTCTCCGCCCGCGACAGCATCCGGCTGTCCAACCACTCGGAGGGCTTCGTGGCGCTGGCGGCGACGTTCCTCGCGTACGGGGTGACGGAAATGCTGGAAGGCTACGGGTTCATCGCCGTCTTTGTATGCGCCGTGACCATTCGGGCCGCTGAACGCACGCATGGGTTTCACCGTGTCATGCACGCCTATGTGGAGCAGCTCGAACGTCTCATGACGGTGGTCATCCTGGTGCTGCTGGGCGGCGCGATTGCACGAGGTCTGCTGGCCGGCATTGGCTGGGCGGAGGTTCTGGTGGCGCTGGCGTTCCTGCTGCTCGTCCGTCCGCTGGCCGGCTGGACCGGCCTCGCCCGGGGTAAGACCGGCCCGCGGGAACGGATCGCCATCGCCTTTTTCGGCATCCGCGGCATCGGCTCGCTCTACTATCTCGCATACGCGCTCAGCAACGGCGACTTTGGAGCCCAGGCCGAGGAATTGTGGGCGTTCATCGGCCTGGTGGTGGGGATGTCCATCGTGTTGCATGGGGCGACAACGGCTCCCGTCATGAACCGGCTGGACCGGCTACGCGAACGGAAGGCTGTGCAGCAACATGGCGACGAGGGCAAGGCGCCGAAAACGCCTATCTGAGGCGGCGGCTGACCGTTCCCGCCGCCCCGCCTATCCCAGCAGCGTATTGACCAGCCGGGCGGCCACTTTGGCGGTGCGGCCGTCGATGTCGAACTCCGGGTTCAGCTCGGCGATATCCAGATGCAGGAGCTTCCCGCTCGCGGCCACCTGGCGGCACACGGCGCTGATCACCGGCAGCGGCACACCAAAGGCCGCGGGAGCGCTCACCCCGGGGGCCACGGAGGCCGGCAGCACGTCCAGGTCGATGGTCAGGTACACCGCGTCCACCTGTGCCAGGAAGGCTGCCACAAACGCGTGCGCGGCGTCCGCCGAGCAGTCCTCGTCCAGCAGGTAATCCACGCCGAGCTCGTCTGCCGTCCGGAACAGCGTGCGGGTGTTGTTCGGCTCGGAAATCCCGACGACGGCGTAGCGCAGTTCGCGGCCGGCGGCTGCTTCGGTGCGGGCCATCTGGAGGAACGGCGTGCCGGAGCTGGGCACCGGCTCATCGCGGAGGTCGAAGTGCGCATCGAGATTCAGCACGCCGACGCTCAGGCCCTCGCGCACGGCCGCCGACCCGGCCACGCCGAGATAGCTGGCAAAGGCGGTCTCGTGTCCGCCGCCGAGCACCACGGGAAGCCCGCCGGCGTCGAGCAGACTGGTGATCGCGAGCCCGGCGCGTGCCTGTCCTGCCTCGAGCGCGTCCCCGGCCACGGTGACGTCGCCGGCGTCGTGCACGGCCCGCGTCAGGTGGAACGCGAGCGGGCCGAGCGCGGCCCGGATGGCGGCGGGGGCGGCCGCGGCGCCGGTCCGGCCCTTGTTCCGCCGCACCCCGGCGTCGCTGCCGAAGCCGAGGATGACGGCGGGGCGCGCAGCAGGGACACCCGCCGGAACCGTGCCGGGAGCGTAGGGGGTCACCGCCTGCCACCAGCGCCGGTGCTCGTCGCCGTCGCCGTCGAACCTGCCGGTCCAGGGCTGGGGCGGGACATCAACGGGGAGCGCGGGAGAAACCATGCCCCTAGCTCACCGCAGCCCGGGCCGGAAAACCAGCCGGACCGCCGTCGGACTGTCCGGAATCCCGGAAACCGAGCTTAAACGCCGCCGGGCGGGCCACGCCGGGKGGGCGKGGCCCACCCGGCGGGCGTGACCGCGGGCGGGGCTGCGTTAGTGGATCCCCAGGGCGGCCTCGATCGGGCCGATCGCGAAGAAGAGCAGGAACGCGGACGCCACGGCCCACATCAGCGGGTGCACCTCGCGGGCACGGCCCTCGAACAGGCGGATCAGCACGAAGCTGATGAAGCCAGCGCCCAGGCCGTTGGCGATCGAGTACGTGAACGGCATGAGGGTGAAGGTCAGGAAGGCCGGAATCGCGATGCCCCAGTCCTGCCAGTCGATCTTGCCCACCTGGGAGACCATCATGAAGCCGACCACCACGAGGGCGGGGGCCACGGCCTCGAACGGCACGAGGTTGATCAGCGGGGTGAAGAACATCGCCACGAGGAACAGCAGGCCGGTGACGACGGAGGCCAGGCCGGTGCGTGCGCCTTCGCCGATGCCGGCACCGGACTCGACGTAGATCTGGTTCGAGGAGACGGAGGCGCCGCCGCCGATGATCGCGCCCAGGGCGTCCACCTGCAGCACGCGGTCGACGTCGGGGATGTTGCCGTCCTTGTCGATGGTGCCGGCCTCGGTGGCCAGTCCCACCATCGTGCCCATGGCGTCGAAGAAGATGCTGAGCAGGATCACGAACGCCAGCAGGGTCGCCGCGACGAAGCCGAGGTGTTCAAAGGCGCCGAAGGGGTTGGCCTTGCCGATCAGGGACAGGTCCGGGGCCGTCCACTCGGAGAACTGCGGTGCCACGAGGGACCAGCCCTGCGGGTTGTGGGTCTTGCCGTCAAAGCTGGGCCCGATGTGCAGGATGGATTCCAGGATCACGGACAGGATGGTCGAGGCCACGATGCCGATCAGGATGGCGCCCTTGACCTTCCGGACCACCAGCGCGATGGTCAGGATCAGGCCGAAGACGAACACGAAGGTCGGCCAGCCCAGGAGCTTGCCGTCGAAGCCCAGGCCGACCGGGACGGTGGTGCCGGCGACATCGGGGACGCGGCGCACGAAGCCCGCGTTGACGAGACCGATCAGGGCGATGAACAGGCCGATGCCCACCACGATCGCGGTCTTCAGCCCCTCGGGTACGGCCTTGAACACGGCCGTCCGGAAGCCGGTGAGGACCAGGATCAGCATGGTGATGCCCGAGAGCATCACCAGGCCCATCATGTCCGGCCAGGTCAGGCCGGGGTTCGTGGCCACCGTGACGGCGACGAACGCGTTGACGCCGAGCCCGGTGGCCAGGGCGAAGGGATGCTTGGCCCACGCGCCCATGAGGATGGTCAGGATGCCGGCCACGAACGCGGTGACGGCGGCGACGGCGGGGAAGCCCAGCGTGGCGCCCGAGGAGTCCGGCCCGGAGAGGATCAGCGGATTCAGCACCACGATGTAGCTCATGGCGAAGAACGTGGCGAACCCTCCGCGGATCTCGCGCGAGACGTTCGACCCCCGCTCGGATATCTTGAAATACCGGTCGAGTGCCGAGCCCTGCTTGAGCATTAGGTCTTGCATTAGTCCTCCGGGAGTGATGGGTGTTGCATATATCTTATTTGGCGCCCGAGGGCCAACCCTGCGTTTTCGCCTAGTCTGTAAGGAAGCCAACACTAGGAGTAGCCTGCCCATGCGCCGTATCCGCCAGCTTCGCAGCGCCCTGCTGGGCGCCGTCGTCCTTGTGGCCGTCCTGCTGGGAGCAGTGAGCCCGGCGGCGGCGCACGACACCGCGGAGTCCACCAGCCCGGCTGCCGGGGCAACCGTCGCGGCACCGCCGGAGCAGGTCTCGGTCACGTTCAACCACAATCCGCTCGCCCTGGGGTCGCAGATCCTGGTCAATGACGCCACCGGCGCCAACTGGTCGGACGGTCCCGTGGAAATCGTGGACAACGTCGCTGCGCAGAAGCTGAAGTCCGGCGCCCCCGCAGGGCCGTACACCGTGCACTGGCGGGTGGCCAGCTCCGACGGCCACCCGATCGAGGGCAGCTTCACGTTCACCGCGACGGCGGCTGCGGCAGGCACGACGGCGGCTGCCGGCGTCCCCACGATGGGCACCGCCCAGCCGGGGACCACACCGGCGCCTGCCCCTGCGCCAGCCGGGTCGCAGCAGTTTCCCTGGAGCGTCATGGTCTTCGTCGCCGTCGGGGTCGGCATCCTGGTGGCCCTGGGCCTGATGGCCAAACGCCGCCTCACACCGGACGATGGCGGCGACACCGAAGGCTGAAACAAACCGACGCGACTCCGGCAACGCGGCCAAAGCGCTGCTAGGCGGGGGCGGCCAGGGCAAAGCCGCCGGGCAGCAGCGCGGGGATCCCGTTCGGGTGGACCTTGGCGGAGATTGCCTGTCCCACCACTTTGGCCTGGCGCAGGACTTCCTTGGGCGTCGGGGTAATGAGCTCGCCCACCCCCACGAGGTACATTCCCAAGGCATGCATCGCCGCCATGAGGTTCTGCCCGGCTGCCATGCCAAGTTCCGAGAGCATGCGGCGCAGCTGGCTGTGGGCGCAGCGGGTCAGGACAAGGTGGTCGGCCAGCAGGACGCCGCCCGGGGTCTGGACGGCCCACTTCTCGGTGGGTGAGCCGTCCGTGCCGGCCTCCAGGAGGTCCAGCTGCAGGGCCCGGATGTTGTTCCGCACGTCGAGCTTGTGGCTTGCGGCGTAGTTGCGCAGGTGCCGCAGGATTTCGTTGCGCTCCCTCAGGCTTGCGGCGTCCGCCGCGTCGCAGCGCTGAAGCGAGGAGGTGTTGGCCGGATGGCCGGCACCCAGGAGGTCGAGCCCGTCCACAATGATGGACGCAACGCCCCGGCGCTGGAGCTCGCTGGCCACAGCCAGGCCGGAGAGCCCCGTCCCGATGACTACGGCCGTGGTCCGCTCAATCCCGCCGTACAAAGGCATGCTCGACACTGCAGGGTACCTCCTTGAAATGGTGCGAGTCGCGGGGGAAACCCCGGACGCCAACCCGTGCCTGGTTCCACAGCCCCAGCGGCTGCTTTCTGGAACACCAGTCTCGGTTCAGCAATGCCTCGAAGGATACCTAAGATTCCCGCCCGTGGATAGGGGAGGTAGGACATTGGCTGTGGTGCCGGATTCCGGCGGTTTCCGTGCCCCCGCTCCAGCGGAAACCGGCTCAAAAGCCTGAATTTCCGGGCCGGGAAACGGCGTGTTAACTCTGCGTAAATCCTTCCGCCGCGGGCGGCCGGGGACGCCGTGCCGCCGTCTTGAATGTTCGCAATTAACCGAGAATAGTGAGGAAAATCAGGGGTTCCTGCACGCAGATTCCGGGTCGCCTCGCCGGTGGACGCCGGGCGGCAGTACTTCTGGCAGAATAGCCGCAACATCAGGCAAGAATCGCGAGGAGGCGGACCCTATGGGCCGTGAACAGGTGCATCCGGACCCGGCATGGGAGACCGGTGGCGAGCCGGCGCCGCCCCGCGGAATCGTCGTGGGAGTGGACGGCTCGGACCACAGCCACTGCGCCCTGGTGTGGGCGGCCCGCGAGGCGGAGCGCCGCCGCCGCCCGCTGCACATCGTGACCGCCTATTCCGTTCCGATCTTCGCCGCTTCCGGGCTCGACGGCGGCTACGCCACGGTGGACGACTCCGTGATCCGCGAGGGCGCCGAAGCCATCCTCAAGCACGCCATGGACAAGATCGCCTTCTACAACATCGACGTCGACGCGTCCGTCGAAAACGGGGACGCGTCCGGCGTGCTGCTGGAAATCAGCGAAACCGCGGAGCTTCTGGTCTTCGGCACCCGCGGCCGCGGTGGCTTCGTGGGCCGGCTGCTCGGCTCCGTCAGCAGCGCGCTGCCCGCCCACTCGAAGTGCCCCACCGTGACCGTGCCGCTGATCTGCGCGGACCGCCTGGGCGAAACCACAGACGACAAGCACGTCCTCGCCGAACGTGCCAGGTCGGGCAGCCAGCCGGTGGAGAACGTCGTGGTCGTCGGTGTCGACGGTTCCGAGCAGGCCCGCGTCGCCGTGCTGGAGGCCGCAGCGCAGGCCGAGCGGCTCTCCGCCCGGCTCCGCGTGGTGTGCGCGGTGCCGCAGTACACCGGCTCGCTGGCATGGGTGCCCACCCCGATGGATCGCGACGCACTGTTCGCCGACATCAAGGTACAGCTCGACGCCGGCGTGGCCTGGCTGCGGAGCCACTTCCCGGCCCTGCAGGTGGAGACGCAGCTCGTCGACGGCTCGCCCGTCGACATCCTCGTCGACGCCAGCCGGCACGTGGAGCTCGTGGTGGTCGGCACCCGAGGGCGCGGCGGATTCACCGGGATGCTGCTGGGCTCCACGTCCGACGGCGTCCTCCACCACGCCAAGGGCCCGGTCATGGTGGTGCCGGACCGCGACGACCCGCGGCTGGCGGACAGAGCCAGCTTCGGCCCGATGCTCGGCGACTCCTAGAAGGCGACGGGCCCGGCGTCGGAAGGACGGTTAACGGATGGAGCACCCCGGGACGCCGGACCCTGCCGAGGGCGGGCCGGTCCTGGCCCTTGAACGCCTTGGCCCGGACATGCTGGCCACCGTCGGCGGGAAGGCGGCGAACCTGGGCGAACTGGCACGCGCCGGCCTACCGGTGCCCGCCGGCTTCTGCCTGGCCACCAGGGCGTATCTGGACGCCACGGCATCCCCGGCGCTGGCGGACGTGCACCGCGCCCTCGCCGCAACAGCCCCCGACGACCTGGCGGGGCTGGCTGCGCTTGCCGCGAAGGCCCGCGCGCTGGTGCTCGACGCCGATGTCCCCGCCGGCATCGACGCCGCCGTGCGCGCCGCCTATGCGGCGCTGGGCACCGACACGGCGGTCGCCGTGCGGTCCTCCGCGACCGCCGAAGACCTGCCGTTTGCCAGCTTCGCCGGCCAGCAGGACACTTTCCTGAACGTGGTGGGTGCGGATGCCGTGCTGGCAGCCGTCCGCCGGTGCTGGGCCTCGCTGTGGACAGACCGCGCGGTGACCTACCGCGCGGTGCAGGGGATTGAGCCCTCGGCGGTGTCCCTCGCCGTGGTGGTCCAGCGCATGGTGGACGCGGCCGTGGCCGGGGTGCTGTTCACGGCCAATCCCGTGACCGGCCGGCGGCACGAGGCCGTCATCGACGCCAGCCCGGGGCTGGGGGAGGCCGTGGTGTCCGGGGCGGTCAACCCTGACCACTTCGTGCTCGATGGCACCACGGGACGGATCCTCGAGCGGCGAATTGGGGACAAGGGCCTGCTCATCCGTCCCCTGCCCGGCGGCGGCACCGAGCGGGTGGCGCAACCGGACGCCGGGCTGGCGCCCAGCCTGGACGACGCCCAACTGGCAGCCCTGGAGCTCCTGGGCCGCCGCGCGGAGGTGCACTTCGGCTCGCCGCAGGACCTCGAATGGGCCATCGGCCGGGACGGTGCCGTGTGGCTGACGCAGTCCAGGCCCATCACCACGCTCTATCCGATGCCGGACCGGCCTCCCTCCGGGCCGACGCCGCGGGTCTATTTGTGCTTCAGCCTGGCCCAGGGGCTGACCCGGCCCCTCACCCCGATGGGACTCGCCGGCATCCGGCTGATTGCGTCCTCGGTTGCGGGGGCGGCGCATTTCCCGGTGCCGGTGCCCCGTGACGGGCCCGCGCCGTACGCGGAGGCCGGCCAGCGGATTTTCTTCGATCTCACGCCGGTGCTCCGGAGCCAGACGGGGCGCGCCATCGTCCCCCGCGTGTTTGACGTCATGGAGGCGCGTTCGGCCGTCGTGTTGCGCCAACTTTTCGCCGACCCCCGGTTCTCCGTCGTCTCAACCTCGCCCTGGCGGCTCCTGCGCCACATCGCCCCGGTGGCGGCGCGGGCGAGAGTCCCGGAGACGCTGATCCGTGCCTTGATCCGGCCCGAGGACGCGCTGCGCCGGGCAGACCGGGTGGGCGAACAGCTCAGGGCCTCACTCACGGTGCCCGCCGGCGCCACGGCCGCGCAGCGCCTGGACCACGTTGAGCGGATCCTCGGCCGGAACGTCTTTCCGGTGGTTCCCGCCCTCCTGCCGTTGCCCGCGTTGGGGTTCGCCTTGCTGGCCGTGGCCGGAAAACTCGCCGGGAAACAGGGGAACGGGGCGCTGCAGGAAGTCCTGCGGGGGCTGCCCAACAACGTGACCACCGAAATGGACCTGGACCTGTGGTCGCTCGCAACTGCCATCCGCCACGACCCGGCGTCGGCGGCGGTGTTCGGGGAAGCCGCATTGCCCGAGATAGCCCGGCGTTACCGGGCGGGGGACCTGCCCGGCGTCGTGCAATCCGGGCTGCGGGATTTCCTGGGCCGGTACGGCCACCGGGCCGTGGCGGAGATCGACGTCGGCATGCCCCGCTGGTCTGATGACCCGACCCACATCCTCGGGGTCCTGGCCAACTATCTGCGCATGGATGATCCTGCGCTCGCCCCGGACCGGCAGTTCGGCAAGGCGGCCCGCGAGGCGGAGGCGCAGGTGGCCGGGCTGGTGGCCGCGGCGGGGCAGCGCAGCCGCCTTCGCGGTGCACTCGCCCGCGCCGCGCTGCGGCGGACCCGGATGTTCGCCGGGCTGCGTGAGCTGCCCAAGTACCACCTCGTGGAAGCGCTCGGCGCCGTCCGGCAACAGCTCGCAGCCGTCGGGGCCGAACTCGCCGCGGCCGGGGCCATCGATGCGGCGGACGATATCTTCTTCCTCGACCTGGCTGACGCGCACCGGGGGCTCGGCGGCGCCGCGCTGCAGGGGCTCGTGGCACGGCGCCGGGAGGCGTACGCGGCCGAACTGGGGCGCCGGCACATTCCCCGCGTGCTGCTCTCGGACGGTACCGAGCCCGAGGCGGTGCAGATCACTGCGATACAGACCACAGCCGGCGGAAGGGGGCCGGCGGGTTCTGACGGCGGCGCGGGGCGGCTCTCCGGCACGCCAGCTTCGGCCGGCACCATCACGGCCCGGGCCCGGGTGATCCTGGACCCCCAGGGCGCGCACCTGGAACCGGGCGAGATCCTCGTGGCGCCGTCCACCGATCCGGGCTGGACGCCGTTGTTCCTGACGGCCGGCGGCCTCGTGATGGAAATGGGCGGGCCCAACTCCCACGGCGCCGTCGTCGCCCGGGAATACGGGATCCCCGCAGTGGTGGGGGTCCCCGACGCGACGTCGAGGATCGCCACGGGCCACAGCATTACGGTCGACGGCGCCGCCGGCACCGTGACGCCGTCAACGCCGCCGGCACCCTGACGCCGTCACCCTGACGCCGGCCACTTCGCGCCGGGCCGCCGGCGGCGGCGGGCTCCGCACCATGGTGTCGGCCGGCTCGCTACAGTGGGGCCATGAGCGAAGTGCGCGGCTCCGAGGGCCGGGAGCCCGGGAGCGCCGGAGTTCCCGCGGCGGGCAACTCGGCGCCTGACACCCGGCCGCCCGGCAGCCCCGCGCCTGCGACTGACGCGACCCCCGCTGACGCGACCCCCGCGCCCGCGGACCCTGACGCGTGGCTGCCGGAGTGGTTCGTGGGGCGTCCGCTCACCGCCGGCTGGGCGTGGGCAGGGTTCTGGGCGGTGCTGATCGTGGCCGACGAGTTCCTGGATCTGGCCGGCTGGTCCTGGTATGTGCTGGTTGGCCTCGCCGCCCTGCCGACGCTGCTGGCAAGCATCGCCCTTCTGCACGCCACCCCGCGCCGCTACCTGAAGCCGCGCCGGGACACGGTCCTGGGCCACTTCTTCGTCCGCTTCCTGGCCCTGATCGCCGCCTTCCTCGTGTGGGGCGTGTCCGTGGTCATGAGCGCCTCGATCTCAACCACCCTCCAGTCACTCGTCGGGGCGTCCGAACGCGAGGTCACCGCGGTGGGCTTCAACCTCCTGCTGGCCGCGATCCCGCTGGTGGTCTCCGTACTGTGGCTGGCCTTCATCATTCGCTGCGCCTGGTTCCTGCGGCGGCTCCGGGGCTGGAAACAAACGCCGGAACCGGGCGCCGTGCCCAAGAAGTTCCTGCGGGACAGGCCGCGGCTGAGGCGGGTGGTGGTGGGCCTGGCCCACCCCGGCCTGCTGCTCGTGGCGGGCCTGGGCACCTCCGTGCTCGCGTTCCTGCTGGGCGCCGTGGAACTGACCATTAATGTGCTGAAGTAGGATAACCGGGCCGCCGGGGCCAGGCGTACTGTTGACCTATGAGCTGCACTGAAGCGCGCATTCCCCAGGCGCGGATAGTTGGAACATCTCTTTCCGGAGCGCGGTCGCGATGACGCGCACGTGGCTGCGCTGGCTGCCTGCTGCCGCCGTTCCTGCCGTTATTGCCGCCGGCGCACTGGCCGGATCCCTGCCCGCCAGCGCCGGGGATCCCCTGCCGCCCAAGACGCCGGAGCAGGTGCTGCAGTTGATTGCCCAGCACCGCGAGCCCGCCCTCTCCGGAACCCTGGAACAGTCCTCTGCGCTCGGGCTTCCCGAGCTGCCCAAGACCGGTGCCGGCTCGGACGCGTCAGGTACGGCATGGCTCGAACTGCTGACGGGGCCGCACACCGCGCGGGTTTATCGCGACGGCCCGGACAACGCCCGCGTCCAGGTGATGGACCGGCTGGCCGAACGCAACGCCATCCGCCACGGCAGCGACGTGTGGTTCTACAACTCCAAGGACAACACGGCCGCCCATGCCCAGCTCCCGGCCGGCGACGCCGGTGACACAGGCCGTCACAGCGCCGGCAGCGACGTCACCGCCACCCCCGACCAGCTCGCCGCGATGCTTCTGGCCAAGATCGAACCGGGCACCGACGTGGCGGTGGGAGCCGATGTCCAGGTAGCCGGCCGGCCAGCCTACAACCTGGTGCTGACACCAAAGTCCGATGCGACGCTGGTCGGGTCCATCGCAGTAGCCGTTGACGGCCAGACCGGTCTGCCGCTGGGCGTCGAGATCAAGGCGCGCGGTCAGTCGGATCCCGCCTTCCGCGTCGCCTACACCAGCCTGAGCCTCGGGGCCCCAGACGCGTCGGTCTTCACATTCACCCCGCCGCCGGGTGCCACGGTCGAGGAGATTCCGGTAAAGGAGCACAAGCACGGAAACGACGCCGGGAACGCGACGGCGCCGGCGGCCAAGGACCCCGCCGGCAAGCCGGCCGTCACCGGCTCCGGCTGGGACTCGGTTGTTGAGTTCCCGGCGGGAACGGCCGGCCCGGCGTCGGACGCCACGGCCCTCCTCGAACAGGCCACCGTCCCGGTCCAGGGCGGCCGGCTCGTGTCCACGGCGCTGGTGAACGTGTTGGTGCTCGACGACGGCCGGGTCGTCGCCGGCTCCGTGCCACTGGAGCGGCTCCAGGCCGCTGCCGCACAGAAGTGATGTCCGGCGCGGTATCCGGCGGCCGACGGTTGCTCCCTGACCATCCGGTGACGGCCGCGTGAGCGCCGCCGGGCCGGCGGCCGAGCTGAGCATTGAGACCACGGGCCTGACCAAACGGTTCGGCCAGCAGATGGCTGTTGACGGCGTCGACCTGGCCGTGCCGAAAGGCGCGGTCTTTGGTTTCCTGGGCCCGAACGGTTCGGGGAAGACCACCACCATCAGGCTCCTGCTCGGCCTGGCCACGGCCACGGGAGGTTCCGTGCGCGTGCTGGGCGAGGAGATGCCCGGCAAACTCAATGACGTGCTGCCCCGGGTCGGGGCGCTGGTGGAAGGACCGGCGTTCTACCCGTTCCTCTCCGGCGCCGCCAATCTGCGCCGCATGGACGCCGCGGACCCTTATGGTTCGGGCGCGACGCGGCGTGCCCGCGTCCAGTCAGCCCTGGAACGGGTGGGTTTGACGCACGCCGCGGACAAGCTGGTCCGGGCCTACTCGCTGGGGATGAAGCAGCGGCTGGGGATCGCCAACGCACTGCTCGCCCCGCGGGAACTGCTGGTGCTGGACGAGCCCACCAACGGGCTGGATCCGCAGGGCACCCGTGAGGTGCGGAGCCTGGTGCGATCGCTCGCGGCCGACGGCGCCACGGTGTTCGTCTCCAGCCACTTGCTGGCCGAGGTCGAGCAGATCTGCACCCATGCGGCCATCATGAGCGCCGGCCGGCTTGTGGCGCAGGGAACCCTGGCGGAACTGCGCGGGGCCGGCCAGGCAAGGATCCGCGTGTTGACCCCGGATCCGGGTACCGCGGCGCAGGTGCTGGCCGGCCTGGGCCTGACCGCGACCCTGGGCATCGACGGCCATACTCCCGGTGCCGCTGGTTCCGGTGCCGCCGGCTCCGGGACCGACGCGGCCCTGTTCGCGTCACTGCCTGGGGCTCCGGCTGCGGGTCCGGCTGTGGCTCCGCCAGGGGCGGCAGCCCGGGAAGACGGAGGATCGTCCCGGTCCGTGGAGACCGTGCAGCCGGAGGCCGTGGTGGCGGCCCTCGTGGCGGCGGGGGTCCGGGTCCGCGGTTTCGCGACCGAACAGGCCAGCCTTGAGGACCGGTTTGTGGCATTGACGGGGGAGGGGTTCGACGTTGTCCAGTAACAGCTCATCCGCGGGCGATCCGGCAGCAGGCCCGTCAGTTGCCCCGGCGCCGGGACACAGCGAAGCGGCCGGTGGCCGCAGCGGCGCGGCCGCAGACGCTGTCGGGGACAGCGGGGCCGGCGCTGCGCCGGTCCGGCGCGGGTCCCTGACCGGTGATCTGCTGGCGTCCGAGCTCGGGGTGCTGTTCCGCCGCCGCAGGACGTGGGCCATGTTGTGCGCGCTGGCGGCCATCCCGATCCTGATCGCGGTCGCGGTGCGGGTCTCCTCGGCCGTGCCGGCAGGCCGCGGGCCGGCCTTCCTGGACCGGATCGCCCAGAACGGCCTGTTCGTGGGCGTCACGGCAATGGTGGTCTCCGTTCCGCTGTTCCTGCCCCTTACCGTCGGCGTCGTGGCCGGAGACACGATCGCCGGGGAGGCCGGACAGGGGACCCTGAGGTACCTGCTGGTGGCTCCCGCCGGGCGGATCCGCCTGCTGATCGTCAAATATGCCGGGGCGGCCGTGTTCGTGATCGTTGCCCCGCTCGTGGTGGCCCTGACCGGGGCCGGAATCGGCGCGGCGCTCTTCCCTGTGGGGCCGGTGACCCTGCTCTCCGGCGACACGATCGGCACCGGAGAGGCCATGGTCCGGCTCCTGCTGATCGCCGCCTACCTGGCGGTTTCGCTGCTGGGGTTATCGGCGATCGGGCTGTTCATCTCCACCCTGACCGATGTTCCGGTGGGGGCCATGGCGGCCACCGTGGTGCTCTCGGTCGTCGCGCAGGTCCTGGACGCGCTGCCGCAACTCGAGTGGCTGCATCCCTGGCTTTTCAGCCACTACTGGCTGGACTTTGGCGATCTGCTCCGGCAGCCGGTTTCCTGGGATTCCTTGGCCGCCAATGCCCTCCTCCAGGGCGGCTACGTCGCCGTCTTCGGCGCGCTGGCCTACGGCAGGTTCATCACCAAGGACGTGCTCTCCTAGCCGCCAGTCTCAGTAACGGGCCGCGTAGCCGTACAGCTGCATCCCGGACATGGCGGCAACATCGGTCACGGTAATGCCGGCGTCGGGGTTCAGCGCCTGGACCACGCGGCCGCCGCCGAGGTAGATGGCCACGTGGTAGAAGCCCGGGGCCGAACCCCAGACGAACAGATCGCCCGGACGCGCCTGGGAGAGCGGGACATGGACCGGGGCCTGGGCGAACTGCTGGGAGGCAGTGCGGGGCAGGTACTTCCCTGCCGCAGCGAACGCATTCTGCACCAGGCCCGAGCAGTCAAACCCATAGCTCCCGGTTCCGCCGTACTGGTAGAAGAATGGCGATCCGGTCTTGCCGAGCGCCACCGAAATCGCGGTCTGGTTTGACCCGCCAGAAATCGGCGCCGGAACCGGAACAGGTACTGGCGCCGGAACCGGGGCAGGAATCGGTGCGGGGACCGGAGCAGGTACTGGCGCGGGATCCGGCGCGGATGCCGGATCCGGCGCGGGTGCGGGTGCGGGTGCGGGCGCGGGTGCGGGTGCGGGCGCTGCAGCGGGGGCCGGCACGTCGGCGGGAGCCGGAGCGGCTGGCTGTCCTGCTGCCGAATCGTCCCGTCCCGGAGCTGTTGGTGCCGGCTGTGAACCCGTGCCAGGCTGCGGCGCGGGGCCCGCCGCCGCGGTCAGTGCTGCGAGCCGAGCCTGCTGGCGCTGGCGGTCGAGGGCGTCCACCCGGGCCGATTCCAGCGCCGCGGTGGTGTTTCTCAGGCTTGCCAGCTGGTCCACGAGCGCGCTGCGCTGCGCTTTGGCATCGGCCACGACCTGGCGCTGGGCTGCAGCGGCGCGGTCGGCGTCGGCCTTGCGGTCCGCGGCAGTCGCGGCGGCCTCGTCGGCGGCGCGGTTGGCGTCCGCTGCGGCTTCGGTCAGGGACTGCGCGGCCGTGGCCGCGTTTTCCGCGGACTCGAAGGCCCGCGCGCGTCCGGCCGTTACAGCCTCCAGCGTGGCGGCATCCTCCAGGGCCCGCCCGGAGCCGCTGACAAAGCTGCTGAGGGCCGGGTTCAGGCCGCCGTTGCGGTACAGGTCACCGGCCAGCTGGCCGAGCTGTTTGCGGGTTTTGGCCTGTTCTGCCCCGGCGGCGGCAGCCCTGGCGGCCGCCACAGCCGCCGCGTCACGGCGTGTGGCCAGCTCCACGAGGGCCTCGCCGTACGCGTTGTTAGCTTGCAGGGATGCGGCGAGGCTGGTTTCCTGACCGGCCGACGCGTCGGCCAAAAGCCCGTCGATCCTGGTGACCTCTGCCGCCGTCGAGCTCGCACTGGACTTGGCGGCAGCGATCTCTTCCGGTGAGGGGATCTCCGGCGACGCCGGAACCCGGCCGGCAGTCTCCAGCGGCGGGCGCCCCTGCGCAGAAAGCTGCGAAGAAATCAGCGCGGAGGTCAGCGGCGCGGCCTGGGCCGGGAGCGCGAGCGTTCCGAGGAGGACGACGGCGGTGCAGAGCACAGCCGTCTTGCGGCCGGATCGGATCCAACTCATGGGCAACCTCGCTGAAGTCTCAGGCTGGAGTGAGCGAGGTCGGATTTGGCGCGTGAAAGCCCTCTGCGGATCACCCAGCAGGCATGAGGCTACGTGCCAAAGGCTACTTTGGCAACACGAGTCACATGAATAACATAAACAACACGAGTGTCATTTGGCCACGTCCGTGACGGGCGTGTCCTGCCGACGGTCAGGCGTGCTGGTGTGCCTCGTGCTCTGAATGCGTGGTGGGCTCGAGCTGGAACGTGCAGTGTTCGGTGTCGAAATGGGAGCCAAGGCAGCTGGTGAGTTTGTCCAGGACCCGGTCGGCGCCCTTGGCGCCGAGCGCTGCGTCCTCCACCACCACATGGGCGGAGAAGACGGGGACACCAGAGGTAATGGTCCAGATGTGGATGTCGTGGACGGATACCACGCCGTCCACCGCCAGGATGTGGTCGCGGATCATCTGAACGTCCACGCCCTTGGGCGTGGCCTCGAGGAGCACGTCCACGACGTCGCGCAGCAGGTGCCAGGCACGGGGCAGGATCATGAGGGCGATGAGGATCGAGGCAATGGTGTCGGCCGCCTGGAACCCGGTGACCATGATGACCACCGCCGCCGCGATGACGGCAAAGGACCCCAGCAGATCCCCCAGGACTTCGAGGTAGGCGCCGCGGACGTTCAGGCTTTCCTTCTGGGCGCCGCGCAGGATCAGCAGGGAGACCAGGTTGGCGACGGCGCCGAGGACCGCCGCGGCGAGCATGACGTCGGTGTGAACCTCCGGGGTGGTGCCGAGCCTGCGGATGGCCTCGGTGAAGATGACCACCGAGATGACGATCAGGACCAGTGCGTTGGCCAGCGCCGCCAGAACCTCGGCGCGCTGGTAACCGTAGGTGCGCAGATCGCTGGCGGGCCGGGTGGCGATCCATGCGGCCAGCAGGGCGATGAAGACGCCGGCTGCGTCCGAGAGCATGTGTCCGGCATCGGCGAGCAGGGCCAGGGAGCCGGAGACCACCGCACCGATCGTCTGCACGAGCACCACGGCGAGCGTGATGGCCAGGACGGCGACCAGGCGCTTGCGGTGCTTGCCGGTGGCAGTCAGGCCGTGCGAGTGGCTGTGGTCGTGTCCCATGCCTACAAGGCTATCCCCAGCCGAGCTCGTGCAGGCGCGCGTCGCTGATGCCGAAGTGGTGGGCGATCTCGTGCACCACGGTGACGGTGACTTCCTCGATCACGTCCTCCCGGGAGGTGCAGATGTCCAGGATGGGTTGGCGGAAAATGGTGATCCGGTCCGGCAGCGAGCCGGCGTCCCACCAGGAGTCCCGCTCGGTCAGGGGCACCCCCTCATAGAGCCCCAGCAGCACGGTGTCCGGATCCTCCCCGGGCTGCGGGGTGTAGTCGTCCTCGATGAAGATCGCGACATTGCTCATGGTCTTTGCCAGATCCGGCGGGATCCGGTCGAGGGCATCACTCACGGCAGCCTCGAAATCGGCCTCGGACATCGGGAAGGGGCCGTCACCACCGTCCCCGCCGTTCGGAACGATCGGCAGGCCGGGCGGGAGGGAGGAGGGCATAGGCAAACTCTAGCGGGACCGGCGCCGGGTCAGCCCCACGCCCACAAGGCAGATCACGCCGCCCACCAGGCCCCAGATGGTCGGAATCTCGCCCAGAACCAGCCAGGAGATCAGGATTGTGGTGCCCGGGACCAGGTAGGTGGTGGCCGCGAGGCGTCCCGCATCAATCATCGAGAGCGCATAGGCCCAGGTGGTGAACGCGATCGCAGTGGGGAAGATGCCCAGATAGACCAGGCCCAGGGTGGCCGGCAGGGGCGCGGCCTGCAGCTCGGTGACCAACTGGCCGCTGAAGGGCAGGCAGCACAGGGCGCCCACCATGATGCCGAACCAGGTGGCCTGGGCGGCCGGGAACTTGCGGAGCACCGGTTTTTGGACGATCACGCTCACGGCGGCCAGCCCGGCAGCGAGCAGGCAGAGCAGCACGCCGGCCACGTCCGCCGTCGACCGCTGGCCGGAACCAAGCGCAATCACGGCCACGCCGCCGAACGCGATCAGGCTGCCGATGATGAGCCAGCGCGGGAACCCTTCCTTCAGGATCACACCGGCCATGACGGCGACCAGGATGGGGTTGACGTTGATCAGCAGGGCGGCCGTGCCCGCGTCGAGCATGTGTTCGGCGGCGTTCAGGGCCACGTTGTAGCCTCCGAACCACATGACGCCATAGGCCAGGATGGGCCACCACTCGCGGCCCCGGGGCAGGCCCCTGAGCTTGGGCACCACCAGCAGGCCCAGCACGACGGCGGCAACGGCCAGCCGGCCGAGGGTCAGGGAGCCGGGGGAGAAGCTCGGGCCCACGGCCCGGATGCCCACGAAGGCGGAGGCCCACAGGACCACGGTGACGACGACGGCGGCGATGCCGAGCCTGCTGATCGTGGCCGGCTGCCCGGGAGGGGGCGGCGCGGGTTGCGGGGCGGGTGCGGGGGCAGCGTGCGGAGACCCTTCGTGGGGGCCTGCGGACGGAGTGGGGCCGGATGCGGCTGTTGTTGCCATGCTGCCAATGTAGCCGTTCCCGCCTCCTCCCGGCTGGCGGGAATCGGTCACGTCTAGTCGAGATCCTGCCAACATCCCGAATGGCCTCAGCGCAGGACGCGCGCCGCCGTCCGGACAGCGGCCGCGACGTCGTTCAGAGCCGCCGAGCCGCGCCGCCACTGCTGCCAGTAGAGGGCAACGTCCACGTGCGCCCGCGGGGCGAGGGCCTCGAGCCTGCCGGCCAACAGGTCCTCGCCGATTTCGATCTCGGGCATCATGCCCCAGCCCATGCCCCAGCGGATGGCGTCGCCAAACTCCTGGGCGGCCGGGACATAGTGGCGCGGCGGCTGCAGGGAGGCCCGGCTGACCCGGCGCAGCCAGCGGTCCTGCAGGTCGTCCTTGCGGTCGAAGACCACAACGGGAGCCGCGGCGAGCGTCGCGCCGGTCGCACCCGCCCCAAACCAGCGGCGGGTGAAGTCCGGAGCGCACACCGGCAAATAGCGCATGGTGCCCAGCTTGCTCGACGAGCAGCCGGGCACGGGCTGGGCTGTTTCCGTGATGGCGGCCGCGGCGGCTCCGGCGCGCAGCAGGTCCAACGAGTGCTCCTGGTCCTCACGCAGGATCTCGAGCTGGACGTTGTCACTGGCCGCCGCGAGGCCGGCCAACGCCCAGGTGTGCAAGGAATCGCTGTTGATCACCAGCGTCAGGCGCGTCCCTCCGCGGGGGTGCTCCGGCTGCAGCTCCTCGGCCAGGTCCGCGGAGAGCATTTCCAGTTGCCGGGCGAAGCGCACCACGGCCTCGCCGGACTCCGTGAGTCCGGGCGGCCGCGCCCGGGTCAGGACCGGCCGGCCGACGGCGGTCTCGAGGGCCCGGACCCGCTGGCTGATCGCCGACGGCGTCACGGACAGGTGCGCGGCCGCGGCGTCGAAGCTCCCGTGCGTCAGAATCGCGGCCAGCGTCCGGGCCTGTTCGGGGGTAATCTCCATCATTAGCCCATCTTACGTAAAAGCAGAATCTTTAACTGGCTTCATCTCTGGCGGGCGCCTACCGTGGAGTGGTGATCCTTCCCCTGTTTTCCGGTCTTTCCGCCGGACTGTCCCTCATTGTTGCTATCGGCGCGCAGAACGCTTTTGTCCTCCGGCAGGGCATCCAGCGCTCGCACGTCGTCATGGTGGTGGCAGTCTGCGCGGTCTCGGACCTCGTGCTGATCCTGCTGGGCGTCGCGGGCATCGGCATCCTCCTGGACCGGGCGCCCGCTGCCCTCGTCGTGATCCGGTGGGCCGGGGCGGCGTTCCTCCTTGCCTACGGGGCGCTCGCGGCCCGGCGTGCGGTCCGCGGAGAGCAGATGGAGAATCCTGGCAACAAGCCCGCCGCCGGCCGGGCCGCCGTCCTTGGCACTTGCCTGGCCTTTACCTGGCTGAACCCGCACGTCTACCTGGACACGGTGCTGCTGCTCGGGTCCCTCGCTGCCGCCCAGGGCGAAGCCGGGCGCTGGTGGTTCGCCGCCGGGGCCGGCCTGGGAAGCATTGCCTGGTTCACCGCCCTCGGCGCGGGTGCGCGGTTCCTGACGTCCCTGTTCCGGCGCCGGACGGCCTGGCGCGTCCTCGACGCCGGAATCGCCGTCGTGATGGTCACCCTTGCCGTGCTGCTGCTGACCTGACACGCGCCCGCCCACCGCTCCGCCCCGCCGCGCTCCGCCCCGCCGCGCGCCGCCCGCCGCCCACCGCGCGTCCACGCAAAGCGTCGGGAAAGCTGAGGCTGATCCAACGTCCCCTGGGTTGGGCCGGCGGGCCCTTGTCCGTTTAACGTGGCGGGGTCACGATTGCTGGTATGACAGCATCCCCAGCCTCGGCCAGCGAACGACGGTGTGCAGCCATCGGCACAGCCGTCTTCGCGGTCGCCCCCGCAACCGCCGCCGGCGTGGTGCCGTGGCTGCTGACCCGCTGGAAAGTGGAGTCGCCGGTCCCCGGCGGGGTGCCCGCGCAGATCGCGGGCGCAATGATGATCGGTGCGGGCGCCGCCGTCATCGCGAACTCCTTTGTGCATTTCGCCGTCGAGGGCATCGGGACCCCCGCGCCATTTGCCCCGCCCAGGCAACTGGTGGTTGGCGGCCTCTACCGGTACGTGCGGAATCCGATGTACGTATCCATTGCCGCGGCCGTCGCGGGGCAGGGGCTCCTGCTGGGCCAGCCAAAGCTCTTCCTGGCCGTGGGCATCGGCGCCATCCCGGTGGTGGCTTTCGTCCGGCAGTTCGAGGAGCCCACACTGGCCCGGAAGTTCGGTGCGGCGTACGAGGAATACCGCAGCAACGTCCCGCGCTGGCTGCCCAGGCCCACGCCGTGGCGGCCCGACGGGCCGGAGCCGTCCCGGCCCTAGGCGTTGGCGGTCTGGGCCTCGGCGGGCAGGCATTGGCGGGCTGGGCATCCGCGGGCTGGGGTAGCCATGGAGCCTGGCCCAGGGCATTTGTCCGGCCGCTATTTGCCGCTGCCGGCCCACTCCAGCAGCCGATCCAGCGGCCAGGTGGTGACGATCCGCTCGGCGGGTACCCCGTTCGAGGCCGCGCGCTCGGCACCGTACTGCAGGAAATCCAGCTGGCCCGGCGCATGGGCGTCGCTGTCGATGCTGAACAGACAGCCGGCATCGAGGGCCAGCCGGATCAGCTCGTCCGGCGGATCCTGCCGTTCGGGGCGGGAATTGATTTCGACGGCCACATTATTGCCGGCGCACGCCGCGAACACGCGCGCGGCGTCGAACTCGGACTGCGGGCGGGTTCCCCTCGACCCCTGCAGCAGCCGGCCGGTGCAGTGGCCGAGGACGTTCGTGTGCGGATCATTGATGGCGCCCAGCATCCGCTCGGTCATGGTGCTCCGGTCGGAGCGGAGCTTCGAGTGGACGC
The DNA here is from genome assembly GCF_056406175.1 of Arthrobacter sp. P1_D12. NCBI lineage: Bacteria > Bacillati > Actinomycetota > Actinomycetes > Micrococcales > Micrococcaceae > Arthrobacter > Arthrobacter sp. P1_D12. The sequence continues at coordinate 218,639 of NZ_JBFUAR010000009.1, forward strand.
TCGCCACCACGATGTCCAGCCGGTCCAGCATCTCCGGGGACTGGTCCAGGGTGCCGTCCTCCAGGATGTCCACCTCGATCCCGGCCAGGAGGCGGAAGTCCCCGCCGTCCGCGTTGATGTCCGCAACAACGTCCAGCTGTTCCCGAAGGCGTTCGGCGCTCAGGCCGTTGGCGATCTTGAGGTTGGGGGAGTGGTCCGTCAGGGCGAGGTAATCCCGGCCCAGTGTCCGGGCGGCGTCGGCCATCAGTCCGATCGGGGATCCGCCGTCGGACCAGTCGCTGTGGCTGTGCAGGTCCCCGCGGAGGGCCGAGCGCAGTTCGGCCCCGCCGGTCGCGAGGGGTTGCTGCCCGCGTTGGCGCAGGTCCTCAAGATAGTCGGGCACGCCGCCGTCGACCGCCTGCCGGATGACCTCGAACGTTCTGTCGCCGATCCCCTTCATGCTCTTGAGCCGGCCGTTGCGTGCCCGCGCTGCGACCTCCTGCGGGTCCAGGGCGCCGATAATCCCGGCTGCCTTGCGGAACGCCTGGATCTTGAAGGTGGGGGCGAGCCCGCGTTCGAGCCAGAACGCAATCTCATTGAGGGCATCAACGGCATCCATCAGTCCATCTTGCACCCACCCTGCCCGGATCCGCCCCCATCTTGGCCCGGCTTTTGTATCGGCGGGAGGGGCCGATTTTGGATAATCCGGGGGTCTGCCCTTATAGTTTTATAGTCCAGTTCGGAGGAACCCGAAAGGACAAAAACGACAGGCTTCGGCCCTTAATTTTTGCCCTGATATGTTTCACCGGATGGCGTCCTGGCCCCCATCGTCTAGCGGCCTAGGACACCGCCCTTTCACGGCGGCGGCACGGGTTCGAATCCCGTTGGGGGTACGCAAGGAACTGGTCAAACCGGGTGAAAAAGTCTGGTAGGCTAAAGGCCTTGAAAATCTGCGGTAGCGATATCGCAGGCAGCAAGAACAAGCAGTAAACAAGCAAGGCCCTGTAGCGCAGTTGGTTAGCGCGCCGCCCTGTCACGGCGGAGGTCGCGGGTTCAAGTCCCGTCAGGGTCGCTCTGATTGCCGGAAGAAATTCCGGCCTTCAAGGTGACATGTCACCTAGGCTCTGTAGCTCAGTTGGTAGAGCGTTCGACTGAAAATCGAAAGGTCACCGGATCGACGCCGGTCGGAGCCACCAGCTAGAACCCCGCAGTTCCCAGTGTTTACACGGGCCTGCGGGGTTTTTTCGTTGCCTGATGGACGTGACCATTCAGGCTGGATCAGCCAGAATCAGCCAAGTTATGAGACAGGCCTCTGGTATTCCCTTGGTAGAAGGGGACACTGGCAGAAGGCCTCCGGCGTAGAAGACGAGAGGCCCGGCCGATTGCGTTCCGTGGCGTTGGTCTGACCCCTCGCTGGACTTGGGGAGGATATCGACATGACCAAGAACGTTCCGCTCAAGGCCATCCTTAAGCTCGCAAAGGCGGGGCTGACGGCAGCCACTTCGTGTTGTCGGAGTCGTAGTGGTTGATGAGAGAGCGACTCATAATCGTGAGGTCGGGAGATCGGGCCCTCCTCACCGCTACCAAAAGCGCAGGTCAGGGGCACATAGCCCCTGGCCTGCTTTTGATTTAGCAACCGATCCAACGCTTACCCAACGAAATCGCCATCAACGCGAGGAAGCAGCCCGCTTTCCCATCCTTGGTCGATGAGCGCCACGGCTCCCCGCAGGTAGTAGCAGCTCGTGCGGCAGCGGACTTCCGCCGCCTTGACGTACATGGCCCGCGTCATGGCGCCGAGAGTCTCGAGATGCAGAGCTTTGTCGGCGTCGAAGTGGAACAGGTCCCCGTATAGGACGGCTTGGGCCATATCCCAGTCGGAGATCTTGTCGCCGCCATCCCTCTCGACCATGGCCGCGATCTCAGCGGGCGGGCCCGAGTGTATCGCGGTCACCCTGTGCTCGCCCTTGGGGAGCGCGTCCATCGGCGTAAGCTTGCTCATATCCACTGAGTAGAAGTACGCGGTCCTGCGCCATGCCATGAACGCATTCAATACGGCGTCAGACTGGATCTTGAGCGTGGGTGCCTTGGTAGTAGAGTTGTTCCTTCCCGGCGACGGTCAGGGCTTCGTCCAAGACCGCCCTGACCGTGGGCAGGCGCAGCCGGACAGTCGTGCACCTTTCGAGATGTGGCGGGAGTCGCGGCGGGCCAGATCGGCCACTTGGGTGCGGCAGGAGAACCCGTCGGCCAGGATGGCCCGATCCGGGGCGTTCGCGATCTTGCCCAGAATGCCCTGTTCGGCAATCGCCACAGAGACGTCGTAGTGGCCCTTTTCCATGCCGAAGTTGCCGGCGAGGCCGCAACATCCACTGGAGATGTCCACGTCGCAGCCCATGGACTTCAGCAGCTCCAGATCCTTGCCGTACCCCATGACAGCGTTTTGATGGCAGTGAGGCTGCGCAAGAATCCGTTCCTCGCTGGTAGGTGGTTGCCAGTTGATGGACGTCAGAAATTCCGAGACCGTCTGTGTCCGGGCGGAGACCTGCCGGGCGCGTTCGTCGTCGGGCAGCAATTCGAGCAGGTCCGAGCGGAGCACTGCCGTGCAGGACGGTTCGAGCCCGATGATGGTTCTGCCGTCGACTACATGCGGGTGCAAGACGTCAAGGGTCTTCCTGAGGGTGGCCTTGGCCGCGGTTAGCTGTCCTGTGGAAATCAGTGTTAATCCGCAGCATGCTCCGGGGCCGGCAATTTTGATATCGCATCCCGCGGCCTGGAGTACCTTGACCGCGGCAAGGGGGACATTGGGGCTAAGCGCGTCAGAGAACGAATCCACCCAGAGCAGCACCTTGTGGGAAGAGTTTGCCGTGTGCGGTGCAGGTCCGTCTGCCGCCACGGCCGCCGGGACCCGCGATGTGTTCAGTGTTGCGGGATGAGCCGTCGCCAGGGAATGGAACGGCGTCTTGGGGAATGTCGGCAGGGACCGGCGGGGATCAGCGCCGGCAAACCGGAGCATGGTCCGGCGGAGGATCCCGATGGAGGCAACCTTGTTGACCAGGGGGCCGAGGGGTCCGATCAGTCCCAGCCAGGTGGGCAGCCGGCCGAGGGTGTAGTGGCTGAGCGGACGGAGGCGGCCCTTGTAACTCTGGTGCAGTGCCTCCGACTTGTACATGGCCATGTCGATGCCGGTGGGGCAGTCGCTGGCGCAGGCCTTGCAGCTCAGGCAAAGATCGAGGGCCTCATGGACTTCCGGGGACTTCCAGGACATGTCCACGATGCCGCCGTTGAGCATTTCCTGCAGGACGCGCGCCCGGCCCCTGGTCGCGTCCTTTTCATCCTTGGTGGCGAGGTACGAGGGGCACATGAACCCGCCCTCCTCTCGGAGATCGGCCCGGCACTTTCCCACGCCTACGCAGCGGTGTAGCGCGTTGGTGATGTTGCCGCCGTCGTGGGCAAACGCGAAACCATCTGAAGCCAGCAGGTTGCCGGCTTGCGGGCGGCGCAGGTGCGCGTCGAAGGAATCAGGCTTGATGATGACGCCCGGATTGAAGATGTCCTGGAGGTCGAAAAGTGCCTTGAACCCGGCCATCGCCGCCAGGGCCCGGGACGAATACATTGTTTTCAGCAGCTCGCCGCGCGCCCGGCCATCGCCGTGTTCCCCCGAGAGCGAGCCGCCGTACTTGGCGACTAGGTCCGCCGCGGCCGTCAGGAAGCGGCGCATCACGGCGGCATCATGATCCAGCGGAAAGTCGATCCTGACGTGGACGCAGCCGTCACCAAAGTGGCCATATGCCAACCCCGAAACGTTCTCGCGGGCCATGAGCAGTTCAAGATCACGAAGGTAGTCGCCCAGATGTTCGGGCGGGACGGCCGAATCCTCCCAGCCCGGCCATGCCTGGTTCCCGGCTGCGGTTCTCCCGGCCAGACCGGCGCCGTCGGACCGAATCTGCCACAGCCGTTTGGCCTCCGGTCCGGCCGGAAGGATCATTGAGTCGATCGCGCCCGCGTCAAGGACCATCCGCTCTGCGGCAGCTACCGAATCATCCGACGTCGCTCCGCCCACTTCCACCATGAGCCAGCCGTTCCCCGCCGGCATGCTGGGGACGGCGTGCTCGCCTTTGGCGTTGCGGATCACGTTGACCAGCTGCGCGTCCAGTCCCTCCAAGGCCAGCGGATGGTGCGGAAGCAAGCCGGGAACCGCGTCGGCCGCAGTCGGCATATCCGGATATCCCAACACGGCCAACGCCGGGGCGGCCGCCTGCGGAACCAGCCGGACTTCGGCCTCCAGGATGATGCCGCAGGTTCCTTCCGTCCCAGTCAGGGCAGCGGCCAGGTTTCCGCCGTTCTCGGGCAGGAGATGCTCAAGGCTATAGCCCGAGATTTGGCGGCCGAACCGGCCGAACTCCAGCCGAAGGACGTCCAGATTGGCGGTGATGAACTCATCGAGTCCGGGGATTTGGGCCGTGGCTTCCTTGCCCGAGCCCAGCTCCACAACTTGTCCCGAGCCGGTCAGCCAGCGAAGGCGGCGCACGTTATCCGCCGTCCGCCCATAAGAGAGCCCATGGGGGCCGCACGCGTTGTTGCCGATCATGCCTCCGATGGTGCACCGAGTGGACGTGGACGGATCAGGCCCGAACCGAAGCCCGTGGACGCCGGCAGCCCGCTGCAGGTCACTGAGGACGACGCCGGGCTGGACCACCGCCGTCCGGTTCTCCGCATCGATGCTGATGATCTGGTTCATGAACCTGCTGAAGTCCAGCACCAATCCGGGTCCCACGGCGTTGCCGGCGCACGACGTGCCGGCACCGCGGCCTGTGACAGCCAGTCCGTGCCGGCGGGCAATCCTGACCGCCTCGACCACGTCGTCCGCGTTCTTGGGCATGACTACCACCTGGGGCACTACCCGGTAGTTCGAGGCGTCCGTGGAATATTCCGCGCGTCGACGGGTGCTGCTGTCAACGATGCCCGCAACGGCTGCGGTGAGTTCTTCGACAATCTGGTCAATGTTCATGCGTGGTGCTCGTCCTTGTCCCTGCGGCGGTGTGGTGGGAGGCTAGTACTGCAGGGGCTTGCCGCGCAGCTCCATGGCCCGGCGCACGCGGCTTTGTGCCAGCGAACGGGCGGCATGGTGGGTGGTGGAATCCAGCTTTTCCGCCTCCGCCAGCACGATGGCCGTGTTCGCGCGGAGCTTGTGGGAGACCGTCGTGAAGATCTGCTCGGTCTCGGGACGGAACGGCGAATACCGGGACTCCATGGCAAAGGCCGCACTGACGACGCCGCCGGCGTTGGCGACGAAGTCGGGCACTACCGTCACGGATGCCGCGCGCAACGCCTGCTGTGCCGCGGCGTTGGTGGGAAGGTTGGCGCCCTCCACCACGAGCTTGGCCGAGATGCCGCCCACGTTTCCCTCATGGATGACATCCTGCAGGGCGGCAGGGATCGCGATTTCGGCGTCGACGAACAACTCGGTGCCAGCCGGAATGGCCAGTTCCGGAAACTCTTTGACTAACCCGTCGCCGAGCCGCGACCGCATGGCCAGCAACCTGGGGATGTCCAGCCCTGCGGGATTGTGAAGCGCGCCCTCAGCAGTGGAAATCGACACGACGCTATAGCCGAGCTCATGAAGCTGGGCAGCCGTGGCATGCCCGACAGCGCCGAAACCCTGGATGGCCACGCGCTGGCCCTGGAGGCCGATGGTTGCTGCGGCCTCATCCGTGACTTCAGCCACGCCGTAGCCGGTGATGCCCAGCTGGTCGTAGGGTACGCCGCCGAGATCGTAGGGAGTTCCCACCGCTGCGCCCCGGTCGCCCAATTCATCGATGATGATGGCCGCATCGTTTTCCGTCAGCCCCATGTCCAGGCCAAAGACATACTCGGACGGGACTTCATTGCTCAGGGCCCGGACAAAGGAGCGGAGGATTGCTTCCTTGTGGGGTGAGTTGGGGTCGGCGCGGATGCCGGCTTTGGCGCCGCCGAAGAAGAGGTCGACGCCGGCCCACTTCCAGGTCATGACCCGGGCCAGGCGGGCAATCTCATCGACTGTCACGCCGGGCTGCATCCGGGTCCCGCCCTTGCCCATGCCGCGGGCGGTGTTGTCGATGACCAGAACGCCCTTCATTCCCGTTTTGGCGTCGCTGACCGTGACGATCTTTTCCGGGCCCCATTCATCCATCATGTCGAACAGACTGGTCATCGCTGGATACTCCTTATGTGCTGGCGGCTAAGTGATCTGACGGGGGACTGACGGCGGAGACGGTGCCGGCCGGACCGGGCCGGCACCTTCTCCGCCGGGGTGCCTAGAGGAACTTCACGCCCTGGGCGAGCGGCAGCTGTCCCGAGTAGTTGACGGTGTTGGTGGCCTGGCGCATGTAGACCTTCCACGAGTCGGAACCCGACTCGCGGCCGCCGCCGGTTTCCTTCTCGCCGCCGAATGCGCCGCCGATTTCGGCTCCTGAGGTGCCGATGTTGACGTTGGCGATGCCGCAGTCCGATCCGCTGGCCGACATGAAGCGTTCGGCCTCGGCCTGGTCGTTGGTGAACACGGCCGAGGACAGACCCTGGGGAACGTCGTTTTGGATGGCGATGGCGTCGTCGAAGTCCGTGTATGTCATGACGTAAAGCAGGGGTGCAAAGGTCTCGTCCTTGACGACGGCGGTCTGGGCCGGCATTCGGACGATCGCAGGTTCCACGTAGTAGGCGCCGGGCTCGTCGTCGGCGTTCACGCGGCCACCGCCGCAGCGGACTGTGCCGCCCTGTTCCTGTGCCGCCTTAATGGCGTCCTGCATGCCATCGAAGCTGGACTTGTTGATCAGCGGCCCGATCAGGTTCTCCTCATCCAAGGGGGTCCCGATGCGCAGCGTGGCGTAGGCATTGACGAGCTTGTCGGTCAGTTCGTCGACGATCGATTCGTGCACGATCAGGCGGCGCATGGACGTGCAGCGCTGGCCGGCGGTTCCGACGGCGGCGAAGACGATGCCGCGCAGGGCCAGATCGAGATCGGCCGACGGCGCGACGATTGCTGCGTTGTTTCCGCCGAGTTCGAGCAGGGCGCGGCCGAAACGGCGAGCCACGCGGGGGGCGATTTCCTGGCCCATCCGTACCGAGCCGGTGGCGGAGAGCAGGGCAACGCGCGGATCATCAACGATCACCTGGCCGCCGGAACGATCGGCCAGGACCAGCTTGTGCAGGTCTGTCGGAGCGCCAACGTCCGCGACGGCGCGGCCCAGCAGGGCATCGGCGGCCAGTGCACTGAGCATGGTCATCCCCGAGGGTTTCCACACGATGGTGTCGCCGCACACAAGAGCCAGCGCCGTATTCCAGGAGTAGACCGCGACCGGGAAGTTGAAGGCAGAGATGACCCCGACAACGCCAAGGGGGTGCCAGGTTTCCATGAGGCGGTGTCCGGGCCGCTCCGAGGGCATGGTCTTGCCATAGAGCTGGCGGGACAGGCCGACCGCAAAGTCGCAGATATCGATCATTTCCTGGACTTCACCGAGAGCTTCGGACTGGATCTTGCCGGCCTCGGCCGTCACGATCCGCGCCAGGTCCTCCTTGTGTTCGGTCAGCAGCTCGCCCCAGCGCTTGACCAGGTTGCCGCGGAGCGGCGCGGGCACATCACGCCACGTTTTGAAGGCCTCGTGGGCCTGGCCGATCATCGTGTCGATGTCCGCCGGCGTGTTGACCGGCAGGGTCATCAAGACTTCGCCGGTCAGCGGCGAGGGCGCCTCGTGCGGGCCGCCGAGGGCGTCAACATTGACGCCGCAGGCCTCCAGTGCGTCGCGGACGATCGCTGCAAGTTCGGACGTTTGGGTCAGAGTTTCGGTCATCGTGATCTCCTGAGGTTGTTTGGTCTGGCGGGCTGATTAGTGGCTGAGTGTGATGTTGAGGCGGTGGGCCAGGGCCGCGATCGATGCGTCCTGCTGCAGCTGGTAGAGATCGTTCGGGTCATGGACCTCGAAGCCGACAATCTCGGACATCCGGTGGATGTCGTAGCTGGTTCCGACCTGTTCTTCGTCCTTGGAACCTTCCTCTGTCAGGTTTGATTGGAAGATCCCGGCGGCCGAGCGGGGGAGGAAGTCCTCATACACAATGGGCTCCGGGACGGCGATTCCCGCGTCGACAAGATCCGACAGGGAAGCCGTGCCGGCCAAGGATGCACCGGCGAGGGCGTCTTCATCGAGGCGGTAGGTGAAAAAGGCCAGTCCCTGCAGGGCCAGCTCCTTCTCGGTGCGGGGCAGGTTCTCCGCCCAGACCTCGGCGGCTACCTCGACGCGAGTCGTTCCCGCCGGGGCAGAGGCCAACCGTGCGTCCGACTCGGCGACCATCCGGTCGTAGAGATCGCGGCCCGCCACCGTCAAGGCAATTCCGCGGGCTTCGACTTCGCCGAAGCGCACCCGCAGTTCACCCTTGTTGGTGGATCCGTCGGCGTAGCGGAACACGCGGTTTTCACCGAGCGCCCGGAAGGACGTCTGGCGCAGGAGCAGATCCGGCCCGTCCCAGCGCGGCGGTCCTTGGATCTCATCGATCATGGTGATGCCGCGCGCCTGCATGCGCTTGTACAAATCATCGATGTCCAGCACCCGGGGTGTGAGGTGGTTTATGTGCGTTGTGGAAACGCCGCCGATGTCGGAGGCGACGGCGGAGACTGCCTCAAGCTTTTTGTACCACTCGTAGTCCACGGGGTCCCCGGAGAGTTCAAACGCCGCGGTGGCCAGCTCCAGCAGCCGGGCGGCGTCGTCCTCGTGGAGGCCGCCACCCGCGGCTGCCTTGTCCGCCAGGGTTAGCAGTTCCGCACCGAACAACTGCCGGGCACCGATGAATGCGGCCAGCTCGGCGCGGAGTTCGCGGTCAAAGAACCGCGGATCCTCGGCCGCCAGCATGGAGGTGAAGACACGGAAGGGATTCTTGGCCAGTTCAGCGCCGTCGATTGGGCGGAAGGCCGTCGAGACCACGGGCACGGAGCTTGAGGAAGCATCGCGAAGGTCATAGAAACCGACCGGGTACATGCCGAAGGCGGCGAAGACGCGGGCAACCTGGGCCATTTCCTTCGGGGAGCCGACGCGGATGGCGCCGTGGCGCTCAGCCGTCACCCGTGCAATGCTGCCCAGCCTTTCGGCGTCGGCGCCGTGCTTGGCGGCATACGCTTCGTTCACCTCGGTGGAAACCTCCACAAGCGTGTTGTAGGCGGGGACTTCCCTGCCGTACATCGCGGAGAGCCGCCGCGCGAACTCGGCTCGAAGTTCCCAGGTTTCAAGGGCGGTCATGGTGTGGTTCCTTTCAAGATCATGGCTATTGCGGAGGATGGGGCGCGGTGGCGTCCGGCGCTAGATGATGTGCACTTCTTGAATGAGCTGATCGGCCGTGCGGAACCGATCGGCGGAGAACGAGGCGGGGTCCATGAAGGATTCCCGGTCCAGGTAGACGTCCCGGACGAGCTCGCCGACGGCGGGACCCTGCAGGAAGCCGTGGCCGGAGAATCCAGTGGCGTAGTAGAAGCCACCCACGGAGCTGGACGCACCGATGAGTGCGTTGTGGTCCGGCGTGTTCTCATACAGTCCGGCCCAGCCGCACTCCAGCTCCGGAGCCTCCAGCGCGGGGGCGCATACGCGGGCGGCTGCGTTGAACTCCGGCAGCCATTCATGCGTGAAGTCACGGGCGAAACCAGGCTCCTGGTTGGAGTTGGAAATCCCCAGGAGCATGCCGTTTCGATAGTTGTGGAAGTACAGCGTGGTCGACAGGTCCAGCGTGAACGGCACGGTGGGCATGGGCGAGCTCATCTGGCGGGTCATGCCGATCTGCCGCCGCACCGGGACAACCGGCAGGTTGACGTTGACCATGTCGCCCACACGTTGGGACCACGCGCCGGCACAGCAGATGACGGCATCGGTGGTGATGGTGCCGCGATTGGTGGTCACTGAACTGATGCTTCCGCCTGACGCGGTCACATCCATGACTTCCGTGTGCTCAAGGATGCATACGCCCAACGCGGCGGCCGCGTCGGCATAGGCCCGGACCACTTTCCCCGGTTCCGCGAATCCGTCCTCCGGCGAGAACGACGCGCCGATGAGGGCTTCCTGGCGAAGGAAAGGGTTGATTTCGACTGCCTCGGCGGGGGAAATCATCCGGCTGTTGCTGCCGAGACCGTTTTGGATGACGGTGCTGCGCTCACAGTCCAGGATTTCGGATTCGCTCCGGCACAGGAACAGGTATCCCACCTTGCGCAATCCGATGTCGGTGGAGAAGCGCTGTCCGAAGCCCTCGAAGGCCCGCAGGCTGCGCTGGCCCAGCACTATGTTTGCCGGATCCGAGAAGGTCGCCCGTACGCCGCCGAGCGGCTTGGAGGATGATCCTTCGCCCAGATCGGAGCGATCAACGAGGACTATGTTGCGCACACCGGCTTCGGCCAGATGGAACGCGATGCTGGTTCCCATGATGCCACCGCCGATGATGACGACGGCCGCATGTGAAGGCTGTTGAGTCCCTGGGGGAAGCTGGAGCGACACCACATTTGACATTGATCGTCCTGTCTCTGTTGCGGAAGCCATACCCCATTGGCTCGCTTAGGGTATCAACTATCGGTAACGGGTTATATATAACCATCTTGGGGTCCGATGTGATCTACGTCAAGCAAAATGTTCCGCGAGATTATTTGGCGCTCAGTAGCGCCCGGGTGCCGAAGGTGGGCGTCGCACTGGGGATGCCGGGCGCTGCAGGGGGTTGCGGCCGTGCGGGTCCTGCGGGGCATTTCCGACGCCGGGAGGGGTGTTCGATGGTGTGGCGACGGAACTGCCGCCAGCGCTGCAGCCCGGGGCGGCGTTGGAGGTGCCCGTGCGGACCGGGGAAGCGGCCCGGACGTCCTGGTGGTTGGGGCAGTGAGGTTAGGGAAGCGAGTAGCTGAGGTGTTCGACCATGAGGGACTCGGCGAGCTTCCGGTCCCCGGCAATGAGGGCGGCCAGGATGGGTCCGTGTTCGGCGGCGCTGGTGGCAAGCAGCCCGCGTTCAGCCAGGTGGTAGGAGCCGCTGATCCGGCTCTGGTCCCGGAGGTTTTCAATGATCTTCGTCATTCGGGTGTTGCCCAGCAGTTCAACTATGGCCAGGTGAAATTGCTGATCGTGCTCGAGGTAGTCGACCATGCTGTCGGGCTTGGCTGTCGCCAGCGCGGCTTCTGCCAGTTCGGCGAGCCGCTCGGCGTCGGCGGGAAAGACGCCTTGTTCGGCAACGCGGCCTACTGCGGTCACCTCGATCAGCAGACGGAGGTCATAGACCTCTTTTTGGTCCTTTGCGGTCATCTCCACGACTCGGAACCCCCGGTTCCGCACCACTTCAAGGAGCCCCTTTTCGCTCAGTGCCATCATCGCCTCGCGGACCGGGCTGTTCGAGACGCCCAGCTGCGTGGCCAGGGCGTTGGCCGAATAGATTTTGCCGGGCTGCATGTCACCGGACATGAGGGCGTGCCGAACTATGGAGGTGGCCTCGTCTTTGAGGGTGACCCGGCTTTCGCCCAGCTCAGATATCCCCGCAACGGCTATTCGTTGTTCCTGCATTTCGCTCCTCAGGCGGTGGTCCTCACGGCTAACACTAAGTCACAACGTGCGCGCCACCGGGAAGGGTCGTGATGAATTCCGTCTTGTTTCCACATATTCCGCGGCGATTTTAGTGCTTGACATCCATGCGTAATGCATGGAGATTGGTAATCGACAATCGATAGTGTGTCATACATCACCAAGCGGGTAGTTGGCGATGACATCGAATCGTTGGCAGGGACCAACTTCAGCTCTGATCAAAGGAGATCATTATGAACACTCGCAAAATCCTGGTGGGCGGCACTTCAATTGCACTGCTTGCGCTTTCGCTGTCTGGCTGCGCCGGTTCAGCGGAAAGCGCCGTTGCCAAGGGTTGCCAGCCGGAATCGACGTTCAAGACTATTTCCGCCGGGTTCCTGACCGTTGCCGCGCCGGAGTTCGCCCCGTTTTCCTCTAACAAGGACGGCAAGCTCACCGGCGTCGACGCCGACATCATCAAAGAGTTCGCCGCCAAGAACTGCCTGGACATCAAGGTCGAGTCGACGTCGTACGCAGGAACCATCCCGGCCGTCCAGAGCGGGCGCGCCGACGTGGCGATCGGCTGCTACTACCGCACCGCCGTCCGGGCCGAGATCGTCAGTCTTTCTGATCCGATCTACACCGACGAGATGGGGATCATTTCCGAGTCCGGGGTCAAGGACATCAAGGACCTCGAGAGCATGAAGGTGGGCACCGTCGACGGCTACCTGTGGGTGCCGGACATGAAAAAGGTCATGGGTGCAAACCTGACCATCTACCCCAGCGCCGTGGAGATGCAGGCCGACCTCAAGTCCGGACGCATCCAGGCCGGGATCGACGGGTTTGGTTCCGCAGTCCAGATGTACAAGAGCGACGCCAAGTACAAGGTGGCGGGCGCCAGCGCCGATCCCCGCGTCGTTGCCTCCAAAGAACCTGCCCAAATCGGATTTCCGATCGGGAAGGACAACGTCGACATGACCAAGGCCATGGATTCCTCCATCGCGGCCATGAAGTCCAGCGGCAAGATCGCGGAGGTCGTGAAGTCGTACGGTTTGCCCCAGTCGGCTGTCGAAACCGGTGAACCCCGTTTGGTGAAGTAGGGACGCCTCCCGTAGATCGTTCCGGCATCGCGAGCAAAGGAAACCAATTCCATGGATCCAACGACCAGCCGTTCGGGGCCTCAACCGTCGGTACCCGTCTTCCTCGACGGCGCCACCATAGCGTCGGCACTGACGGCGCGCGAGGCGGTTGCCGCCATGGAATCGGTCCTGGCTTCGGGGCTCGATCCCGAACTGAGTGCGCCAAGGACCCGGGTGGAAACGGACGGCGGGACGTTCATGCAGATGCCGGCGACTAACGGCCAGTACGTAGGAACGAAACTCCTGACCATCACGGCGCGTAACGCCGCTTCGGCGTCCCCGGTCATCCAGGGACTCTATGCACTGTTCGGCGGCCACGACCAGCGGCCATTGGCTGTGCTCGACGGAGTGGCCTTGACCGAGCTGCGGACGTCGTCGGTATCCGCGATGGGGGCGATGCTGCTGGCCTCGCCCGGCCCCAAGCGCCTCGTCGTGTTCGGTGCAGGAGTGCAGGCGTGGGCGCACATCATGGCCTTTGCCGCGCTCTTTGAACTGAGCTGCGTGGAAATCGTGGGCCGCAATGCGGAAGCTGCGGAGCGGCTTGTGAAAAACGCCGAAGGAATCGGCCTGGCGGCCGCGGTGGTCGGCCCTGGCGCGGTGCGGGATGCCGATCTCGTCATTTGCGCGACGGCATCACCGGATGCCCTATTTGACGGGGGCCTGGTGAAGGCGTCCGCCGTGGTGGTGGCCATCGGCTCGCATGACAGGGAGCACCGCGAGCTCGATGACGCTCTTCTCGCCAGGGCCACGGTTTGCGTTGAATCGCTGGACTCGGCCGTACGTGAGGCAGGCGATGTCATCCAGGCCATGGAATCGGGTGCCATTGCCGGGCCCGCACAACTGATCACCCTGGCGGACCTGGTTTTGAAACGCCGGGAGGTGGCCGCGGACCGTCCGGCAGTATTCAAGACCACCGGCATGCCGTGGGAGGACCTTGCGGTCGCCGCGGCCGTCTACGAGGCCTGCATGTCCGGTGCCGGCTCGCACCGGTCCGGCGGACTGGAGATGCCGACGGGTCAGCTGGATGGGACCGGGGCACGGCATTGATGGAACCAGCACGACTATTAGAAATGGAACAACTGATGATTGAGCCTAATCTCCGGACCGGAAAGCCTGTTGTCCAGGTGAGGAATCTGGCCAAGGCCTACGGCCCGCACGTGGTGCTCCGAGACGTTTCCCTGTCAGTGCAGGAGGGGTCCGTCACTGCAATGATCGGGCCCAGCGGGGCGGGGAAGAGCACCGTCCTTCGATGCATGAATCTGCTGGAGCAACCGGACGGCGGCGAAATCGAGATCGACGGTCATCTCATCGTGGCCGGCAGGAAGCCCAACCCCAAGAATCTCGCAGCCCTTCGCCGAAGCGCCGGCATGGTGTTCCAGCATTTCAACCTCTTCCCGCACATGACGGTTCTTCGGAACGTCAGTTTGCCCCAGGAACGTGTTCTTGGGTGCACCCGCGACGAGGCCAACGAGAAATCAATGGAGCTTCTCAAACGCATGGGGCTGGCAGAGAAGGCCGACCAATATCCGTCTAGATGCTCCGGCGGCCAGCAGCAGCGCATCGCCATTGCCCGGGCCCTGGCTCTCGGCCCCCGGGTGATGCTGTTCGATGAGCCAACATCCGCACTTGATCCCGAAGTCGGGGTAGAAGTCCTCGAGGTCATGAAAGAGCTCGCGTCGACAGGCATGACGATGGTGGTGGTGACGCACGAGATGGCGTTCGCGGGAAACGTTGCCGATGAACTCGTGGTGATGGCCGACGGCGGAATCATCGAAAAGGGCGAGCCCGGGCAAATCCTGCAGGATCCGCAGCACGACCGCACGCGCCGATTTCTTCGCGCCGTGCTGGAGCGCTGAGCCGTGGAAATGCTCAGGGCCATCGCCATTGGCTTGCCGCTCACAGTCCTCGTGACCATTCTGGCTCTCATGATCGGCACCGTGGTGGCGCTGCCCATCGTCGCCGGACTGCGGAGCAAAAATCGGATCCTATGGCTACTGTCGCGCGCGCTGGTTGACCTGCTCCGAGGAGTCCCGCCCGTGGTGTGGCTCTTTATCCTGTACTACGGAGTCTCCATCGGCGCCATTCGGCTCACGGCATTGCAGGCCGGCGTCCTGGGCCTTGGCGTGGTGGCTGCGGCATATCTGGCCGAGATCTTCCGCGGCGCCATTTCTTCAATTCCCAAGGGCCAGTGGGAGGCCAGCTCGGCGCTCGGTTTCCACCGCGCCACGGTCTGGAGCCGAATCATCGGTCCGCAAACGGCACGGGCCGTCGTCCCGGCCTACACTACCTTCGCCATCGGGCTGCTCAAGGATTCCTCCATCGCTTCCTCCATCGGCGTGGCTGAGATAGTTTTCATGTCCAGCCAATACGCCCGGCAGTCCGGCGAGGGCATCATGGTGTTCTTCGTGGCTGCGGGCGTCTACATTCTTTTGAGCGTTCCGCTGGGACTGCTCTCGAGGCATCTTGACGTCAAGATGCGAAAGGCGGTGGCCCGATGAACAACCTAGTCGATGTTGCGATCCAATATGCGCCAACACTTTTTGATGGCCTTCAAGTCAGCCTTTCCCTGACCCTCCTCAGCCTGGCGTTTGGCTTGCCCATCGGACTCTTGTTCGCGTTCGGTGTCACAGCCGGAAACAAGCCCTTCCGCTATGTTTCGGTGTTCTTAGTTGAAGTGGGCCGCGGCGCCCCTGCCCTGGTGCTCCTGCAACTCATGTACTACGGCCTTCCGAATGCCGACATCACCCTTAGCTCCCTGGCCTCGGCGTCTTTGGCTCTGACATGGACAACGGCCGCATACAGTGCCGAGCTGATCCGTGGCGGCATCCAGTCGGTGCCACCGGGTGAAGTCGAGGGGTCCCATGCGCTGGGCATGAGCTACCGCGACTGCCTGCGGTTCGTGGTCATCCCGCAGGGACTGCGCATCGCCCTTCCTTCGCTGATGGGCTTTGCAGTACTGCTGTTTCAGGCGACGTCCCTGGCGTACTCAGTAGCCGTGCCGGAACTCATGAGCCAGGCGTACTCGATCGGCTCATCAACGTTCCAGTATCTGCCGGTCTTCATCATCGCCGGCCTGCTCTATGCGGCCATCTCGATTCCCGCAACGTGGCTGTCCGTCTATGCGGAACGCGTGCTGAGCCGGCACCTTTAGCCGATGTCAGCGACCAATCAGATGAAAACCCCGCAATCAGCCATAGTCGTCGGTGCCGGCATCGTCGGCTTGTCGACGGCCTGGCACCTGCAGCAGCAGGGGTTGTCGGTCACTGTCGTTGACAGGGTCGGGCCGGCTGCCGGTGCCAGTTGGGGCAACGCCGGCTGGGTGACCCCGGGCCTGGTCATGCCCCTGGCGGAGCCGGGCGCCTGGAAGTACGCACTGCAAAGTCTGACCGACCCCGACGCCCCGCTGCACGTGCCGCTGCGGTTCGACCCGCAGCTGTGGAAGTTCCTCCTGCGTTTCGCCGCCAACATGAATGCCCGGAAGTGGCAGCAAACCATGTCAGCGCTCCAGCCCATCACGAGGACCGTGGACGAGTCCTTCGCCCAGCTGAAGGCGCGTGGCATTGCTTCTCCGGTGGTTGCGGCCCCCTACGTTGCAGGCTTCAGCAGCGCCGAGGCCGCCGCAGCGTTCCGGACGGAGCTCGAACACCTCCATGCCATGGGCCAGAGCATCGGTGTCAGCACACTGGCCGACGGGAACCGTCCGGCAGTGCTCTCCGACGCCGTGGTGCACGGCCTGGAAATATCCGGACAGAGCTATCTGGATCCGGGTGACTTTGTCTGTGACCTTGCCCGGGCCTTCGAAGCGTGCGGCGGTCAGATCATGGACGGCACAAACGTCTGTTCTGTTGACGCTGGGCCTTCGTCGGCAGCCGTGACGACTGACGACGGAAGCCTTCTCACAGCCGAAGTCCTCGTCCTTGCCACCGGCGCCTGGCTGCCTAAGCTGGCCAATAAGTGGGGCTTGAAAATTGGCGTCCAGGCGGGCCGAGGATACTCGTTCACTGTCGACGGCGATTGCCTGCCGAGCGGGCCCCTGTACTTTCCCGAACAACGAGTAGTCTGCACGCCGTACCAGGGGGCACTTCGGATCGCGGGAACAATGGAGTTCCTTGATCCCGACGAGCCTCTGGATTCTTCCAGGCTTGAGTCCGTCGCAAGAGCCATTCGTCCACTGCTGCAGGGCATCGATTGGTCATCACGACGCGACGCGTGGGTCGGCTCCCGCCCGATCACGCCAGACGGGCTGCCCATCGTTGGCCGCCTGGCCTCGAACAGAATCTACGCAGCGGGGGGACACGGCATGTGGGGGATGGTTTTAGGACCGGCAACGGGCAGGTTACTAGCCGAGCAAATCGTGACCGGTGCCATGCCGGAGCAGATAGCGGCGTTCAACCCGTTGCGCAGATAGGACCGTCAACCGGGTTCCAGTTGCGAATTATCAACAATGAAGGGCACATTCATGCGAATTCTCGTCATCGGCGCCACTGGAACGGTGGGGCAAAACGTGGTCCGGGCGTTGTCCGCACACCACGAAAAGGTTGGTGAAGGGCGGCTGGAAATCATCCGCGCGTCACGGTCATCGACCGAACATCCCGTAGATTGCCGGGACGATGCCAGCGTCGAAGCACTCTTTGACAGGGTAGGGACGGTGGATGCGGTGGTCAGCACGATTGGGGGAGCCAAGTGGGCGTCGGCAACGGATGCAACCTTGGAAACGTACGCGTCGACCGTTAATGGCAAACTGCTGTGCCAGGTTCGCATCACCCTGGCGGCCCGCGGCCATGTCCGGCCGGGCGGTTCCATCACCTTGACAAGCGGGATCGTGGGAAATTATGCCTTCCCAGGGGGCTCACCCAGCGCCATCGCCAATATCGGCCTTGACGCCTTCGTCAAGAGTGCTGCCGCGGAGCTGCCGCACATGCGATTAAATACCGTCAGCGCCACGGTGCTCGAAGAGTCCGCTGACGCATATTCAACGGTGTTTCCCGGCTTCCCTGCCGTACCGGGCGCAGTGGCGGCGGCCGCCTATGTGCGCAGCGTCTACGGTGCCGAAACTGGGCAGACTATCAAAACCTGGTCCTAGCCAGGACGTGCCTCTATGGTTTTCGTCAAGAGGCTTCGGTTATGTTCCGTAATTCGGGGTCTTAGGTTTCCTGTCCCCTGTCTGCAGGAGTGTTCGTCCGGGATGGACGTGCCTGAGCAGCGGGTGACCGGCGCGATGCCGAATGTGAAGACGCTGATTTGAACTAGAAGATGCTGATACGTCCTCGCCTCTGCGCGTAGCGCTGATTCCGGGTGAGTCCGCTCTGGTGCGCCGCCCCAATCGACCGCCGTGCCACGATGTCGTTGGCAGCGGCGTGCGTAACAATGCCATTCGGCGAATCGGGTTACGGCAAGGAACTGTCCTCGCATTCCATCGACGAATACTCGCAGGTCAAGCACGTAATGATCACGAGCATCGACTAGCGGTCCCGAATCCAGCGACCAGGCGAAGGCCGCGGGTGAGGCGGGAGATATGAGTCTTGACTGAACTTGTCTCGTCCTCGCCCGCGGAACAGCTCAGGAAACCATCCCGATGGGAGTCAACAAGTTGGACACAGATCAGGTCGTTGCTGATTTCCGCGTCAACGACCAAAGTCAGCTGCATGAAAGGCTGAACGCAGCGGTCGCCATTGCTCGCGCCGAAGGCCTTGCCGACAGAACTCGCGGTGTTCTCGTCACTCGACACGGCTAATACAGGTTCTCCGTTACCCTGTCGCACGATGTTCCATGCGGTCTCGTCGTTGAGCGAGACCATGCACGCCGGCCCTAGGATGGAGCCGTTCGGGGCAGAGGACGCTTAATCCCGCGCAGGCCGACGGGCGGGCGACGGCGTGCATCCGAGGGCGGGCCGACGGGCGGGCGGCGGCGACCGTTTGGGGGCCGTCCAGCCGGCCGGGCTAGACTCGCACGCTGGGGAAAGAACACCAAAGCCGCCGGCAGCCCGGTCCGGGCGGGCGGCGCAATCTCAACCGAAAAGTGATTCTGCAACGTGACTTCGAAGAATATTGCCCGTCCTCTCGCCGCAACCGCCCTCCTCGCAGCCCTGGCGCTAACCGGGTGCTCGGCCCCGCAGGCCGGCAGCGCGCCTTCGTCCGCCGCGGGCACGTCCGCCGGGGGCGAGTCCACTGCTTCGGCGTCCGCCACGCCGAGCCCCAGCGGAACCTCGGGACCGTTCGGCGGCTTCACCAGCGCCGCCGAGGCTTGCTCCAAGATCTCGGAGCAGGCAACCGGCGCCACGCTCCTTCCGCTGTCGGCCGCCCAAGGCAAGACGGCGGAACTGGAACAGTTCAAAACGGAGCTGGCCGAGACGGCCGAACGCGTCCCGGACAGCCTCAAGGCCGACTTCGCCAACCTCAAGGAGGTGGCCGTTGCCGGCGTCACCGACCAGACGGTCTTCTCCAGCGGAAAGCTCCAGGCCGCCATGGCGCCGGTCACGACCTGGATCGCCACCAACTGCAAGTAGGGGGTTCGGACAGGCCAACGCCCGAGTCGGCCCCAGGCTGACATCCCGCAGCCGACAACGGCCGGCCTTGTCCCCAACGCGGGCCGCCCGTTCCCGCCCCCACCTGCGTGGACTGTGGGAACGGGCGCCGCAAGATTCCCCCACGGGCCCCAAGGCAGGGACTAGGGTTGTGTCAAAGAGAAGGGGGAGTGCGTTATGGAATACCAGAATTCTCAACCCGTCGCCGGTCAACACGTTGCCGGCCTCGCAGCAGGTCAGCCCGGTCCCGACGCCCTGGTCAGTCCTGCGGACGGTCTGTCCGCGCCGGCCGGCACCGGCCGCACGGTCATAGCGGAAACCGCCGTCGCCAAGGTCGCGGGCATCGCCGCCCGATCGGTGCCCGGCGTCTATTCGTTGGGCTCAGGACCCTCACGCGCCCTCGGGGCCATCCGCGACGCCGTCGGCAACGCCGATCACGCAGCGGGCGTCCGCGTGGAAGTCGGCGAAACGCAGGCCGCCGTCGACATCGATCTTGTTGCGGTGTATGGCACCCCCCTGCAGGCCCTAGCGGACCAGGTCCGCGCCGTCGTCTACGCCGCCGTCGGGGAACTGGTGGGTCTCGAAGTGATCGAGGTCAATATCGAGATCAACGACGTTTATGTGCCCGGCCCGGCCAAACCGGCCGCGTCCGCCGAGGCCCGGCCAGTCAGGGAGGCAATCCAATGAGTCTGACGGTAGTGGGAATCGCCATGGGCGCCTTCGTGGCCTTCATGTCCTTCCAGTTCGGTGCCTGGGGCTTCCTCGGCGCCCTGTTCTTCATGGCCATCGGCGCCCTCCTGGGCCGGGCCGCAGAGGGGAAGCTGGACCTGCGCAGCGTGTTTGACGCCCTCACAGGCCGGCGTTCCTCCTCATGAGCATCACGGCTGAAGCGCCGATCCCCGGCACCGCGATGGCCGGGCACAACCGCATTAGCACCCAGGCCCTGACGAGCGTGGCCCGGGCGGCCGCGGGGGAGGCCCTCGGTGTCCCGGCGCACGACGTCCGCGCCGACTGGTCGGACGATGACGGGCTGCTCGCGCTGTCGCTTGTCATGCCCGTCGCGGTCCCGAACCTCACCGCTGTGGTCCGGGACCCCGGCCGCGTCGCCGGATTCGGTGGTTCCATCTGGGAGCGTGCCGTCGCCGCCAAGGCCCAGATCCTGCGCCGCGTGACGGAACTGACCGGAGCGCAGCTGAGCCGGGTGGACATCCGCATCAGCGGGGCCGCCGTGCGCGGGGGAGGCCGGGTACATTGAGCCAGGACACCCAGAACGCCGGAATCGACTCCGCCGGGCACGACACCGATGCGGTGCCGGGGAGCGCGCCGCTGGGTTCCGGCGCCGCGGGCATGGGCCGGATAGTGAAACGGGAGACGCACACATCGCGCGCTGTTGTGTCCGTGATCGCGGCCGGCCTGGTCATGGCCGTGTTCGGCTATGCGCTGCTTGAGACGGGGGTCCGTGCCATCGGGCAGCCGCCGTGGCTCGTGGATCCGCAGACCGCGGCCGAGCGGGTAGTAGCGCTCCCGGCGGGAATCCCGCCGCTTCTGCTCGGCGTCACGGGCGCTGTGATCGCGATGGCCGGATTGTTCTTCTTCCTCAATGCCGTGCTGCCCGGCCGGCGGGCACGCCACCTGCTCCCGGACCGCCGGGCCGCCGTCGTGGTGGACGATGAGGTGATCGCCGCTGCCCTGGCGCGCCGGGCCCGGCTGGCCGCCAACGTGGCCAAGGAACAGGTGATGGTGGTCGTGTCGCGGAACCGGATCACGGTCAACGTCCGGCCGACCTCCGGTGTGCCGCTGCGCCCGGACGCCGTCCTGGAGGCTGTGCGCCGGGAAGTGGAGGAAATGGGCCCCTGGCCGATGCCGGAAGTGCGGATCCAGGTATCCACAGCCGGGGTGGTGGGGGCATGAACAACACCCCCCGGGCGCTGAACCGCGTACTGATCGGCATCCTTGGCATCCTCCTCCTCGCCATCGGCGTCCTCCTGATACTGCTTGCGAGCGTCCCGGCTGTCGGCGTGTGGTGGCATGAGTGGGCCGGCGGTGTCCTGAGCTTCTGGCTCGATTTGTTCGAACGGACGCAATTCCCCCGCCGCCAGGGGAGCTGGCTGTGGCTTGTCATCTGCCTGGCGCTGCTGGTGGTGATGGGCCTGATGATCGCCTGGATTGCCCAACAGGGTACGGGCCGGACCAGCCTGCTCGTGGCAGAGGAGGACCCGGGTGAAGTGCCCGGCAACGTCGGAATCAGCGGCGGCGTGGCGGAGCAGACGCTCCGCGCAGCGCTCGCGGACCGGCCCGACCTGGCCGGCGTTACGGTAGCCGCCTACAAAATCAGCGGGGAGCCGGCCCTCAAGATCCGGGTGGAACCGCGCCAGGGTGTTGCCCCGCACCGGCTCGCCGCCGAAGTTTCCGCCCTGGTAGAGGCGCTCGACGCGGTAATCGGCAAACGCACGCCGGTGCTGATCCACATCGGATCCGGCGCGCGGTCGCGGTTCGGCCGTTCCGAGCGGGTCCGCTGAGCCGCCCGTGAGGCTGAGGCAGCCTTCCCGGCAGGCGCGCCGCGGGCCGGCCGGCCGGCCGACGGGCCACGGGATCTCCTTTGCATAAAGCTTTCATGTAAACGCTTGCATTCGGGGTACCTGTTGATTACTGTGATGGTCGGCACACGATCAGTACGGCCGTTTTTCACCGGTACTCAGCGAGGAGCACTCCAGTATGAAAACCCGCAATTTCCTACTTCCCGTCGCAACGGCAGGCATTTTGGCTATTACCCTTTCGGCGTGTGGCGGCGGAGGGGGCGGCACTACCAGCGGCAGCGACGCCGCCTCGCAGGGCCTGGACGGGCGCGGCCCCATCACTTACGTTCAGGGCAAAGACAACAGCAACGTGGTCCGCCCGCTGATCGACAAGTGGAACGCCGCCCACCCGAACGAAAAGGTCACCTTCAAGGAGCAGACCGACCAGGCCGACCAGCAGCACGACGACCTCGTCCAGCACTTCCAGGCCAAGGACCCCGGCTACGACGTCGCGAGTGTTGACGTCGTCTGGACCGCCGAATTCGCCGCCAAGGGCTGGCTGCAGCCGCTCAAGGACAAGATGGCGCTGGACACTTCGGCCATGCTGAAGCCGACCGTTGATGCCGCTTCCTACAAGGGCACCCTCTACGCGGCACCGGAATCATCCGACGGCGGCATCCTGTACTACCGCAAAGACCTGGTCCCCACGCCCCCGAAGACCTGGGACGAGATGATGAGCATGTGCTCCATCGCCAAGACCAACAACATCGGCTGCTACTCCGGCCAGTTCAAGAAGTATGAGGGACTGACCGTCAACGCCTCCGAGGCAATCAACTCCGCCGGCGGAGCCGTGCTGGACGAGAACGGCAAGCCCAACCTGCTCACCGCGGAGGCAAAGGCCGGCATGGCCAACCTGACCAAGGCCTACGCAGACGGCTCGATCCCGAAGGAAGCCATCACCTTCCAGGAAGAGGAAAGCCGCCAGGCATTCCAGGACGGCAAGCTGCTGTTCCTGCGCAACTGGCCCTACGTCTACAACCTGGCCACCACCGAAGGCTCCTCCAAGGTCAAAGACGTCCTGGGCATGACCGCACTCCCCGGCAAGACCGGTCCGGGCGCCTCGTCCCTCGGCGGCCACAGCGCCGCGATCAGCGTCTACTCCAAGAACAAGGCCACCGCAGTGGACTTCCTGAAGTTCCTCACCACGGAAGAGACGCAGAAGTTCTTCGCCACACAGGGTTCGCTCGCACCGGTGCTCGGCAAGCTCTACGACGACAAGGAGCTCGTCGCCAAGCTGCCGTACCTGCCGGTCCTGAAGACCTCGATCGAGAACGCCGTGCCCCGCCCGGTCACCCCGTTCTACCCGGCCGTCACCAAGGCCATCCAGGAAAACGCGTACTCGGCCATCAAGGGCGAGAAGACTGTAGACGCGGCCCTGTCCGACATGCAGAAGTCCATCGAGTCCGCTAGCGCGGGACAGTAGGTCCATCATGGCAACCGAAGTAGGCCCGACGTCGGTCAAGGCACCGGCGTCGGGCGGGGCACCGATCCACCACGCACCCAAGGGTGTTGGGGAGGACAACCGCATCGCGACGCAGGGGCGCTGGGCAGCTTGGCTGCTGGCGCCGACCATCCTCGCATTGTCGGTAGTGATCGTGTATCCGATCATCACCGCCATTGTGATGTCATTCCAAAAAGATGCCGGTCTGGACCCCGCTACGGGTCTCTTCGTTGAGGGCGGGCCGGCCGGCTTCTCCAACTACTACAACTGGATCTTCCAGCAGTGCCCGGCTCCGGACGGCGGAACCGTGGACTGCCCGCCGGGAACCCTGGGCGCGCAGTTCTGGTCCGCCACCGGCACCACGTTCTTCTTCACCATCGTCACGGTGGCACTGGAGACAGTGCTCGGCTTCTGGATGGCCGTCATCATGGCCCGTGCCTTCAAGGGCCGCAGCCTGGTCCGTGCAGCCGTCCTGGTGCCGTGGGCCATCCCCACCGCCGTGACGGCCAAGCTGTGGCTGTTCATCTTCGCCTTCGAGGGCATCGGCAACAAACTCTTCAACACCACCGTCCTGTGGACCGGCAGCGAATGGCCGGCCAGGTGGGCCGTGATCATCGCGGACGTCTGGAAGACCACGCCGTTCATGGCGCTGCTGATTCTGGCCGGCCTGCAGATGATTCCCGCGGAAGTGTACGAGGCGGCCAAGGTCGACGGCGCCTCAGCCTGGCAACGGTTCCGGATGATCACCCTGCCGCTGGTGAAACCGGCGCTCATGGTGGCCATCCTGTTCCGCACCCTGGACGCGCTGCGCATGTTCGACCTCCCGTACATCCTCACCGGCGGAGCGAACAACACCACCACGCTGTCCATCCTGGTGATCAACCAGATCAGGCAGGGCTTCAACGCGGCGGCGGCTTTGTCCACCATCACGTTCATCATCATCTTTCTGGTGGCTTTCATCTTCGTGCGCTTCCTCGGAGCGAACGTCGTGGAGCAGCAGACCGGCGCAGGTAAGGGGAAGAAATGACCGCCGCGACGAGCGCCGCAACCGAGCTGCGCGCAGAGCAGGACCGGGGGCGGAAGGCCGCGCAGAACCGCGAGAAGTGGGCCCAGAGCCGGACCTACATCAGTGCGGTCGTGATCCTCTTCTGGTGCCTGGCCCCGGCCTACTGGATGGTGGTGACGGCGTTCCGCGACGTCGGCTACACCTACGACACCTCGATCCTGCCGACCCACATCACGCTGGACAACTTCAGGACGGCGTTCGACACCTCCTTCGGCAACCACTTCGGCCAGGCACTGCTGAACAGCTTGTTCATCGGCACCGTCGTCACCCTGGTGTCCCTGGTGATCGGCGTGTTTGCCGCCTACGCACTGGCCCGCTTGAACTTCAAGTTCAAGTACCTTGTGCTGGGCTTCATCCTGGGCGCTTCCATGTTCCCCGGCGTCGCCCTCATCACCCCGCTGTTCCAGCTCTTCACGAACATCGGCTGGATGGGCACCTACCAGGCCCTGATCATCCCGAACATCTCGTTCGTGCTGCCGCTGACGGTCTACACCATGACATCCTTCTTCCGGGAGATGCCGTGGGAGCTCGAGGAATCGGCCCGGGTGGACGGCTGCACGCAGGGACAGGCGTTCCGGAAGGTCATCATGCCGCTGGCCGCACCGGCCATCTTCACGACCGCCATCCTGGCCTTCATCTCCTCGTGGAATGAATTCCTGATCGCCAGCCAGCTCTCGTCCGACGCAACGCAGCCGGTCACAGTGGCCATTGCAAGCTTCGCCGGTGCGCAGCCGAACCAGATCCCGTACACCGCGATCATGGCTGCGGGAACCATCGTGACCATTCCCTTGGTCATCCTGGTGCTGGTGTTCCAGCGCAAGATTGTCGCGGGCCTCACCGCCGGCGCGGTCAAGTGACTGAGGCGTGATGACTGACGAGCAGAACCAGGGCCATGTGCCGGCGACGCGTCGAAAGGTGCGCTCCGGCGAGGACTTCGACATCATCATCGGCTTCCTCGGGTTCTGGGCGGTGGTGCTGCTGGTGGTCACCGTCTGGATGGAAGTGACCGCCCAGCCGGCCCTCTTCTGGGCCCTGGGCCTGCTCGCCATGCTGCTGGCCCTCTACGGGATGATCCGGCTGCGCCGGCGCCTGCCGCGCCGGACGGCCAGCCGGCACTCATAGCAGGGGGACAGCCGCCGGGCAGGATTATTCAGCCGCCGGGGGGAGGCGGGCGCAACACGTCTGCGGGCAGCCGCCAGGCTTCCACGGACCGTTAACTAGGGGGCACAGGTGGCACGGACGGAACGGGCGCAGCGCGGCGGCCACTCGGGCGTCAGCATTGAGGATGTCGCCGCCGCTGCGGGCGTGTCAACGGCCACCGTATCCCGGGCCGTCCGGGGACTGCCCCGTGTTTCCCCGGCAACCCGAGAGAAGATCCTCGGCATCGCCGAATCCTTGGGCTACGTCGCGTCGTCCTCGGCGTCCGGCTTGGCGACGGGCCGGACCAAAACCATCGGCGTGCTGGCCCCGTTCGTCAGCCGCTGGTTTTTCTCCAAGGCCATCGAGGGCGCCGACCGGGAACTGCACTCCCGGCAGTACAACCTTTCCCTCTTCAACCTCGGCGGCCACGGCAGCCACCGTGAGCGGCTCTTCAGCAAGACCATGGTCTACAAGCAGATCGACGCCCTGCTGGTCCTCTGCATGGCGCTCACCCATGAGGAAATCGAGCATCTCCAGAAAATCGACATCCCGCTGGTGGTGGTGGGAGGCCACGTCGAGGAGTGCCCCTACATCGGCATCGACGACTACGCCGCGGCCGCCACCGCAGTGCGCCACCTGATCGGGCTGGGCCACACGGACATCGCGCTCCTGCACGGCGACGACGAAACCGACCTCAACTTCGACGTCCCCAGGGTCCGGATCCAGGCCTTCCACGACATCATGAGCGAGGCGCGGCTGCCCGTCCGGGCCGAATGGGACCTCTGGGGGGACTTCACCGTGCGCAGCGGCCAGGAGGCATTCCGCCGCCTCTGGGCCGCCGACGGTCCCAAGCCCACAGCAATCTTCTGCGCCTCCGACGAGATGGCCATGGGCGTCATCTTCGAGGCCAACAAAGCCGGTGTGCGCGTCCCGGGGGACCTCTCGGTCATCGGCATCGACGACCACGACTTCGCCGAGGCCATGGGCCTGACCACAGTCGGGCAGCGCCCGGACCAGCAGGCCGAACTCGGCACCAAAATGCTGCTGGACGAACTCGACGGCATTTCCGGCTCCGTGCAGTCGGCTGTGGCACCGCACCGGCTGATTATCCGGACGACTACGGCGCCGCCGCTGCGCCAGTCCGCGCGGCTCAGCTAGCGGAGTCCGGGCCGCGCTAGGACGCGCGGGCCAGCTGGCGGATCGGCACCCAACGCGAGGCCAGCCGGCGGTAGGCCGCGGCGGCGCCGGTCATGTCCCCCTCCGCCAGGCACTCGATGCCGAGGCGTACATCCAGCGGCGAATCATCCGGATAGACCTTGTCTGCCACCCCGCCGTAGTCGAGTTCCACTGCCGAGTCCGGGTGGAAGAGTTCAAGCCATTCGGTGAGCTGGGTCAGGTCCTCGAGCATGTCGAGATCGGGCGCGGCGAGGGCCAGGTGCGCCACCGCGTAGCTCACCCGCTCCAGCGCGTTGCCGATGCCGGCGCGGATGCGGACCGTGACTATGTGGCCGTCGGATTCGACGACGTCGGTGGGGTCCGATTCCTGGAAAAGGCAGAACCAGCTGAACGGAATGCCCCACGTGGACGCCCTGGTGTGGACCCGGCTGAGGCCATCGTGGGCGCGCACCTCATCAATGCGTTCCTGGTGTTTGTCCCGCTGCTCTTCCGGGATCAGCAGCTGGGCCAGGGGCCCATGGATGCCTTCCATCAGGGCATTGGCGGCCAGCCCGGCGCGGAGGACCAGCTGGCTGGGGCAGTACAGCAACCGGTCGGGCTGCGGGGCGGCCGCAGTCCCGGACGTGGCTGCGTCGTGCGCTGCGCCGGAAGGGGCCCGCCTGGCCGAGACCGCGACAACGCGCACCAGATCGGTCCGGCCGGTGGGAAACGGATCCCCGTCGGGTCGGGTGATGCGGCCCAGGGACGCCAAGAGCTCGGCGTTCTCCACAGCCGCGCGGGACGCCTGGCCGGCGCCGGCGGCCCTCAGGGTCTTCCGTTGCTGTTCGGGGAACGCCTCGAGGGGCTCGTAGATCCGGAGCGCGGAAGAGAACGGCAGCCCGGACTGTCCGTGGTAGATGCTCCCCGTCATTGGATCACGACGCTTCCCTGGCCGGCAGCCATTAGTCCGCCAGTTCCGCAATCACCGGGGCATGGTCCGAGGCGCCCTTGCCCTTGCGCTCCTCGCGGTCGATCATCGCACCGGTGACCCGTGCCGCCAGGGCCGGGGAGCCGAGGATGAAGTCGATCCGCATACCCTCCTTTTTCGGGAAGCGGAGCTGCGTGTAATCCCAGTAGGTGTAGACGCCGGGCCCCGGGGTGTGCGGGCGGACGACATCCTGGAAGCCGGCCTCCTCGAAGGCGTGGAAGGCGGCCCGCTCAGGTTCACTGACGTGGGTCATGGCGTTGGCGCGGAAGAAGTCGATGTCCCAGACGTCATCGTCCTGCGGCGCGATATTGAAATCGCCCATCAGCGCGATCTGCGCCTGGGGGTCCTCCTTGACCCAGGTGCCGGCGTGGGTTTTCAGGATGTCCAGCCAGTTGAGCTTGTAGGGCATGTGCTCATCGTCGAGGGCGCGGCCGTTCGGGACATAGAGGCTCCAGACCCGGACGCCGCCGCACGTGGCGCCGATGGCGCGGGCTTCCTGCACGGCGTCCTTGCCGCTCTTGCCGAACACGGGCTGGTCCAGGAAGGTGCGTTCGACGTCGTCGAGTCCCACCCGGGAGGCGATCGCGACGCCGTTCCACTGGCTCAGGCCGAAGTGCGCCACCTCGTAGCCCATGTTCTCGAAGAGCTCCCAGGGGAAGTTCTCGTCCTTGCATTTGGTTTCCTGGATGGCCAGGACGTCACAGTCCGTGCGCTGAAGCCAGGACTCTACACGGTCGGCGCGGGCACGGAGCGAGTTCACATTCCAGGTAGCAATCTTCACAGTCCCTAACTTACCGAACTTGGCCCCCGGACGAAGCCGCCGGTCGGCTCCGTCCTCTGGAAATTAGTAGGAAGTCCGAGTATATTCGGCTGAAGAGATGATCTAGGTCACATGCAAAGGAGCATTCGGTCATGGTTCGAGAACTATCCCATTACATTGACGGGCAGCGGGTTGAGGGCACCTCCGGCCGGTTCAGCGATGTGTACGATCCCTGCACCGGCGAGGTCCAGGCCCGGTTGCCGCTGGCCAGCACCGAGGAAGTGCGCAACGTGATCGCCAGCGCCGAAAAGGGGCAGGTGGAATGGGCCGCGATGAATCCGCAGCGCCGCGGCCGGATCCTGCTCAAGTTCGTGGACCTGGTCAACGAGCACATGGACGAGCTCGCCACCCTGCTGTCCTCCGAGCACGGCAAGACCTTCCCGGACGCCAAGGGCGACATCCAGCGCGGCATCGAAGTGGTCGAATTCGCCGCAGGCGCCCCGCACCTGCTTAAGGGCGAGTTCTCGGACAACGCCGGAACCGGCGTCGACGTGCACTCAATGCGCCAGCCCCTCGGCGTCGTTGCCGGCATCACGCCGTTCAACTTCCCGGCCATGATCCCGCTGTGGAAGTCCGGCCCGGCACTCGCCGCCGGCAACGCCTTCATCCTCAAGCCCTCCGAACGTGACCCCTCCGTGCCGCTGCGCCTCGCCGAGCTCTTCACCGAGGCGGGCCTGCCGGACGGCGTCTTCAACGTGGTCAACGGGGACAAGGAAGCCGTGGACGCGCTGCTGGAGGATCCGCGGGTCCAGGCCATCGGCTTCGTCGGCTCCACGCCCATTGCCCAGTACATCTACGCCACCGCCGCAGCGAACGGCAAGCGCGCCCAGTGCTTCGGCGGCGCCAAGAACCACATGGTGATCATGCCGGACGCGGACCTGGACATGGCCGCGGACGCCCTCATCGGGGCTGGCTTCGGCTCCGCGGGAGAGCGCTGCATGGCCATCTCGGTGGCCGTTCCGGTCGGCCGGAAGACCGCGGATGTGCTCGTGGAGAAACTGCAGGCGCGGATCGCCGGTCTCAAGGTTGGCCACAGCCTCGCCACGGATTCCGACTTCGGCCCGGTGGTGGCGGCCTCCGCGAAGGAGCGGATCGAAGGCTACATCGCCTCCGGCGTCGAGGAAGGCGCCAGCCTGGTCACCGACGGCCGCGGCCTCAAGGTCGAAGGCTACGACGGCGGCTTCTGGGTCGGACCCACACTGTTCGACAACGTCACGAAGGACATGAAGATCTACAAGGAAGAGATCTTCGGCCCGGTCCTGAGCGTGCTCCGCGCCGAAGACTACGACGAGGCCCTCCGGCTCTGCAGCGAACACGAGTTCGGCAACGGCGTGGCCATCTTCACCCGCGACGGCGACGCCGCCCGCGACTTCGCCAGCCGGGTCCAGGTGGGCATGGTGGGCATCAACGTCCCCATCCCCGTGCCGATTGCGTACTACACCTTCGGCGGCTGGAAGGCGTCCGGATTCGGCGACCTCAACCAGCACGGGGCCGACGCCTTCCGCTTCTACACGAAGACCAAGACGGTCACCAGCCGCTGGCCGTCCGGTATCCGCCAGGGCGCCAGCTTCATCATGCCGGAAGGCAGCTGATGGGGGCGGACGTTGCGCGGGTGGCGGACAGTGGAGAAGCGGCCGGCGAACTCTTGGCCGGGGAAGTGACGTTTGAACGGCGCGGCCGCCTCGGCGTCGTGACGCTCAACCGGCCCGCGGCCGTCAACGCCCTCACGGCCGGCATGGCCGCCGCGATGCTCGAACAGCTCACGCTCTGGGCCGACGACGACGCCGTGGCCGCGGTGCTGGTCCGCGGCGCCGGGGACCGGGGCCTCTGCGCCGGCGGGGACATCGTGGCCATCTACCGGGACATGCTCGACGGCGGGGACGCCACCGCGGACTTCTGGGCGGTCGAGTACCGGCTGAACCTGCTCATCTCCGAATACCCCAAGCCGTACGTCGCGTTTATGGACGGGCTGGTGTTGGGCGGCGGCGTGGGGATCTCGGCCCACGGCTCCGTACGGATCGTCACCGAACGCACCCGCACGGGCATGCCCGAAACGACGATCGGGTTTGTTCCCGACGTCGGCGGCACCCTGCTGCTCTCCGGCTCACCGGGGGAGACCGGCACCCATGCGGCCCTGACCGGAGCCCATCTGAGCGGCGCGGACGCGCTGTTCCTGGGCCTCGCCGACTGCTTCGTGCCCTCCGGCCGTTTGCCGGACCTGGCGGCAGCGCTCGAAACCGAGGAGGCGGAGGCCGCCGTCGCCCGATTTGCCGAACCGGCACCGGCTTCAGCCCTGGCCGCACAGCAGGAATGGATCGACGCCTGCTACTCCAGCGACGACGCCGGGGAAATCCTGCGCCGGCTGCGGGCCTTTGGTGGAGAGGCGGCCGGGGAGGCCGCCGCAGCCGCGGACACCATCGAGGCCAAGTCGCCGACGGCGGTCAAGGTGGCGCTGGAATCCCTGCGCCGGGTCCGCGGCCTGAACCTGGAGCAGGCGCTGGAGCAGGAGTACCGCGTCGGCCTGCGCTTCCTCGACGGCCCGGACTTCCGCGAAGGCATTCGCGCCCAGGTGGTGGACAAAGACCGCAATCCCCGCTGGAAACCCGCCACCCTCGCCGAGGTCACCGGGACGGACGTCGCGGCCTACTTCGCCCCGCTGGGCGGGCGCGAACTAAAACTCTCTCCGAAGGAGAAGAACGCGGAGAAGAACAAGGAGAAGAACCATGTCTGACGCAGGAGCCCCGGTTACCGGCACCATCGCCTTCCTCGGCCTGGGCCACATGGGCGGCCCCATGGCCGTCAACCTGGTCAAGGCCGGCTACCGGGTGACCGGCTTCGACGTCGTGCCAGCGGCCCTGGACGCCGCCCGGGAGCATGGCATTCCCACTGCCGGGACGGCTGTCGAGGCGGCGGCGGGCGCCGCCGTCGTGCTGACCATGCTGCCCAGCGGCAAGCACCTCCTTGACGCCTACCGCGGTGCCGGCGGTGCGCCCGGACTGCTCGAAGCCGCCGCCCCGGGCACCATGTTCCTGGATTGCTCCACCATCAACGTGGACGAGGCCCGCGAAGCCGCAGAACTCGCGGTCGCGGCTGGCCACCGCGCCGTCGACGCCCCCGTGTCCGGAGGCGTGGTGGGCGCCGAAGCCGGCACGCTCACGTTCATGGCCGGTGCCCTTCCCGAGGACTTCGAGGCCGTCAAACCCCTGCTGGAAGTTATGGGCAAGCGGGTGGTCCATTGCGGCGCGCACGGTGCCGGCCAGGCGGCCAAGATCTGCAACAACATGATCCTGGGCGTCTCGATGATCGCCGTCAGTGAGGCCTTTGTGCTGGGCGAGAAGCTCGGCCTGACCCACCAGGCGCTGTTCGACGTCGCTTCCGCCGCCTCGGGACAGTGCTGGGCGCTGACCACCAATTGCCCGGTGCCCGGTCCGGTCCCGACGAGCCCCGCCAACCGGGACTACCAGCCGGGCTTCGCCGGGGCGCTCATGGCAAAGGACCTCAACCTGGCCCTCAACGCGTTGCAGAGCACCGGCGTCGCGGCCCGGCTCGGGCCGCTCGCGGCCGAAATTTACGATACGTTTGCCGCGGAAGGCGGTGCCGGCCGGGACTTCTCCGGCATCATCACCGACATCCGGGAAAAGTCGGAAGCAGGCAAATCCGAGGCAGGCACGGCCGGGCACTAGTTTTCGGACCGAAGCCAACGCGCAACATCAGAACCAGAACCAGACCAGCACCACCTAAGGGGACCACCCATGACGGAACAGTACGCAAACATCCTGGTGGAGCGCCGCGGCCGCGTGGGCCTCGTGACGCTCAACCGGCCCGAGGCCCTCAATGCCCTGAACAAGGCCACGATGGACGAGCTGGTGAAGGCAGTCGCCGGGATGGACGCGGACCCGGGGGTCGGTGCCGTGGTGGTGACCGGTTCGGCGAAGGCCTTTGCGGCCGGCGCGGACATCAAGGAAATGCAGTCCAAGGGCTACATGGACATGTACGCGGCGGACTGGTTCCGCGGCTGGGAAGACTTCACCCGGCTCCGCATCCCCGTCGTGGCAGCCGTGTCCGGCTTTGCGCTCGGCGGCGGCTGCGAGCTGGCGATGATGTGCGACTTCATCATCGCCGGGGACAACGCCAAGTTCGGCCAGCCGGAAATCAACCTTGGTGTGCTCCCCGGCATGGGCGGCTCGCAGCGCCTGACCCGGGCAGTGGGCAAGTCCAAGGCGATGGACATGATCCTGACCGGCCGCTTCATGGACGCCGAGGAGGCCGAACGCGCGGGCCTCGTGTCCCGGGTGGTCCCCGCCGCGGACGTCGTCGAGGAGGCGCTGAAGGCCGCCGAGGTGATCGCGTCCAAATCCAAGCCGGTGGCGATGGTGGCCAAGGAAGCGGTGAACGCCGCGTTTGAGACCGGGCTTGCTCAGGGCGTGCTGTTTGAACGGCGCGTGTTCCACTCGCTGTTCGCCACCGAGGACCAGAAGGAAGGCATGGCCGCCTTCACCGAGAAGCGGCAGCCGGAGTTCAACCACCGCTAGGCGGCACCGGCCGGCCTCAGGTGAAGATGTCGGCCACGTACCTGCCGTGGGTGCGCTCCACTTCATCCATCCAGGCCTCGGCCTCCGCCTTGGAGGCGCCGGTCGCTTCCTGGTAAATGAGGGCGCAAGTGTCCCTTACCTGCGGCGCCATGTGCTTGCCGTCGCCGCAGACATAGACCGTGGCGCCCTGCCGGACCAGCTCGACGACGTCGGCCCGGTCTGCCCAGAGCCTGTCCTGGACGTATTTCAGGCCGTCCTCGGGTGCGGTGGAAAAGGCCGGCCGCAGATCGAGGTTGGCTTGGTCCGCCCACGACGCGAGTTCCGAGCGGTAGAGGAAGTCGGTGTCCGGGGCGCGGCAGCCGAAGAACAGGAGGGCAGGTGCCGGCGTCGTCTCCTCGGCCTCGGCCCGCAGCGCCCGGTCCTGGACGAACCCGCGGAAGGGGGCTAGCCCCGTCCCCGCGCAGACCATGATGAGCGGGACCGCCAGGGAGGGCGGCGGGTGGAAGGCCGCGTTCGAGGGGCGGACAGTAACCGCGACCCTTGACCCGGGCCTGGCCTGGGCGAGGTAGGTGGACGAGGCCCCTTCGAAGACCCCGCGGCCGGACCACGCCGGAGCCTGGATGACGGCGAAGGTCAGGGTCACGTGGTCGGGGCTCCAGAGCGGGGACGAGGAGATGGAGTACCGCCGGGGGGTCAGCTGGGTCAGCAGTTGCAGGAACGAGGTGAACGACAGCTGGCATGACGGATACGTCTCCAGCAGGTCAAGGAGGGAAACGCGCTTGTCGAGGACCTCGGCCGCGTACCGCCCGCGGTCCTGGGCCAGGGCCTCAAGTTCGGCGCGGTGGGCAGGATCGGCCGCGACATCCGCCAGATCCTCGAGCTGGGTGCGGGTGGCGGGGACTGCGAGCTCCACGTAGCTGCTCAGCAGTTCGCCCACGGCCACCGGCGCGCCCGTGGGCAGGAAGGTGTCCCCGCGCTCCATGCTCAGCTGGACGTGCGAGTCGTAGTCGAGGTTGAAACGGGCCAAGGCCCGCTGCACGAGTTCGCTGGGATTCAGGGGCAGCACGGCCAGATAATCCCCGGTCCGGTAGCTCATCCCCTCGGGCAGGGCGATCTCGACATGCCGCTTGGACCGGGCGCCGGGCTTGTCCAGATCGACCAGTTCCCGGTTCGCGACGACGGTGCCCAGCGCCAGCCCGTTCTGGCGCAGCATCGGGTCCCGGACGTTCCCGACGAACTGCAGTTCCAGCTCGGGCTGCGCTGTCGGCGGGCTGGTCCGCTGCCCCAGGGCGTCGTCCACCGCGGGCCAGAATCCCGCGTACCACTCTTCGAAATCGCCGAAGAAGTCGCCGCGGGCGTTGGCCTCGCCCCGGGCATAGATCCGCGTGGCACCGGCTGCCTCGAGCCGGGCGTCGATGGCCTTGGGCACCTCCTGGTACGTTCGCGCCCAGTCTTTATTGCCGTTGCCGAAGACCGTGTACCGCACCCCGGCGAGGGCGCCCGGCCGCAGGCCCTCGGTCCAGGCCACGAATTTTCGGGCGTTGTCCGGCGGCTGCCCCTCGTAGGAGGACGTCACGATCGCGACGAGCCCCTCCGTGGGCAGCCCGCCGGCCGCCTCGTCGAGCGGACCGATGGTGGGGCTGTAGCCGCGCCGTCCGGCGTCGTTGGCGAGGCGCTGGGCGAAGTCCTTGGACGTGCCTGCATTGGAACCGTAGAGCACCCGGATCGGGACGCCGTTGGGCGCGGCGGCCGCCGCTGCGGCTTCGGCCTGCCGTGCCTGTTCGACCTCGGCCCGGGGGCCGGCCGCGATGGTGACGTCCCGCCTGCGCACGTGGATGAACAGCCCTTCCGGCTTCATGGTCAGCGTGTGTTTGATCTGCAGCTCATAGCCCGGGTCCGCCGCCGTGACCTCGAAGCGCTGCAGGAGCTTGGCCAGGAAGAGCATGGCCTCCTGCAGGGCAAATCCCCGGCCGATGCAGGAGCGCTGCCCGTTGCCGAACGGCTTCCAGGCATTGGCGGGGATTTCGGCGGCCCGTTCCGGGGAGAACCGCTCCGGGTCAAAGATGCCGGCGTCCTCGCCCCAGGCCGCCTTGTCCCGATGCAGTTGCGGGATCAGGACCATGATGGGCTGGCCCGCGGGGACTTCGTAGCGGCCGCCGAGCGTCGTGTCCTCGTAAGGAGTCACGTTGAACGCCGGAGCGGTGGGCCACAGCCGAAGCGTTTCCTTAAGGATCTGGTCCAGGTATCCCAGCCGGGGCAGATGCTCGAACCTGGCGCTTTCGGTACCAAGGACCTCGTCCACTTGTGCGCGCGCCTTGGCCAGGACGCCTGGATGGCGCAGCAGTTCGTAGAGTGTAAAGGACAGCAAGCCGCTGGTAGTCTCGTGCCCGGCAATCAGGAATGTGACCATCTGATAGCGGATGTTTTCATCGGATAAACGCTCACCGGTCACCGGGTCCGCCGCGCTGAGCATGGTGTCCAGGATGTCTTCGCTGCCCGGCGGGCTGGGGTTGCGCCGCCGGTCGCTGATGATCTGTTCGGCGACCTCGAACATCAGGGCATGGTCTTCCTCGAGCTGGTGCCGCCTGCGCAGCATGATCTTGTTCTGCACTGGGAGCCTGCGCGCCCGGTCCCCGGACTCAACCAGGGCGCGGACCATGGCGCCGACGAACGGGTGCATCTCCTCCCGGTAGAGGCTGTTGAACCGGTAGTTGAACGAGCACAGGGCGATGGTGTCCAGCGTCAGGCGGGTGGTGCTGTCCGGAATGTCGATCCGCGCCGTGGGGCCCAGCCTCTCCCACTTGAGCAGCAGCTGCTCGACGATGTCGTCCATGCCGGCGAACATCCGCTTCAGCGCTGCAGGCCCGAACGCCGGCATCAGGATCCGGTGTGCCTTTTGCCAGTTGGGTTCCTGTGTATCTGCGGTGAACAGGCCGTCGCCGGCGAACTGCCTCACCTGCCGCAGGGCAACGCCCAGCACTTTGCCGAACCGGGACTCGTCGCACACCTCGTTGACGAGCTGCTGGGAAGAGATGGCGACGATACTGCGGTTGAAGAACTGGATGCGGACTATGGGGCCGTACCGCTCCGCCAGCTCGACTATTCCCAGGATTCCCTTGCTGGAGTCGATGTCCGGCAAATTGCCGACCACCGGCCTCGTGGGGGGCTGCGGTATAGGGACGCTGGGCGAAGTCATGGCCACTCCTAGGCGATCGCCAATGGACGCGCTGTGAGCACTGCTTGCTGCCTGGCCGGACGGGACCGGCCCGGCCAGCTCCGCACCACGATACTCCGGCCACCTGCCGGGCAAAATAGGTACGGCAACCAAACGGGGTCAGCCCGCTGGGAGGCCTGCGCAACGGGGGACCCTGCCTGGCGCGACACGCCGGTTGGGATCTTGGCGTTCCTGCTGCCGGCGGGGTGGGAATGTCAATCAGATTTGAGCCCACTTAGCACAGCAATCGCAGCTTGAACGGGAACCACATTTTGCCGTGGAAACGACTGAAAGGCGCTTCGCGTTGCATGGTTGTCACCGAGGCAAGGGCCGCATCACGCTCGGAGTTAGGGGACAGGATCATCTCGTTCTTCACGGCTTCCAACAATTCGACCACCGTTGCCGACGATACATGCTCGGGATTGCCCAACGTCCGGTCCATGAGGCTACGCTCAGCTTCAGTCGAATAGCGAAGCAGCATTAGATCCGCTCTGGGTCCTGGATGACTTCCGGTCCGGCCGCAGGGTTACCACTACCAACCGCGGTGCCTTGGATCCGCGGGCGCCTGAGCGGTGATGAGCCGGCAGGCTGGAGTCGCTATGACACTCCCGGCTCCACGGTCTACATTTCCGACAATGACGAGATCGCTTTCGCGGAGGTGCTGTCCGGCTACGGCGCCAAGCACCCGATGCAAAAGGAGCCGACTTCATGGGGATGACCCTGGAGGACTGCGTCAAGGGCGTCAAAGACGACTGGGGCAACCAGGTCAAGATGGGTTGCCTGCCGCGGCACTGGCGCGACCGGCGCAGCACCTACCAGCTCAGCCTGGATAACGCAGGTTGGTGGGTTGACGTCGAGCACCCTGACTCCATCGCAGCCCTAGGTGTACTGAGCCGGGACGTTGTTGACATGTGGGGCTTGAAAACGAGGAGGTCCTCCGGGCTAAGTGGAGCTGTCTAGTTCACACACTTTGCGCTCGGAGGTCCTCGTGTCCCACGTTAATGCCCGGCTGACGGTTCATGGAAGACTCCTGATCGTTGACCGGGTGGCCGCCGGCCGCCCGGTCGCCCATATCGCTGCCGAGCTGGGCGTGTCCCGGCAGACCGCGTACCGGTGGGTCAGACGTTTCCGGGCCGAGGGCGCGGCCGGGCTTCGGGACCGYTCRAGCCGGCCGAGGTCATCACCGGCCCGGACGAGTSCCRACCGTGAGCTAGCCGTCCTGGACGCCCGGCGGTCGTTACGGTTCGGKCCGCTGMGGATCGCTGCGTTCACCGGCGTCCCGSCCCGGACCGTGTCCCGGATCCTGCACCGGCACGGGGTCCCGCGGCTGGCGGACTG
>NZ_JBFUAR010000010.1:0-139023 GCF_056406175.1 Arthrobacter sp. P1_D12
CGCGACCACCTGCGCATCCCGATCACGGACGACCAGCTCGAAGCGGACCTCTACCGGCCGCCGTACTACCACCCCGGCATGGACTCCCCCGAGATCCAGTACCTGATGGACCGCCGCAAGCAACT
This sequence comes from Arthrobacter sp. P1_D12, assembly GCF_056406175.1. Lineage (NCBI taxonomy): Bacteria > Bacillati > Actinomycetota > Actinomycetes > Micrococcales > Micrococcaceae > Arthrobacter > Arthrobacter sp. P1_D12. The sequence continues at coordinate 126 of NZ_JBFUAR010000010.1, forward strand.
CGGCGGCTTCGTCCCCGAGCGGCGCTCCAAGCACGCCGACGTCACCCTCCCGGACGAGAAGGTCTACGAAGTCGCCAACCGCGGCTCCGGCAAGCAGCACGCCGCCACCACCATGGCGTTCGTCCGCCTGCTCAAGGACCTCATGCGGGACAAGGAGTTCGGCAAGCGGATTGTCCCGATCATCCCCGATGAGGCACGCACCTTCGGCATGGACGCGTTCTTCCCGACGGCGAAGATCTACAACCCGAACGGCCAGAACTACCTCTCCGTGGACCGCGAGCTCGTCCTGGCGTACAAGGAGTCCATCTCCGGCCAGATCGTGCACGCCGGCATCAACGAAGCCGGTTCCGTGGCAGCCTTCACCGCCGCCGGAACGTCCTACGCCACCCACGGCGAACCGCTCATCCCGGTCTACGTCTTCTACTCGATGTTCGGCTTCCAGCGCACCGGCGATTCCTTCTGGGCGGCCGCCGACCAGATGACCCGCGGGTTCATCATCGGCGCCACGGCCGGCCGCACCACGCTGACCGGCGAAGGCCTGCAGCACGCCGACGGACACTCCCCCATGCTGGCGGCAACCAACCCGGCCGTCATCACCTACGACCCGGCATACGGCTACGAGATGGGCGTCATCATGCGTGACGGCCTCAACCGGATGTACGGCCCCGGCGAAGCCGGGAAGGAAATTGCCGACAACGATCCGTCGCGGAACGTGATGTACTACATCACTGTCTACAACGAGCCGATCGTGCAGCCGCCCGCACCGGCGGAACTCGATGTCGAGGGCATCATCAAGGGCATCTACCTGCTGGCGCCGGCCAAGATTGACGGCCCGCGCACGCAGATCCTGGCCTCCGGCGTGTCTGTTCCCTGGGCCCTGGAAGCCCAGCGGGTCCTCGCCGAGGACTGGGGCGTCTCCGCGGATGTCTGGTCCGTGACCTCCTGGACCGAACTGCGCCGCGACGCCATGGCCGCCGAGGAAGACTCCTTCCTGAACCCCGGCCAGCCCGCCCGCGTCCCGTTCGTGACCCAGCAGCTCGCCGGCGCCACCGGTCCGATCGTGGCGGTCACTGATTACATGAAGGCCGTACCGGACCAGATCCGGCAGTTCCTGCCGAACGAGTTTGCCTCGCTCGGCGCTGACGGCTTCGGCTTCTCGGACACCCGCGCCGCGGCCCGCCGCTTCTTCAAGAACGACATCCACTCGGTTGTGGTCCGTTCCCTTCAGATGCTGGCCCGCCGGGGCGAAGTGGATGCCCAGGCACCTGCCCAGGCCATCGAGAAGTACCGCCTGCACAACGTGAACGCCGGCACCACCGGCAACGCGGGCGGCGACTCCTAACCGCGCTTCAGCGCAAGAGCGAACGTTCGACGGCGGCTCCCACCGAAAGGTGCGGGCCGCCGTCGGGCGTTTAACCGCCTCACCTCTCTCCTGCCTCCCTCCGGGGGGTGCCCTGGACTGCCGCGGGCCGCTGTGATGCAGGACAAGGGCAGTTGTAGCCTTCGCACAAATGGAGCTTGGGCGGCCCGCCCCGTATGCTCAATGCATGGCAGAGCCGATCACCACTCCCGAAAAACGCAAGCCGAGCTCGAGGGCGATGACTCCGGAGAAAGCAGAAACCCTCAAGAAGCTCCGGGCCAGTGTGGGCCAGCTGTCGACGACGACGCTGCGCCAGTTGGAGAAGTCCCTGCCGTGGTATGGCCGGCTGAACTCGGATGAACGTTCCGCCCTGGGCATGGTGGCCCAGAACGGCATCGCGGCTTTCGTCACCTGGTACGAACGGCCGAGTTCGCCGTCGTGGATCCTCTCCGACGTCTTTGGTACCGCGCCCACCGAACTGACCCGCTCCATCAGCCTGCAGAAGGCGCTCCAGCTGATCCGGATCGTGGTGGAAGTCGTCGAGGACCAGGTCCCGGTGATCGCCCCGGAAGCGGACCAGGGGGCCCTCCGGGAGGCCGTGCTGCGCTACTCGCGGGAGGTCGCGTTCGCGGCCGCCGACGTCTATGCCCGCGCCGCGGAATCCCGCGGCTCCTGGGATACCCGGCTGGAAGCCCTGATTGTCGATGCCATCCTCCGCGGCGAAAACACCGACGCGCTGCGGTCCAGGATCGCGGCCCTGGGCTGGAAAGCACAGGAACGCTTCACCGTCATGGTCGGAAATTCCCCGTCCGAACCAAGCGCCAGCTACGTCAGCGAACTGCGGCGCACGGCGGGGCGTTTCGCCGAGGACGCCCTTGTGGGGATCCAGGGCGACCGCCTCATCCTGATCCTGGGCGGGGTCCACGACCGGGAGACCGCGTACCTGAAACTCAGCGAACTCTTTGCCCCCGGCCCGGTGGTCTACGGCCCGGAGGCCGGGTCCCTCCTCGAGGCCAGCGGCTCCGCCCAGTCCGCCTTTGCCGGCCTCACCGCGGCCCGCGCGTGGCCTTCCGCGCCGCGCCCGGTGGCGGCCGATGACCTGCTCCCGGAGCGGGTGATCTCCGGCGACGACGCCGCCCGCCGCTCGCTGGTCAAGAACATCTACCGCCCGCTTCTGGCCGCCTCCAACGGGCTGGTGGAGACCCTCGGCACGTACCTCGAACTGGGCCATTCACTCGAGGCCACGGCCCGGGAACTCTTCGTCCATGCCAACACAGTGCGCTACCGGCTCAAGCGCGTCTGCGACGTCACCGGCTGGGATCCGCTGCTGCCGCGGGAGGCGTTCGTGCTCCAGACCGCCCTCGTCGTGGGCCGGCTTTCTGCCCCGCCGAAGGCCCCCACAGAGCGGCAACCTCCCCGCAACGGCTCCTGAACCGTTGTAGACTTCCTACAAACTGACCCAGTGAGCTTGGTGCATGAAAACACGAATGTTCACGCGGTAATTTGGAAAGCTGGTTACGTGCTTGCAATCGTTTGCCCTGGACAGGGCTCCCAGACCCCTGGTTTTCTGGCCCCTTGGCTGGAACTGCCACCCGTCGCAGGCCTCCTGGCCTCCCTCAGCGAAATAGCAGGCATCGACCTCACCGCCCACGGCACCACCTCCGATGAGGAGACCATCAAGGACACCGCAGTCGCGCAGCCCCTGATCGTCGCTGCGGGCCTGGTGACGGCAAAGTCGCTGTTCGACGTCGAACTCGGCACGCTTCCCGTCATCCTTGCGGGCCACTCCGTCGGCGAAATCACCGCCGCTTCCCTCGCCGGTGTCTTGTCGGAGTCCGAAGCCATGACGTTTGTCCGCGAACGCGCCAACAGCATGGCAGCCGCTGCCGCCGCCACCCCCACCGGCATGAGTGCCGTCGTGGGCGGCGACCCCGCCGAGGTCCTGGCAGCCATTGGCGCCGCCGGGGCCACGGCCGCCAACGTCAACGGGGCCGGCCAGACCGTAGCCGCCGGCACCCTGGAGCAGCTGAAGGCCCTGGCGGAGAACCCGCCGGCCAAGGCCCGGGTCATTCCGCTGAAGGTCGCGGGCGCATTCCACACCTCGCACATGGCCCCCGCGGGCGCGGCCCTGCAGGCCCTGCGTCCGTCGCTGCACCCGAAGGATCCGCAGGTGCCGTTGCTGTCCAACTTCGACGGCGCGGAAGTCACCGACGGCGCCGCCGCCRTCGACAGCCTGATCGCCCAGGTCTCCCGGCCGGTCCGCTGGGACCTGTGCATGGAGACGATGGTGCAGCGCGGCGTGACCGGCGTCATCGAGCTGGCTCCCGCCGGAACACTGGCGGGCCTGGCCAAGCGCGGCATGCCCGGCGTCAAGACAGTCACCGTCAAGACCCCGGACGATCTTTCCGCGGCCCTGGCCCTATTTGCAGAACTGGAGGGAGGGGCATGAGCGTTCCCACTCTGAAGCAGGCACCGGTGCAGGCAAACACCCGCATCATGGGTATCGGCGCTTACCGGCCCAGCGTGATCGTGACCAACGAGGACGTGTGCCAGTGGATCGACTCTTCGGATGAGTGGATCCGCCAGCGCACGGGCATCATCACCCGGCACCGCGCACCCGCCGATGTCAGCGTGATTGACATGGCCGAGGGCGCCGCACGTGAAGCCCTGCAGAAGGCAGGCATCGAGGCCTCCCAGCTCGGCGCCGTGATCGTCTCCACGGTCACCCACCCGTATGCGACCCCGTCCGCCGCAGCGAGCCTCGCCGACCGCCTCGGAGCGACGCCGGCCCCGGCCTTCGACATCTCGGCGGCATGCGCCGGCTACTGCTACGGCATCGCCCAGGGCGACGCCCTGGTGCGCTCCGGCGCGGCCTCCTACGTCCTGGTGGTCGGTGCCGAAAAGCTATCCGACGTCATCGACAACACGGAACGGACCATTTCCTTCCTGCTTGGCGACGGCGCGGGCGCCGTCGTGATCGGCCCCTCCGACACCCCGGGCATCGGCCCCTCGGTGTGGGGTTCGGACGGCAGCAAGTGGGATGCCATCGGAATGACCCACTCCATGCTGGACATCCGCGAGCTCGCCCTGACCGGCAAGCACGGCACCGCCGTCAGCGAAGAGGAAGCGGCAGTGACCGACGCGTCCCTGTGGCCGACCCTGCGCCAGGATGGCCAGACTGTCTTCCGCTGGGCCGTATGGGAGATGGCCAAGGTGGCCCAGCAGGCCCTGGACGCCGCCGGCATCCGGTCCGAGGACCTCGCCGCGTTCATCCCGCACCAGGCCAACATGCGCATCATCGACGAGATGGCCAAGAAGCTGCAGTTGCCCGAGACCGTCAAGATCGCCCGCGACATCGCCGACGCCGGAAATACGTCGGCGGCGTCCATCCCCCTGGCCACCCACCGCCTGCTTGAGGAAAACCCCGAGCTCAGCGGCGGGCTGGCGCTGCAGATCGGCTTCGGAGCCGGTCTGGTCTTCGGCGCCCAGGTGGTCGTGCTTCCTTAGGCAGCCACCGCTTTTCCGAACTAAATACGTTCCACCCGTTTCACCCTTGCACCGCATGTCCTTCACTTTCAGGACCCGCCCCGCATGCTGTGCTCGCAAGCATTCCCGCACCAAGCCGAACCCTCGGTTTGAATCATTTCCGCCCGTAGGCTGCCGGCATTTCACCGGCAGCCGAGGGCAATAACCAGAAAAGGAGCCATCAATGGCTAGCAACGAAGAAATCCTGGCCGGCCTGGCTGAAATCGTCAACGAAGAGACCGGCCTGGCCACGGAGGCTGTCGAAATGGACAAGTCCTTCACCGAGGACCTGGACATCGACTCCATCTCGATGATGACGATCGTGGTCAACGCCGAAGAGAAGTTCGGCGTCCGCATCCCGGACGAAGAGGTCAAGAACCTCAAGACCGTCGGCGACGCCGTCGGCTTCATCGCCAACGCCCAGGCCTAGTCTGGCTTCCGCCGGTATCGGCGGACCCCGGTGCCCGGTCCGGGCGCTGCAGCAGTGCCCGGACCGGACCACCAACAATTGAACGACCCCAAAGTTTCCCCTCGCAGGCCCCGGCCATCCCCTTCGCGGTTCCGGATACGGCAGGCGCACCGACAGAGAGTGATCCCATGGCACGCAAAGTAGTCATTACCGGTCTGGGTGCCACCACACCCATCGGCGGCGATGTCCCCACAATGTGGAAGAACGCGCTCAAGGGCGTCTCCGGCGCGCACACGCTTGAGGACGACTGGGTGGCCAAGTACGAGCTGCCTGTCCACTTCGCCGCACGCGCCTCCACCCCTGCCCTGGATGTCCTGACCCGGGTCGAGGCCAAGCGCATGGACCCGTCCACCCAGTTCGCCGTGGTCGCATCCCGCGAGGCGTGGGCCGACTCCGGCATCACCGAAATCGACCACGACCGCCTGGCAGTTGCCTTCGCGACCGGTATCGGCGGCGTCTGGACCCTTCTGGATGCCTGGGACACCCTGCGCGAAAAGGGTCCCCGCCGCGTCCTGCCCATGACCGTGCCCATGCTGATGCCCAACGGCCCAGCCGCCGCGGTCAGCCTGGACCTGGGCGCCCGCGCTGGCGCCCACACCCCCGTTTCCGCCTGCGCGTCCGGCACCGAGGCCGTGCACGTGGGCCTGGACCTGATCCGCGCCGGCAAGGCCGACGTCGTCGTGTGCGGCGGCGCCGAAGCCGCCATCCACCCGATGCCGATCGCCGCCTTTGCCTCGATGCAGGCCCTCTCGCGCCGCAACGACGATCCCGAGCACGCCTCACGCCCCTACGATCGTGACCGCGACGGCTTCGTCATGGGCGAGGGCGCCGGTGCCCTGGTGCTCGAGGCCGAGGAACACGCCCTGGCCCGCGGCGCCCGGATCTACGCCGAACTGGCCGGCACGTCGGTCACCGCCGACGCCTACCACATCACCGCCCCAGACCCCCAGGGCCTGGGCGCCACCCGCGCGCTGAAGGCTGCCATGTTCGACGGCCGCATCCAGCCCGAAGACATCGTGCACGTCAACGCGCACGCCACTTCCACTCCGGTCGGCGACAAGCCCGAGTACGCGGCCCTCAAGGCCGCCCTGGGCAAGCACGTGGACTCCGTCGCGGTCTCGGCCACCAAGTCCCAGATGGGGCACCTGCTCGGCGCTTCCGGTGCCGTGGAGGCCGTACTGACCGTCATGGCCATCTACGACCGCAAGGCGCCGGTGACCATCAACCTCGAGAACCAGGATCCGGAAATCCCGCTCGACGTCGTCACGACCGCCCGCGACCTGCCGGCCGGCAGCATCGCCGCGCTGAGCAACTCGTTCGGCTTCGGCGGCCACAACGCCGTGATCGCGGTACGCAGCGTGTAGCTGCACGACCGGCAGCACGCCCGCAGCACGCCGGGACGGCAGATGGCGGCAATGTTCTTCGTGAACATTGCCGCCATCTGCTTTTGGCGCCTTGCTATGGAATTGCTGAGGTGGTGCGCCCGGTGAGGCCCTAGCCGACCTGGTGCAGCCAGCGCACGGGGGCGCCTTCGGCGGCGTGCCGGAACGGCTCGAGTTCCTCGTCCCAGGCCTCGCCCAGGGCGAGGGAGAGTTCGTGGTAGACGGCCGAGGGGTCGCCTGCGCCGGATTCGTAGGCGTAACGGATGCGGTCCTCGGACACCATGATGTTGCCGTGGACGTCAGTGGTGGCGTGGAAGATCCCGAGCTCCGGGGTGTGCGACCAGCGGCCGCCGTCCACCCCCTGGCTCGGCTCCTCAGTGACTTCATAGCGCAGGTGGGCCCAGCCTCGCAGAGCGGACGCCAATTGAGCCCCCGTGCCCGGCGTTCCGGTCCACGACAGCTCGGCCCGGAACATTCCGGGCGCGGCAGGCTGAGCGGTCCACTCCAAGTCCGTCCGCTTGTCCACGACAGACCCTATGGCCCACTCGACGTGGGGGCACAAGGCAGTCGGGGCCGAGTGAACGAACAACACACCTCGGGTCAGTGCAACAGACATTCCATCCTCCATAGCTGTAGGTACGTCTTCCCCAACGACCTGTGCCTGGATGTCTGTCTGTTGCGCGGATCCGAATTTATGCCGGCGGTCCCTGCCAGACTACTAATATACAACCGGGTTCAAAGCTGGGACGTGGTGCATTCCAGCTTCAAGTTCAACTTGAAACTTCCCGGGCGTGAGTTTTATTCTGCCTTACCCCTCCTAATTACGCCAGTGCGATTCGGCGCGTCTTTTCCGGCGCGCCGTGCACGGTTCGGCAGTCCTGTAGGTGGACCCTGGTCCGCTTGGCGCCGGGCAGGTATGCGGGCGGAATCCCGGGCAGGAATCCGGGCCGAATTGTGCGCCTTTCCGGCCGGCCGGACGCGCCCGGCCGAAGATCCTCAGGCCCGGGGGTGCGCCTGCTGGTAGCTCTGCCGGAGCCTCTCGACGGACACGTGGGTATAGATCTGGGTGGTGGCAAGGCTGCTGTGCCCGAGGATTTCCTGCACGGCGCGCAGATCGGCCCCGCCGTCGAGCAGGTGGGTCGCTGCGGAGTGCCGCAGGGCGTGCGGCCCAGTGGCGGCGGTGTCTCCCAGCCGTTCCAGCATCTCCTTGACCACGCTGCGGATCTGGCGCTGGTCCACCCTTCCGCCGCGCGCGCCCAGGAAGAGCGCCGGGCCGCTGGTCCCGGTAGCGAGGGCCGGCCGGCCCCGGCGGAGCCAGTCATCGACGGCGAGCGCCGCCGGCAGCCCGTAGGGTACCGTGCGTTCCTTGTTGCCCTTGCCGAGCACCCGGAGGGTTCTGCGGTCCGGGTCGAGGTCGTCAACGTGCATGCCAGCCAGCTCGCCAACCCGGACACCGGTGGCGTAGAGCAGCTCCACCATGGCACGGTTGCGCAAGGCCAGCGGTTCCCCCTCGGCTGAGGCGGATTCGGCGTCGTCCACGAGCCGCCGGACCTGTTGCTGGTGCAAGACGCCGGGCAGGGACTTCTCCCGCTTTGGCGCCTTGAGCCGCAGGGCGGGGTCGGCTTCGATCAGCTCCTCACGGACAGCCCAGGCGGTGAAGGCCCTGGCGGTGGCGGCGCGGCGGGCCAGGGTGGCGCGGGACTTCCCGGACTCGCTCTGGGCGCCAAGCCAGCGCCGCAGGGTCCCGAGCTCCAGCCCGGCAAGGTCGTGGACGCCCTCGGTTGCGGCGTGCGCGAGCAGGCTTTCGACATCGGAAAGATAGGCCCGCACGGTATGGGCGGACCTGCCCCGCTCCGCTTCCAGGTAGCGGCCGAAGCGTGCGGCGGCGAGCTGGATATCGCCGTCGGGCGCGGCGGGCGGGGCAGCGGGGGGATCCTGTGTAGACACCCTCTTACTCTGGCAGTATTCCCCCGGCATTCAAGGAGCCGGTCGGCGAGCCGCTTCTTCCCGGTGAAGCAAGCCATCTCAGTCCGCCTTCCCGGAGCGTTTCCAGCCGCCGTGCCGGGATTCGGCCAGCCCCAGCAGCCCCAGCCGGCCAAGACCGGCTCGGACCGAGTCCGGGCCCAGCCCGGCCACCGCGGCCAGCTTCTCGACCGAAGTAGTGGTCCGAAGCGGCAGGGCATCGAGCAGGATCAGGTCCTCCAGGGTCAGGCCATCGTGGGCTTCGGACCGGCCTGCCTTGCCCGGGGGCATCGCCTCGCCGCTCGGGGAGGCGAGCTCGGCGATCTCCCCGGCATCCGTGACGCATACCGCGCCACCTTCACGGAGAAGCCGGTGGCAGCCGGCGGAGTTGGCGCTATGGATGGAACCGGGCACGGCGCCCACGGCCCTGCCCAGACTTTCGGCATGGTGGGCCGTGTTGAGGGCGCCGGAGCGCCACCGGGCCTCGACCACGACCGTGACGGAGGCCAACGCCGCAATGAGCCGGTTCCGCTGCAGGAACCGGTAGCGGGTGGGAGCGGACCCGGGCGGAACCTCGGCCAGGACCGCGCCGCGGTTCGCCACGGTCCGCAGCAGGTCCTCATTGCCGGCGGGGTAGAAGCGGTCCACTCCCCCGGCCATGACGGCAATGGTGGGCACACCGCCCGCGCTTCCGGCCAGGGCCGCCCTGTGGGCGTGGGCATCAATCCCGTAGGCCCCGCCGGAGACGATCGTGAAGCCGCGCTGGGCCAGCGAGTAGGCGAGGTCGCCCGTCACCGATGCCCCGTAGCTGGTGCTGTCCCGGGAACCCACGAGGGCTACGGACCGGGCCGCCGGGGGCAGCTCCTGTTCCACGCCGCGCCACCACAGGCACAGGGGCTCCTGCAGTCCGAGGTCCGCCAGCTGCCGCGGCCACAAGTCATCCGTGGGAATGATGAGGCGTCCGCCGAGCCGGTGCATGGTGGCCAGGTCCCGCTCCGGGGCGAGGTCGGGCACGCGCGGGGCCCAACGCTTCAGCCCCTCGCTGAGCCCGGACCAGCCGCTGCCGGACCCGCTGTCCACCAGGATTCCAGTGATCTCCTGTTCGAGCCCGGGACCGGCGGCCAGCGCGCCGCTGGCAATCCGCAGGGCGTCCTGCGCCCCCACTGCCTGGACCAGTGCCAGGGCCGCCGCGTCCTGCGGCTCGAACAGGCGGGCCAAGGCGGCGCGGGCTGTTCGTTCGTCATCAATCATTGTGGTTCCTTTCGCACGGCTGGGGTGGGCTTCGTGCCGGCAGGCTCAGGGTGAGACCGCGGCGGCCTGCCGCAGGCCCAGCGCCTGCCCGACGTCGTCTGCGTCCGGGACGTCGTGCCGGGACAGGTCCGCAAGGGTCCATGCGAGGCGCAGCACGCGGTCGTAGCCGCGGGCGGTCAGCACTCCGCGCTCCAGCGCGTAGTCCAGGATGCGGGTGGTGGGGGCATCGAGCCGCAGGGACCCGCGCAGCAGCCGCCCCGGCACCTGCGCGTTGGTTTCCATCCCGAATGGCAGCAGCCGGTCCAGCTGGCGGGCCCGGGCCGCCCGGACCCTTTCCGCGATGCTGGCCGTTCCTTCCTCGGCCGCAGGTTGGCCGAAGCCGGCGAGCGAGACCCGCTCGACTTCGAGCTGGATGTCGACCCTGTCCAGCAGCGGCCCTGACATCCGGGCCTGATACCGGCGGCGCATGATGGGCGTGCAGATGCAGTCCACTCCTTTGCCCGTTGCCTTGCCGCAGGGACAGGGGTTGGCTGCAAGGACCAGCTGGAACCGGGCGGGATAGGCCGCGGACCCGGCCGAGCGGTGGATGACCAGCTCACCGCTTTCCAGCGGCTGCCGCAGGGCGTCCAGGACGCCGCGGTCGTATTCCGGGGCCTCGTCCAGGAAGAGCACCCCGCGGTGCGCCCGGGACGCTGCCCCGGGCCGCGGCAGGCCGGACCCGCCACCGATGATGGCCACCGCGGTCGCGGTGTGGTGCGGGTTCTCGTAGGGCGGGCGGCGCAGCAGCTGCACGGAGCCCGACGGCAGCGAACACAGCGAGTGGATGGCAGTCACCTCCATGGCCTCGGTGTCGCCCAGGTCCGGCAGCAGCCCGGGCAGCCGCTCGGCGAGCATGGTCTTCCCGGCACCCGGCGGTCCGGTCAGCAGTACGTGGTGGGCACCGGCAGCGGCTACTTCCAATGCACGCCGCGCCGCCGCCTGGCCGGAGACATCGCACATGTCCGGCACCAGGGCGGGACCCGTGCCGGGTTCGGGGTGGCCGGAGTCCTCGGTCTCGGGTTCGAAATCGAGAGCGAGGTCCTGCGGGTCCGCGCCGCAGTCAAACGCGAGCCGGGCCAGTGTGGCGTAGCCCCGGACCCGCGCGCCGGGGACCAGCTCGGCCTCCGCCACGTTCGCCCGGGCCACGACGACCTCGGGGTAGCCGGCCCGGACCGCGGCCATCACGGCCGGAAGGATACCGCGCACGGGCCGCAGCCGGCCGTCCAGGCCGAGTTCGGCGATGAAGACCGTGCGGCCCGTGGGCCGGATGTCGTTCGCCGCCAGCAGCACGGCCATGGCGATGGCGAGGTCGAATCCCGAACCGCGTTTGGGCAGCGATGCCGGAATGAGGTTGGCCGTGATCTTCCGGCGACTTAGCGGGATCCCCGAATTCTGCGCCGCCGAGCGGATCCGTTCCTTGGCCTCGTTCAGTGAGGCGTCCGGCAGGCCCAGGATCACGAACGCCGGCAGGGTCTGGCCGATGTCGGCTTCGACCTCCACGATGTAGCCGTGGAGGCCCATGAGGGCGACGGAATAGGTCCGGCCCAGGGCCATCTACCCCACCCCTTTGAGGTGCTCGACGGCGGGCTCGCCGATGCCGTCGTCGACCACCGCGATCACGTCCAAGCGGCACAGCGGCATCCACAGCCCCTGGGCACGGCACCACGCCGCTGCCAGCCGGTGGAGCCTGGCCAGCTTGTCCGCGCCGACAGCCTCAAACGGATGCCCGAAGGCCAGGGATTTCCGGGTTTTCACCTCGGCGATGACCAGCGCGTCGCCGTCGAGCGCGACAATGTCGATCTCACCCTCCGGGCAGCGCCAGTTCCGCTCCACGATCCGCATGCCGTGGGCCTGCAGGAAATCCGCCGCGAGGTCCTCTCCTCGCCGGCCCAGCACATCCTTAGCTCTCATGCCTCCAGCGTGGGGCGGTATTGGTATCAGGCACAGGGGGCATCGGCGCTATGTGGGAAACTCCCGGATGTTCCCTGGCAACGGGGATATAAGTCGACTGAATGATAGGCTCCCAGCCCACTTACGGGCCATGTACTGAAATGCACTGGTCATAGCGAAGCCGGCAGTCTGCGATCACCGCAGAGTCTGTCGAAGGTGGCTTCTGAGCTGAGCCGCCGATCACGTGCGGAGGCAGATCACCCCTGTGGGAGCCGGTGGATTCGCAGGCCGACACGGTCGACCGCCCGAAGGGGCCATGCTCGGAACTTTAAGGACCCCGCGTCGAGGACCGAGCCTTTGTCCGGATCGGTGAGCGGCATGAATGCAATCTCTAAGCTCCGCGGACGCGGGTGAGCCGGTCCCGATGGGATTGAGGAGTACCGCCCGTGCCTGGAACAAATGGATTCGCATGCGGGGGTCGGCATGTTGTCGTTATTCCTGCATGAAGGACTTGGCATGAACCCCGCCAGCTATCCCGGCTGGCGGGGTTCATTTGTCATACGCTGATGGCCGGTGTCTCTCTTCGGGCCATCCGTTCTTATTTGACCACCGCGGCGGTGGCGGCTGAGGTCTTCACGGCGGTGGTATAGCCGGTTTTGTACGCTGTGACCCGAACCGTCATGGCCTTGCCGACGTCGGCGCTGCTGGGTTTGTAGGCTGCGGAGATTGCGCCGGTGATCGCCGCGCCGGAGCGGTACCACTGATAGCGGGGACTGATCGTGGACGGTGACCAGATGCCAAGGTTGGCGGTGAGGGTCGACCCGACCTTGGCGGTACCCGTGATCTTCGGCGCCGGTCCGACCAACGAACCCTTCAGCACTGCCGCTGTCGCGGCTGAGGTCTTCACCGCGGTGGTATAGCCGGTTTTGTACGCTGTGACCCTGACTGTCATAGCCTTGCCGATGTCGGCGCTGGTGGGTTTGTAAGCTACGGAGGTTGCGCCGGTGATCGCCGCGCCGGAGCGGTACCACTGATAGCGGGGACTGATCGTGGACGGTGACCAGATGCCAAGGTTGGCGGTGAGGGTCGACCCGACCTTAGCGGTACCCGTGATCATCGGCGTCGGCCCAACCAACGAACCCTTAACCACCGCGGCGGTAGCGCTGGACGTCTTGGCCATGTTGGCGAAACCGGCCTTCGATCCGGTCGCGGTCACTGTCAGCGTCTTTCCGACGTGGGCACTGGTCGGCTTATAAGTACTGCTTGTCGCTCCGGGAATGACGACGCCGCCGGCCTTCCACTGGTAGGCCAGGCTCACCGGAGCCGGACCCCAGGTTCCGGGGACGGCGGTAAGCGTCGAACCGACCTTCGCGGCACCAGTGATCGTAGGGGCCGCCCCCGAAAGGGAACCCTTGAACGCTGCCACCCACAGGGCCGGCGCGCCTGGGGCCAAAACATAGCCCATCTTCGCCCGCGCGCTCACGATGACGACCCAGGTCCCGGGATACGTACCCGCAGCCACGACTTGCCCGTCCACAAGGTACTCGACACCGGTCGTGGCGGGAACCGTGTAGGTGTCGTCCTTTGTCCCGACCTTGTCAATGAACGTCACTGCCGCGGGAGAGACCGGGAACGGGGTCGCCTTAAACGTCATCGACCACGACGCCAAGGCACCAGGAGCCAGGGCGTAATCGGTTTTCGGCCGCGCTGTTGCCGTGACCTTGCCCATGGCCGGATACTTACCCGCAGCCACGACCCTGCCGCCGACGAGATAGTCGATGCCGGTCGTGGCTGGAACGCTGTAGGTATCCTCGTTCGTCCCGTCCTTGTCCGTGAAAGTGACGGCCGCCGGAGCGACCAGAAATGGGGTGTTCTTGAACCTCATCCACCAGGTTGCTACGGCACCAGGAGCCAGGATGTAATCGGGCTTCGCCCGCGCGCCTGCGAAGAAAATCCCGTCGGTCGAATACGAATACGAATACGAATGCGTGCCCGCAGATACAACCTTTTGAAGACCGGCGCCACCGACGAGGTAGTCAATGCCGACCGTCTCGGGGATGGTGTACGTATCGTTAGCCGTGCCGTCCCTGTCCGTCATCACGATAGGGGCAGGAGTCACCTGGACCGGGGTGGCGACGGGCGTTGTGGGCGTGCTGAAACTTTCGTAGGTGACGTAGCCTCGGTTGTACGCCCGCACCCGTGCCACGATGCTGTGCCCGATGTCGGCGGCCCTAGTCATGTAGGTAGGACTACTGCCGATTAGCTGTTGCAGGGAGTCCAGATGCATCCACCCGTACTCGACTCTGGTTGGCTTAGGGTCTAGTGCTGCGAGTTCCATCTTCAACGTAAACCCCACGGAAGGCGGACCTTCTACCTGGAGCTTCGGTGAATTGGAATACTCGCGGAGAGGATCCAACCTGAAATCTAGGCTTGCCCAGTCAATCGCGACTGGGGCGGGATCCTTCATGTCCGACGGGAATTTCTCGACTCTCCCGTCACGCCAGTACACGACACGTTTGTCATCGGGCCATGACCTCACCTCGATGTGAGAGAGCGAGACAGGACCCAGCGGCCATCCATTCAGATCGCCAACTGCTGTGTTTGCATACCCCGCCCCGCACTCATCAAAGCAGACGTCATGTGTGGCGCCGAGGCTGTCTTCGTAGAAGAGGTTGCCGTAACCGATTGCCCCGACCCTGACCACGACTTGGTCTTGGTTTATGTCTTGGTCGGGGTACATCACCGCAGGCGAAAGCATTCTGATATCCGTTAGTGATGGTGACTCGCTAGTATCTACGGCTACAGACGGTGCCACTGAACCAACAATCAATGTCATTGCGGCCGCTAGGACAAATACAGCGGAACGACAGCGCTTAATAGACCTTTTCATTTATCCCCCAGATGATGATGACTAGACCCTACACGCCTCAACGCATCTAAGATCTCCAAACCGGATTCCGGCCGCACCATTAACAGATAGGCGGCAACAACCGGGGATACTCACGGAACAAAGAGTTCGCCATCAATCCCGTCGCGGCCTATCTGTTCAAGACGATGCAGCGCGAGCTGAGCCATATCGTCCACGGTCACACCGCTGACGAGAAGTTGGCAGAGTACTGCAACCACCGCGGGATCTTCGAGTTAGAAGCCGAGGGATCGGCCTATCTCATCATGAACGAGCTAGCCGGCCGATCAGTTCGACGCCGACGAGAGCCTGCACCACATCCAGCAGTGGCTAAAGGGGTCACAAGCCAGATGAGAGGGGTATACGCAGCGCGTTCAGCACTGTTGATCGCATAATCAAGGCAGGACGAAAAGAACTGCAGGAGGGACAGGAATGAAAGTACTTTTCCTCGATATTGATGGAGTCGTCAACCGCGTAGGTACGAGACAGCGCTTTCGCAGCTTCCTGGGCATCGATCCTTTCCTGGCGTTCARGGTCAGAAAGATCATCCTCGACACGGACGCAGCCGTTGTTCTAACGTCCACATGGCGGCATATCCAAGGCGGCCGTGAAGAAGCCGACCGGCACGTTTACAAGACCTTTGACGTTACTCCGTCAGCAGACACAGGTTTTCGTGGCGAGGAGGTGAAAATGTGGCTGGACCGGCATCCGGAAGTGACGCGGTATGCAATCGTCGACGACGACACTGACTTCTATGCCGATCAGCCATTGTTCAAAACGAACTGGCAAACCGGGATCTCCGACGAGGTTGCGCAGCAGGTAACCGAATTTCTCAACAGTGGAGATGGCCCATGAGTGCACATCTACCACCGTTGGGAAACTTCGCCGAAGCGCCTGCCGACGCCTCGGAATCCGGGCGGATCCCGGGGGAGCACTGCCGGCGATCAATTCCGTGGCGGCATTGACAGGACGTGTTGATGCGATTGTCAGGCAACGAAACGTAGCCAATGCCCGCACGGCTCACCTAGGCTTTTCCCAACGCCCTCGAACTCCCCGGGGCGTCCGTAGTCTCTCCTGAGGATCGGCCGAAGGATCGGCGTATGGAATATCGAGCGGCCCAGCCGCTGGGAACGCAGCAGCTGACGGAACCAGGTCCGCCCGGCGGGCAGGCGGGACCCAGCTGGCCCCCACCACCGCGGCCTGAGCCCGAGACCTGGCCCCCACCAGCGCAACCGGATCCAGGATCCGGGCCCGCCCGACCCGAGCCCGAGACCTGGCCCCCACCAGTGCGGTCAGAGCCCGGCCCCGCGCCAGAGCCTGAGCCGGCAGCTCCGGCGGGAAAACGTAAGCACCGGGTCCGGAGGCTGCTCGCCAGGATCTTCAAGTTCGCCCTCGCCATGGTGGTCATCACGGAGCTGGCCGCCGTCTCCTTTATCTGGTTCGCCCCCCCGCGCACTGCCTACATGCTGCAGACCGGCGGCCCGATCGCCTACCAGTACGTGTCCCTGAACCACATCAGCCGCTATGTCATCGCCGCGGCCGTCGCCCACGAGGACCAACAGCTGGGAACCCGTGTTGGCGCGTTCTCCGTCGATGATTTCCGGGACAGGGCCGTCGCCTACCTGCAGGGCAGGGATGACCCGAGCGGTTCCACGGTCCCGCAGCAGCTGGTCAAGAACATCTTCCTGTGGCCTGATGCGAATGCCCTGAGGAAGGGGCTGGAGGCCGGGCTTGCAACCGAGTTCAGCCTCACCCTGACCCCGCAACGGATCATGGAGCTGTATCTGAACTACGCGCAGTTCGGCCCGAAGCTGTACGGCATCTGCGCAGCGAGCTGGTACTACTTCGACGAACCCCCATGGAACATGTCCGAGTATCAGGCTGCGCAATTGATGGGGGTCCTGCCGCTGCCCACACTCGTCACCCGGGCGGCGGGAGGCGGCATCTATCTCGGCCCGGGGGTCCACCCCAAAGTGTGGGACTACGTCAACGGTGCGGCCAATGTGTGGGTCCCCAAGCAGATCGAGGGGCTCGGCGGATGGAAGGCGGCCGTCGCAACCATCGGCATCGGCGACACAGCGTCCGACCACGCCGCCGAGCGGGGATCCGCAAACCCGGATGGCTGCGGTTCGTATCCGGAGAGTGTGCTGGACCTGTTGCGGCACCAGGGCGTTGCCCTGGACCGCAACGGGAACCCTGCGCCACCCAGGGGCTAGGAAACCCGAAAACTAGGAAGCCAGGGTCAGTTGCCCAGGTCCTCGACCTTGGGCAGGGCGAGTTCCTCGCTGCGGGGCAGTTCCTCTACGTTCACGTCCTTGAACGTGATGACGCGGACGCTCTTGACGAACCGGGCGGAGCGGTAAACATCCCACACCCAGGCGTCCTGCAGGGTCAAGTCGAAGTAGACCTCGCCGTCGGCGCTGCGGGCCTGCAGGTCAACATGGTTGGCAAGATAGAAACGCCGCTCGGTCTCGACCACATAGCTGAACAGCCCGACGACGTCCCGGTATTCGCGGTAGAGCTGTAGCTCCATGTCGGTCTCATAGTTTTCAAGGTCCTCGGCACTCATGGTTCCATCTTGCACCATCCGGCGCCGGCCGCGCGCCACAGTGCGCCGGCCGCGCCACCGGCCGCCGCGCCCGAGCGGCCAGAACAGCTAGAGCAGCTGCCAGCTGACCCGGTGGTACGGCGTGGGACCGGAGGTCCGCAGCGCCTCCTTGTGCGCTGCGGTGCCGTAGCCCTTGTTCACGTCCCAGCCGTAGGCCGGGTATTGGGTATGCAGCTCGCACATCATCGCATCGCGCTCGACCTTGGCGATGATGCTGGCCGCGGCGACGCTGAGGCACTGCATGTCGGCTTTGACCAGTGTGTGCACCGGGGCATCGCAACCGGGTTCGGCGGGGGCATCGTCAAACAAGGACGGCTGCAGATCCGGCGAGAGCCAGTTGTGGCTTCCGTCCAGCAGGACAACTTCGGGCCTGATTCCGACGGCGAGCACGGCAAACCAGGCCCGGTTCCCGGCAAGACGGAGCGCCGCGATGATCCCGAGTTCGTCGATCTCGTTCGCGGACGCATGCCCGACGGCGGAGGCGACGCTCCAGTCCCGGACCAGCGGCACCAGCCGCTCCCGGTCCGCGACCTTGAGCAGCTTGCTGTCCCGGACATCGGCCAGGAGCTTCTGTTGCTGCAGGTCGACGACGGCGATCCCCACGCTGACGGGACCGGCCAGGGCGCCGCGGCCGACCTCGTCGATGCCCGCGAGGAGCCGCGCGCCGGAGCTGCGGAAGCGGCGTTCGTAGTCGAGGGTGGGGGCTGCTGACATGACGGGCGGCTTACTTTCCGGACGGGGCAGGGACGCTGCGGAAGACGTCCGGGTAGTTGTCCAGGGCCGACATCCTGTTCAGCGGCCAAGCGATGACGGCGGCCTTGCCTTCAATGTCGGATTCGTTGACGAAGCCGCCGTTGGTGTCCATATGGGCGCGGGAATCCGCGGAGTGGTTGCGGTTGTCGCCCATGACCCAGACCTTGCCCGCGGGCACGACGACGTCAAAGTCGCGGACCTGGGGAATCTCTGCGGAATTGATGTATTTCTCGTCCAGCGGCGCGCCGTTGACGGTGAGCTGTCCGCCGGCGTCGCAGCAGACCACGTGGTCACCCGGGAGTCCGATGACGCGCTTGACCAGGTGCTGTTCCGAGTTGTCCGGCAGCAAACCGACGAACGTCAGCCCGTCCTGCACCCAGGTGAAGGGGCCCTTGGCCTTCGGGGCCGCGGGGGCGAGCCAGCCCTGGCTGTCCCGGAACACCACCACGTCCCCGCGCTGGAGCGCCATGGGCTCGGGCACGAGCAGGTTCACGAAGATGCGGTCGTTCACATCGAGGGTGTTGACCATGGATTCGGACGGGATGTAAAAGGCCCGGAACAGGAAGGTCTTGATCAGGAAGGACAGCACGATCGCCACGACGACCACCGTGGCAACCTCCTTCAGCCACAGGAAGAGCGGGCTGCGCCCTTCACGGGCCTTGGCCTTCCTGGCCCGGCGGGATGTCGGATCGGCGTGGGCGGGGCCGTCAGCCCGCTCCCTCCCGGTCGGCCCAGGCCCGGTCGGCCCAGCCGCGGTCAGGGCAGTCTCCGACCGGGTAGCCTCGATACGGGCAGCCTGCATACGATCAGCGCGCTGCGCACCGGCGCTGTCGTCCCGCGCAGGAGCCGACGCCGGAGCAGGAGCCTGCGCACCAGCCGGTGGATCCGCCGGCTCGTCCGCGGGGATCGCCGAGGCGGTAACCCGGGGTCGGTCCTGGCCCTGCGGATCAGGAGTGCGCGGTTCGGTCTCGGGCATCTACTGTCCGTTCGTCGTCGTCGTTGTCGCAGCCGGTTCGGGCCGCGCTACTGCTGCAAATCTATCAAGCGGCCAGATGATCTGTACCGGCCTGCCAATGACGCGTTCCAGCGGCACCATGCCCCCGCCAGGGGCGCCCAGGAGGCTCCGGGAGTCGGCGGACATCGAGCGGTGGTCCCCCATGAGCCAGAGCCGCCCGGCAGGCACCTGGACGGCGAACTGCACATCGCTCGGGGTGTCCCCCGGATACACATACGGTTCCGCAACTTGCTGGCCGTTGACTGTGAGCCGGCCGCCGGCATCGCAGCAGACCACACGGTCGCCGGGCAGTCCGATGACGCGCTTGACATACGTGGTGTCGCTGCCCGCCAGGCCAAGCCAGCGTCCGGCTTCGGCGAGGGCATCCACTACGGGGCCGTTGCCACTGTTGAGCGGGGCGAAGGAACCGCGGCCGTCAAAGACGACGACGTCGCCCCGGCCCAAGGGCTTAGCTTGGAAGCCGGTCCGCGCCACCACGATCCGGTCCCCCGTGTGCAGGAGCGGCTCCATGGAGGCGGACGGGATGAAGAAGATGTCCACCCACAGGGAGCGGACCACGGCGCTGATGACCACGGCGAGCACCAGGGCCAGCAACGCAAAACGCCAGCCCGGTTTCCTGGGCTGGCGTTTTGGCTGTTCCATGTTCCGTATCCCCTGGCGCTGTCGTGAACTAATGTGCGCTGTTGCGGATAGCTCCGGCGCCGCACTAGCTGACGCACCGGATACGGTCCGTGGATCCGCGGTGGAAGCCTGTCGTGGAAGACGAAAAGGCTTACTTGGCGGTCTGGAAGTCGCGCTTTTCCTTGATCTTCGCGGCCTTACCACGCAGGTTACGCATGTAGTAAAGCTTGGCGCGGCGCACGTCACCCTTGGAGACGAGCTCGACCTTGTCGATGATCGGGGAGTGCACCGGGAAGGTACGCTCCACGCCGACACCGAAGGAGACCTTGCGGACGGTGAAGGTTTCGCGGACGCCATCGCCCTGGCGGCCAAGGACGAAGCCCTGGAAGACCTGGACGCGGGAGTTCTTGCCTTCGATGATGTTCACGTGAACCTTGATGGTGTCACCCGCGCGGAACTCGGGAACATCGGTGCGCAGCGAGGCTGCATCTACGGAATCGAGGATATGCATTGATCCACTCCTGGTGAACGCCACAGGTCACTCACGTTGGGTTACGGCGGGCAAGGCCGGTGGCATGCGCCGCCCGGAAATTTCCGCCGAAAGTTTGTCAATCCGGCCCTGTCAGGAGTAGACGGGGCCGGGGTGCCGGACTGTTGGTAGCGCTCCCCCTGTGGCAGGTTCGCAACCCAGCAGGCACAAGGACTAATTTTGCCACATTTTCTGCGGGTTAGCCCAATCCCGGCGGTTAGGCGTCGGGACGGCGCAGCAGGCGGCCGTCGACGACGTCGTACCCCAGGTCGGAGAAGGCCGTACGGTCCGCGCGCGGCAGCTTGCCGGCGTCGAACTCCACGAGGAGGTCGGGGCGGCGTTCGGCGGTGCGCCGGTACTGCTCATGCCGGCGCCACTGGGCGATCTTGCCGTGGTTGCCGCTCAGCAGCACGGCCGGGACGTCCCGGTCCCGCCAGCTGGAGGGCTTGGTGTAGACGGGGTATTCGAGCAGCCCGTCCGAGTGGGATTCCTCCACGAGGGACTCGGGGTTGCCGACGACGCCGGGCAGCAGCCGGCCGATGGCTTCGACCATGGCCAGCACGGCGACTTCGCCGCCGTTGAGGACGTAGTCCCCCAGGCTCATCGGGCGCACCGTGAAGTGCTCCGCGGCCCATTCCAGGACCCGTTCATCGATGCCCTCGTAGCGCCCGCAGGCGAACACCAGCTGGTCTTCCTCCGCCAGTTCGTGCGCGGTGGCCTGGGTGAAGCGCTCCCCCGCCGGCGACGGGACGATCAGGACAGGCTTGGCGGCACCGTCCGGGCCGGCAGACTCTGCGGTGCCGCCGTCGTCAGGCGCGCCGGCGTCGTCAGGCGCGCCGGCGTCCCCGGACCGCCCGGCGGCCACGGCGGTGAGGGCCTGCGCCCAGGGTTCGGGCTTCATGACCATGCCGGCGCCGCCGCCGTAGGGGGTGTCATCGACCGTGCGGTGCCGGTCGGTGGTGAAGTCCCGCAGGTCATGGACCTTGAGGTCCAGCAGGCCGTCCTGGCGGGCCTTGCCGATCAGCGACAGCTCCAGCGGGGCCAGGTACTCCGGAAAGATGCTGACGACGTCGATTCTCATCTACGCTTTGCCCTGGTCTTCGGAGTTCCGGGCCGCGGCACCCTGGGCTTCGGGAGCCTGGGCTGCGGGGTTTTGGGCATCGGGGTTTTGGGCCTCGGGCGCCTCGTCCGTGTTGACTTCGAACAGTCCGGGCGGCGGGGTGACGAGGACGTACTTTTCAGCCACGTTAACCTCGGGCACAATCTGCTCGACAAAGGGGATCAGGACTTCCGTGCCGTCGTCCGTGGTGACGACCAGCAGGTCCTGGACGGGCAGCGTGTGCAGCGCCGAGACCTTGCCGACCACATTGCCGCCCACGCGGACCTCCAGGCCCACGAGCTCGTGCTCGTACCAGCCCTCGTCGTCGTCCTCGGCGCCGATGTCTTCAGTTTCGATGAACAGCTTGGCGCCGCGCAGGGTCTCGGCCTCGTTGCGGGTCTCGATCTCGTCAAAGGCCAGCAACAGGATGTCCTTGTTCCAGCGGGCGCTGAACACCGTCAGCGGCCCGGCCGAGGCGGGTTCCACGATGAACTGGGTGCCGGGGACAAAACGGTCGCCGGGCGCGTCGGTGAGCACCTGGACGGTCACTTCGCCGCGGATGCCGTGGGGCTTGCCGATTCGTGCCACCTGGAGCTGCATCTGTTCCTCTGTTCGGGGTTGGTGATTCTGTATTCTCTGGTGCGGAATAACGGGAAAACAGTCCGGCCCCTCCACCGTTATCTGGTGAAGGGGCCGGACTCAAGACAAGTAGTGCTGAAAGCGTTACCGGCGGCGGTCGGTGTCGACGACGTCGACCCTGACCGGCTCGCCGTCCGCCAGCGCCGCAACCACAGTGCGCAATGCGCGTGCGGTCCGGCCCTGCCGGCCGATCACCCGTCCGAGGTCGTCCTGATGAACGCGCACCTCGAGGGTTTCCCCGCGGCGGTTGTTCTTCGCACTGACCTTGACGTCCTCGGGGCTGTCAACAATCCCGCGGACCAGGTGTTCGAGCGCTTCTGCCAGCAATTTACTCAGCCTCGGTGGTCTCTGCTTCGGCGGCGTCGGCGGGAGCCTCGGCAGCTTCGTCCTTCTTGGCCTTCTTGGTGATGGCTTCCGGGATGATCACGGAACCCTTTTCCGGGGTAACGAAGGCAGCCTTGGGAGCCTTGGTCTTCAAGGTTCCCTCCTGGCCCGGGAGACCCTTGAACTTCTGCCAGTCACCGGTGATCTTCAGGATCGCGGCAACCTGCTCGGACGGCTGTGCGCCGACGCCGAGCCAGTACTGGGCACGGTCCGTGTCGACCTCGATGTACGAGGGCTCTTCGGTCGGGTGGTACTTGCCGATCTCTTCGATAGCACGGCCATCACGCTTGGAGCGTGAGTCCATGACGACGATGCGGTAGTACGGTGCGCGCATCTTACCGAAGCGCTTAAGGCGAATCTTTACGGCCACTTTTGTGGTCACTCCTGTTTCTGAAACGGGGTCGAGCCCGGCGTTCTGCACCCGTGGGGCGGGCCGTACTTGGGGGTTCTAAAGGACAAGATCCAGACGCGGAGAGAGGGGCCACGCAGATCGAGTACCTGTTCATTGTGCCAGATCACCGGCAGGATTTCGACTTGACACGAGCTTGGCGCACCACCGCGCGGCCTGGAAGCGGCCTCGAGGGCCGGTCAGGACGTCCAGACGAAGAGGCCGGACCTGGTGGCGGGGTCGACGCCGGCGGCGAGCTCGGCAATCCGGCGGACGTAGTCCCGGGCCTCGTCCGGACCGAAGGGCATGTCCTCCTCGGCGGCCCAGTTGGCGGCGACATCCTCCAGGACGTCACCCTCCCCTTCGGTTTCATAGCTGAGCAGTTCCGCCAGCGTGCGGACCATTGCCGCCGGGACGCCGAGCAGCGAGTCGCTGGCCACGTCGACCATGGCCAGTTCATAGTCCGCGCCCGGGGCGTGCACGGCGACGCCGGCGAGGTCCCCCAGCCGCTCCACCTCGAAGTCGCTGATCTCCGGGATGCGGACGGCGCCCGGGGCGGCCGGGCTGCCGCCTTCCAGTGCGCCGGCGCGCTTGAGGGCTTCTTCGTGGGTGGACACAAAGAGTTCGGTGAATCCCATGCAGCTGGTCCTTAGGGTTCGGCGGTCCGCAGACCGCTGTTTTCGACGTCGCTTCAGCCTAGCCGCTTCAGCATGGCCCCGCCCCGCCCGCTGGACATGCCCTCCCCTAACCCTGAGCACTGGACATATGGCAGCTATGTCCATTCGCGACTGCGGGCACTGGGCATGTTCCGAAGTCCCGCCTGGGAACAGTGGACATGTCCCTCGCTGGCCCGGTGAACCCTACCCGGCCCGTGGACATGCCCTCCCCTAACCCTGAGCACTGGACATATGGCAGCTATGTCCATTCGCGACTGCGAGCACTGGGCATGTTCCACTGTCCTGCTGGCGAAGAGTGGACATGTCCTTCGCTGGCCCGGGGAAACCGACCAGGGCCCGCTGGGCATGCCCCGTCCTGACAGCAAGGAATGAACATATGGCAGCTACGTCCATTCCCGGCGGCGAGCAATGGACATGTTCCGGAGTCCCGGTCCCGAGCAATGGACCCAGCGGTCCCGCCGGCGAAGAGTGGACATGTCCAGCGGAAAGCTGTGCGCGCTGGACACGCCCAGCGACCAGCTTGCCTGGGGAGAACTTCTAGCGCACGGCGACGCGGATCCGGTTGCGCCACGGATCCTCGAAGCGCAGCTCGGCGCCGGTGTGGTGGGATTCGACGCCGGCAACCTTGAGCCGGTCGGCCAGGGCCGCGACGTCGTCGCCGGAGGGCACCTCGATGAGGACTTCACCCAGGCCCAGCGTGTCGCGCCGGGGACCCGCGCCGCGGCTGTTCCATACGTTCATGGCCATGTGGTGGTGGTAGCCGCCGGCCGAGACGAACAGCGCCTGGCCGTGCCAGCCCGCGGTCTTTTCGAAGCCGAGCGTGCCTACATAGAAATCATGCGCCGACTGGACGTCGCCGACCTGCAGGTGGACGTGCCCGACGCCGGCGGCGGCCTGGCGCTGGCCTGCCACGGACTCCTCGGTCAGGTATTGCTGCAGGTAGCGCTGCGGCGGCAGGGCGAGACTGTCCATGACGACGTTCTTGCCCTCCCAGGACCACGCCGCCCGCGGCCGGTCCCAGTACAGCTCGATGCCGTTGCCTTCGGGGTCGTTGAAGTAGAACGCCTCGCTGACGAGGTGGTCCGCGCTGCCCGTGAAGGACTGGGGCTCGTACTGGGCCGCGGTGGCGATGGTGGCCGCCAGGGAGTGCTGGTCCTCGAAGAGGAGGGCGGTGTGGAAGAGCCCGGCCTCGCCACGGGAAGGAAGAAACAGGTCCGGGGCAGGCGCCAGATGCACCAGCGGCTTCTGCTGGCGCCCAAGGTAGAGCCCGCCGTCCTGTTCGGCCACAGTCTCCAGGCCGAGGGCGCGCTGGTAGTAGTCGGTCATCAGCTTCATGTCGCCGACCTTGAGCATCACGGTGCCCATGGTGAGTTCGGCAGGAAGGAGGTCTTGGGTGCTGGCTTCTGCGGTCATGACAACGCTCCGTGGATTTGTTAGCCGCCGGCCTTCGGCGACTCTATATAAAGCTAAATTACTTGAAGCTTCAATTTATTCCTCATGACCGCCTGGCGCCCGGTCCACCGGCAGCCCACGCAGCACGATATGCCGGATCTGGCGGAGCGTGGCCGGATTGCTCCGCGGATCCTCGGCGGTGACGAGGACATCAGCACTTGCCCCTTCACCGATGGACTCCGCGCCGAGCCAGGTCCGCGCCGACCAGCTCGCGGAGTCGAGGGCGGCAGCGGCGGCAAGGCCGGCGGCGTGCAGGGCCTGAATCTCGTCCACGATCCTGCCATGGCTGATCACGCTGCCGGCGTCGGTACCGGCGTAGATTGCCACCCCGGCCTCGTGGGCTTCGAGGATCCGCTCTGCCCGGCGCTCCCACAGCCAGCGCATGTGGGCTGCGTAGCGGGGGAACTTGGCCGCCGCCCGGGCGGCGATGTCCGGGAACGTGGCGATGTTGATCAGGGTGGGCACGATCGGAACACCCTGTTCGAGGAAGCGCGGCAGGTGCCGCGGCAGCAGCCCGGTGGCGTGCTCGATGCAGTCGATCCCGGCGTCGAGCATGTCATCGAGGGTGTCTTCGGCGAAGCAGTGTGCGGTGACGCGGGCCCCCTCATCGTGGGCGGCCCGGACGGCGTCCTTGACCGTCCGGGCGGGAAAACTGGCGGCGAGATCGCCGGCGTCGCGGTCGATCCAGTCCCCCACGAGCTTGACCCAGCCGTCGCCCGCGCGGGCCTGCTTCCGCACGGCCTCGACGAGATCCTCCGGCTCGACCTCGACGGCCAGGCCCGGCAGGTAGCGCCGGGTCCTCGCGAGGTGCCGGCCCGAGCGGATGATCCGGGGAAGGTCCACGCGTTGCTGGAGCCAGCGTGTGTTGTGGACGGCGCCCGCGTCGCGGACCAGGAGCGTCCCGGCGTTGCGGTCCGCCAGGGCCTGGAATTCCGCGGTGTCCTCGGTAACGTCCCCGCCCGGGCCGAGGCCGATGTGGCAGTGTGCGTCCACGAGACCGGGCATGACCCAGCCGTCCAGCACGAGCTCCGGCGCGGCCGCGGGCCGGCGAAAGGTCAGCCTGCCCTCCACCGACCACAACCCGTAGCAGACCTGGTTCGCCGCCGTGAGGATGGGCCCGCTGAACTCGATGATGCTGGTCATGGCCTAAAGCCTAATCCGCATGGCAATCCGCGGGCCCAGATCATCGAGCCCCAGCTGCGCTTCGTGGATCCGCAGGGCAGCCAGCGCCTGCCCGGGCCGGGCGATTTCCTCGAACCCGCAGCCCGCGTAAAACGGCGCATTGAACGGGACGCCGGCGAAGGTGCAAAGCGTCATCCATGAATAGCCGCGGCCCCGGGCCGCATCGAGGGCCGCCTCCACCAGGGACCGTCCGATCCCCCGCCTGCCAAAGTCCGGCTGCACGGAGAGTTGCTCCAGATGGGCCTGGCCGCCGAGTTCGTCAACGCGGGCAAAGCCTACGGGCGGAGTTCCGGCGACAAGTATGAACAGCGGCTCGACCGGCGCCGTCAACTGCGGAGCCGGGAGCGGCCGGTTCCCCAGTTCCTCTATGAGGACGGCGTCTGCTGCGGCCTCGAAAGCCGGCAGCGCCGGGAGATCTTCCGGCGTCGCGGTCCGGATGCGGGGCAGCGCCTTGGGCAGAGTCACCGTGCCACGTTAACACCGCGGCCCGCCGCCCGCGTCACACTCGACGGCCGGCCGGAGGTGCGTGGTAGCTTCGTCTACGACCACACGGGTGCCCCTGCAGGGGCTGAGATCGGGCTGACGCAGCCTGCGACCGTTGAACCTGTCCGGGTAATGCCGGCGAAGGAAGTGAGTATTTCCGTGAACTCCCAAGTGACACAGCACAGCCCTGCCCACAATGAGTCAGCCCCCACTGGGCCAGCCCAGCACGGGTCTGCCCAGCACGGGTCTGCCCCAAGCCAGCCTCCGGCCCCCACACAGTCGCTGAAGTCCCACTCGCTGGCCTTCAGCACGGACCCGGAGCACGGCATCCGCGTGCCGGTGACCGAGATAGCCCTGGAACCCTCCCCGGGCGGCGTCCGGAACCCGCCGTTCCGGGTCTACCGCACTGCCGGCCCGGGCAGCGATCCCGTCCGCGGCCTCGAGCCGTTCCGCACCCCCTGGATTGAAGCCAGGGCGGACACCGAACCCTACGCCGGCCGCGAACGGGAGCTGCTCGACGACGGCAAATCGGCGGTGCGCCGCGGTGCGGCGTCGGCCGAGTGGCGGGGCGGCCGGCCGGTGCCGCGCCGCGCCGTTGAGGGCAGGACCGTCACGCAGATGCGCTACGCCCGGGACGGCGTGATCACCCAGGAAATGCGGTTCGTCGCGCTGCGGGAGAACTGCGATGTGGAGCTGGTGCGCAGCGAGGTGGCCGCGGGCCGCGCGATCATTCCCAACAACGTCAACCACCCCGAATCCGAGCCGATGATCATCGGCAAGGCGTTCCTGGTGAAAATCAACGCCAATATCGGCAACTCCGCCGTGACCAGCTCCATCGCCGAGGAGGTCGACAAACTCCAGTGGGCCACGCAATGGGGCGCGGACACCGTCATGGACCTCTCCACCGGGGACGACATCCACACCACGCGCGAGTGGATCATCCGCAACTCCCCCGTCCCCATCGGAACGGTCCCGATCTACCAGGCGCTGGAGAAGGTCAACGGCGAGGCCAATGCCTTGACCTGGGAGATCTTCCGGGACACCGTGATCGAACAGTGCGAGCAGGGCGTGGACTACATGACCATCCACGCCGGCGTGCTGCTGCGCTACGTGCCGCTGACGGCCAACCGGGTCACCGGCATCGTGTCCCGCGGCGGCTCCATCATGGCCGGCTGGTGCCTGGCGCACCATCAGGAGAATTTCCTCTACACCCACTTCGACGAGCTGTGCGAGATCTTCGCACGCTACGACGTCGCGTTCTCCCTGGGCGACGGGCTGCGGCCCGGCGCGACGGCGGACGCCAACGACGCGGCACAGTTCGCCGAACTGGACACCCTGGCCGAACTCACCCAGCGGGCCTGGGACTTCGATGTGCAGGTCATGGTGGAGGGCCCCGGGCACGTGCCCTTCCACCTCGTCCGGGAAAACGTGGAACGCCAGCAGGAACTCTGCAAGGGCGCCCCGTTCTATACGCTCGGGCCGCTCGTCACGGACATCGCACCGGGCTACGACCACATCACCTCGGCGATCGGCGCCACCGAGATCGCCCGCTACGGCACCGCCATGCTCTGCTACGTCACGCCCAAGGAACACCTCGGGCTGCCGAACAAGGACGATGTGAAGACGGGCGTGATCACTTACAAGATCGCGGCCCATGCCGCGGACCTCGCCAAGGGCCACCCCGGCGCGCACGAACGCGACGATGCGCTGTCCAAGGCGCGGTTTGAGTTCCGTTGGCGGGACCAGTTCGCGCTGTCCCTGGACCCGGTCACGGCCGAGGCCTTCCACGATGAGACGCTTCCCGCGGAGCCGGCCAAGACAGCCCACTTCTGTTCGATGTGTGGTCCGAAGTTCTGCTCCATGCGGATCAGCCAGGATATCCGGGACGAATACGGTTCAGCTGATTCGCAGGCGGCCCTGGCGCAGATGGCGGCCGGAATGCGGGCGAAGAGCAACGAGTTCCTCGCCTCGGGCGGCAAGGTCTACCTGCCGCAGCCCTCGGTGGGAGGACGCGCAGCTTCCTAGGAGGCCCGGGCGTGCTGGTGCCGGCTGACCTCGGCGATGTAGGAGCGGATGGCCCGGTCCCCTTCGGCTGAATCCTGGGGCCGGTGCCCTCCCGGCGCCGTGCGGTGCAGGGCGCCGGTCTCGCGCAGGTAGCCGGCGATTTCCTCATACAGCGGTTCCCAGCCGCCGGTCAGGACCAGGGTCGGCACCCCCGGCACGATCTGCAGCGGGGCTTCCCACGGCGGCGCCTGCAGGCGGAGCCGGCGCGCAGCCCGGAGGGCCTCCGGCGTCGTGGCCCCGGGGGCGTCCGCCGCGAACGCGCGGCGGATGAACTCCCGCTGGAAGTCGTCGTCGCTGAGGTTGTGGCGGACGTCGAAGAGCGGCTGCATCAGGGCCCGGTGCGCGGCGGTGGCCGGGAGCTCCGCGGTCAGGGACAAGCAGGCCGGTTCCACCAGGGTCAGCGACTGGACGAGGTCGGGCCGTTCGACGGCGGCCATCATCGCCGCGATCGCGCCCTGCGAATGGGCCACCACGTGGCCGCCAGCCTCGCCGCGGCCGTCGTCTGCCAGCGAGGCGAGCACGATGGCGGCGTCGGCGGCGAAGTTGGATTCGAGCGGTTCCGCGACGGCGTCAAACCCGTGCCGCCGCAGGAACAGGGCGTCGTAGTCCAGCGCCATTCCGTGCTGTTTTGGCCACGCGGCGGCGCCGAAGCTGCCGTCCCCGTGGACGAAGACTACGCGCTGCTTGAACATTGTCTAACCCTATGGCACTCCAGTGCTGATGCCGCCGGCGACACAGTGCCGGCGGCCGTCAGCACTTATGGCTACTTGCTGCCGCCGAGGAACTTGTCGAAACCCTTGGGCAGGTTCAGCTGGGACGGATCGAAGTCGGCGCCCTGCTGGCCGAACGACGCGCCGGTGGGCAGCGCCTTGGGGCCGGCGGCGCGCCGGGCCTCGGCGTCGCGCAGTTCCTGCGCCGCCTTGGCCGGGTTGCCGGAGCGGGCCTTCTTCTTGGGCGCGGATTTGGCTCCCTTGCGGGCTCCGCCCCCGCCGCCCATGCCGGGCATTCCCGGCATGCCGGGCATCCCGCCGCCGGCGGCCATCTTCTTCATCATCTTCTGGGCCTGGGCAAAACGTTCCAGCAGTCCGTTGACCTCGGAGACGTGCACGCCGGAACCGCGGGCAATACGGGCCCGGCGGGAGCCGTTGATGATCTTCGGAGCCACGCGCTCGTGCGGGGTCATCGAGCGGACAATGGCCTCGACGCGGTCGATCTCGCGCTCGTCGAACTGCTCCAGCTGCTGGCGGATGTTCTGCGCGCCCGGCATCATCATGAGCATTTTCTTCATGGAGCCCATGTTGCGGATCTGCTGCATCTGGGCGAGGAAGTCATCGAGGGTGAAGTCTTCCTGGTCGGCGAACTTCTGCGCCATCCGGGCGGCTTCATCCTTGTCCCAGGACTTCTCGGCCTGCTCGATCAGGGTGAGGACGTCACCCATGTCGAGGATGCGCGAGGCCATGCGGTCCGGGTGGAAGAGCTCGAAGTCGTCCACGCCTTCGCCGGTGGAGGCGAACATGACCGGCTTGCCGGTCACCGACGCGACGGAGAGCGCGGCGCCGCCGCGGGCGTCGCCGTCGAGCTTGGAGAGCACGATGCCGGTGAAGTTGACGCCCTCGTCGAAGGCCAGGGCCGTGTTGACGGCGTCCTGGCCGATCATGGAGTCGATCACGAACAGGACTTCGTTCGGGACGATCGCGCGGCGGATCTGGCGCGCCTGCTCCATCATGTCGGCGTCGACGCCGAGACGGCCGGCGGTGTCCACGATCACGACGTCGTGGAGGGTGCGCTTGGCTTCCTCGACGCCGGCGCGGGCGACGGCGACAGGGTCGCCGGCAGGGTGGTCCAGCTCGGTGGACGTGGCGCCCGGGTGCGGGGCGAAGACGGGCACGCCGGCGCGCTGGCCGACCACCTGCAGCTGGGTGACGGCGTTGGGGCGCTGGAGGTCGCAGGCCACCAGCATCGGGCTGTGGCCCTGGGACTTGAGCCACTTGGACAGCTTGCCGGCCAGGGTGGTCTTGCCGGCGCCCTGGAGGCCGGCCAGCATGATGATGGTGGGTCCGGTCTTCGCCAGGCGGATCCGGCGGGTTTCGCCGCCGAGGATCTCGACGAGTTCCTCGTTGACGATCTTCACGATCTGCTGGCTCGGGTTCAGCGCCCCGGAGACCTCGGCGCCGAGGGCACGCTCGCGCACGCGGCCGGTGAACTCCCGGACGACGGGCACAGCGACATCGGCGTCCAGGAGGGCACGCCGGATCTCCCGGACTGTGGCGTCAACGTCCGCCTCGGTCAGGCGGCCCTTGCCACGCAGATTCTTGAAGGTTGCTGTCAACCGGTCAGAGAGTGAATTGAACACGCGCCGTGCACTTCTTTCAGTGGATCTACAGGTGGCGGCCGGTGCGGCACGCCAGCGTCGCGACTGGTATTCGCCTGGACGAACCGCCTCGACAACAGGACTCGACTATCTAGGGTACCAAGATGCGCCTTCAAGATGGCATGCTGGCGTAGGTGACCAGCCAAACAACTGTAAAAACCCTGCTCATCCTGGGCGCTTCCGGCGATCTCACCGGAAGGCTCCTGTTACCGGGGCTTGCCCGCCTGGTGTCCCGGGGCCGCGCCGACGGCCTCACCCTGGCGGGAGCGGGATCGGACCCCTGGACGCCGGAGCAGTGGCTTGGCCGGATCGAGGAGTCGTTCGCGGACGAGGACTCCAAGGCCGACGCCCACGGCAAGCGGGAGCTCAAGCGGATCCGCAAGGAGAGCACCTACCACCAGCTCGATGTCACAGCCGAGGGCCAGCTCGCCGGGCTCCTGGCGCAATTGGAGGGGCCCGTGGCGGTCTACTTCGCCCTGCCACCGCGGGTCAGCCAGCTCGCGTGCGAGGCCCTGGCGCCGGAGGACGTGCCCGCCGGCACCCGGCTGGTCATGGAGAAGCCGTTCGGCTCCGACGAGCAGTCGGCGCGCCACCTGAACAAGACGCTGGCGGCGCTGGTCCCGGAGGACCACATCCACCGCGTGGACCACTTCCTCGGCAAGGCAACGGTCCTGAACATCCTTGGCTTGCGCTTCGCGAACACGTTCCTGGAGCCGGTGTGGAACCGGCAGAACATCGAAAAAATCGAGATCATCTTCGACGAGGACCTCGCCCTCGAAGGCCGCGCCCGCTACTACGACGGCGCCGGGGCGCTCCGTGACATGATCCAAAGCCACCTGCTTCAGATCATGGCCCTCATGGCAATCGAGCCGCCGGCATCCGTGGACGAACGCGATCTCCGCGATGCCGTGGCCACCGTGCTGCGGGCCAGCAGCATCAAGGCCCCCTACCGGCAAAGCAGCCGCCGGGCCCGGTACACGGCGGGTTCGATCAACGGCCGGGACATTCCGGACTACGCCAAGGAGGAGGGCGTGGACGCGTCCAGGGGTACTGAAACCCTCGCCGAGGTGCAGGTGGAGATCGACAACTGGCGCTGGCAGGGCGTGCCGTTCATCCTGCGTTCGGGCAAGGCGCTGGGCCAGAAACGCAAGGAGGCCGTGGTGACCTTCCGGCCGGTGCCGCATCTTCCGAAGGGGTTCACCGGTGTGGACGCCCCCAACCAGCTGCGGATCGGCTTTGGCCCGGACACGCTGCAGTTCGACGTCGACGTGAACGGACCGGGCAATGTCCTGAGCCTGGACCGGGCCACGCTGCAGGCCGAACTGAGCGCCTCCGAACTCCTCCCCTACGGTGAAGTGCTCGAGGGCGTGCTGACCGGGGATCCGCTGCTCTCGGTGCGGGCTGACACGGCCGAGGACTGCTGGCGCATCCTGGCGCCGGTGTTGAAATCCTGGACCGCCGGGCATGTCCCGCTGGAGGAATATCCGGCCGGGACCCCGGGGCCGGAGGGCTGGCCGGCCTAGATTCGTCCCGGCAGGGCCCGCGCGGATCCGGCGGTGCGCCGGAGCCGACACAGCAGCAACGACACAGCAGCACCGACCAGGCAGCAACGACACAGTGGGCCGGATACCTTCTCAGGTGTCCGGCCCACTGTGTCAGTGCCGTGTCAACGCCGCTGTGTCTGTTGGCCCTAGCGGCATGGAGCGGGGAGCAACTAGATCGCTGCCGAACCACGTTCTCCGGTACGGACCCTGACAGCTTCGAACACATCCATCGTCCAGACTTTTCCGTCGCCGGCCCGGCCGGTGTTGGAACTGGCGATGATGACATCCAGGATGTCGTCCGCCTGTTCGTCGGTGGCCAGGACTTCCACCCGGATCTTTGGCAGCAGGTCCACGTTGTACTCGGCCCCGCGGTAGACCTCGGTGTAACCGCGCTGCCGGCCGTAGCCGCTGGCTGCGCTGACCGTGAGGCCCTGCACACCGTAGGCTTCCAGGCCTTCGCGAATAGCCTCAAGCTTTTCCGGTCGGACGATTGCCGTGATCAGTTTCATGCCCCCACACTTTCCTTGCCCGTTGCGTTCTGCTTGCCGTTGGACGCGGCGTCCACCGGCACTTCGGCGGCTGTGCCTTCCTCCTGCGGCTCGCCGCCCATCGGCTTGCCCGTGATCAGTTCGTGCAGCGGCTGGAAGCTGCCGCCGTGCCCGCCGACGCCGAACTCGTAGGCGGTCTCGGCGTGCAGGCTCAGGTCCACACCGACAACTTCCTGTTCCTGGGAAACCCGGAAGCCCATGAGCTTGTGGATCGGGAAGGCGATGATGAAGGTCATCACGGCGGTGAAGACGATGGCCATCATTGCCGCGAGGGTCTGGGCGACCAGCTGCGTGGTGCCGCCGCCGTAGAACAGGCCCGCGGCGCCCTGGGTCGGGGTGGCAAGGAAGCCGATTGCGACCGTGCCGACAACACCGGAGACGAGGTGGACGCCGACGACGTCGAGCGAGTCGTCGTAGCCGAACTTGAACTTCAGGCCGACGGCGAGCGCCGAAGCCACACCGGCCACGACGCCGAGGGCGATCGCACCAAGCGGGGAGACGTTGGCGCAGGCCGGGGTAATGGCGACCAGGCCGGCGACCACGCCGGACGCGGCACCGAGGGAGGTCGGGTGACCGTCGCGGAAGCGCTCCACGGCGAGCCAGCCGAGCATGGCTGCGGCCGGGGCGGCCAGGGTGTTGATCCAGATCAGGCCGGCCTGCTCCACAGTGGCAGCGGCACCGGCGTTGAAGCCGAACCAGCCGAACCACAGGATTGCGGCGCCGAGCATGACGAACGGAATGTTGTGCGGGCGGTGGTTCGGGTCCTTGCCGAAGCCCTTGCGGTTACCGATGATCAGGACCAGGATGAGACCCGCGACGCCGGCGTTGATGTGGACCACGGTGCCGCCGGCGAAGTCGATGACCGGCGCAAACGTCTGGCCGAACCATCCATTGGCGGAGAAGAGTCCGCCGCCCCAGACCATGAAGGCCATCGGCGCGTAGACCAGGGTCGCCCAGATGGGGGTGAAGACCACCCATGCGGAGAATTTGGCGCGGTCGGCGACCGCTCCGGAAATCAGGGCCACCGTGATGATCGCGAAGGTGGCCGCGTAGCCGACCTTGAGCAGGTCGGCCGGCTCGGTGAAGTTGTGCAGGCCGAAGTGGCTGAACGGGTTGGCGAAGATCTGGTAGAAGTTGTCTTCGTTGGTCGTAGCCATCGAAGCGCCCCACAGGATCCACATGATGCCGACGGTTCCAATGGCGACGAAGCTCATCATCATCATGTTCAAAGCCGACTTGGCGCGGGTCATGCCGCCGTAGAAGAATGCCAGGCCCGGGGTCATGAACAGCACGAGTGCCGCGGCGACCAGGAGCCAAACGAGACCTGCGGTGAGTTCCATGGTCTACGTCCTCTCTTGCTATTAGGTGCGGAGTAGTCCGCCGGTCCCAACGCATTTATTTGCGTTCTAGAAAGAGTTTCGCGGGGCAGTGTTTCGCTGGCGGAGGATTTACATTGCCGGGTTGTTACAAGAACCTCCCGGACGTAAATGGTGCATCTCACACTTGTTACGGTTATGTTTCAGCGGATTATTCCCGCACTTGTTGGACCCGCCGCCAGCCCGCACCGCATCTTCCCAAGGACGAACGCATTATGAGCAAGACCTCCCGCCCCGCCGGCGACGCCGCAGCCGAGGTCCCTTCCCGGGCCCCGGGCCGTTCCCGGCTGCCCCGGGACATCAAGGTGATGCTGGTGGCGGCCTTCCTGATTGCGATCGGTTTCGGCCTCGTGGCACCGGTTCTGCCCCAGTTCGCCACCACGTTCGACGTCGGGGCGACCGCGGCGGCGGTGATTGTGAGCATCTTCGCTTTCATGCGGCTCGTCTTCGCACCGGCCGGCGGCGCCCTGATCGTGAAGCTGGGCGAACGGCCGGTCTATGTGGCCGGGCTGCTGATCGTCGCGGCGTCCACGGCCGCCTGCGCCTTCGCCCAGAATTACTGGCAGCTGCTGGTCTTCCGCGGCCTCGGCGGGGCTGGTTCGGTGATGTTCACGGTGGCGTCCATGGCGCTCGTGGTCCGGCTCGCGCCGCCGGAAAGCCGCGGCCGGGTCTCCGGGGCCTATGCCTCCGCCTTCCTGATCGGCAACGTCTGCGGCCCCATCGTCGGCGGGATGCTCGCCGGTTTCGGTTTGCGGGTGCCGTTCCTGGCCTATGCGGCGGCCCTGGTGCTGGCCGCCGTCGTGGTGCAAAGCCAGCTCAGCCATGTCCCCGCCGCCTCGCGGCAGCCCGGCGCCACGGCCCCGGCGATGGAACTGCGGGACGCGCTGCGGGACAGCGCCTACCGGGCCGGCCTGTTTTCGAGCTTTGCCAACGGCTGGGCCACCTTCGGGGTGCGGATGGCCACAGTGCCGCTCTTCGCCGTCGTGGCGCTCGGCGCCGGTCCGGAATCGGCCGGCTGGGCCCTGGCGGTGTTTGCCGGCGGCAACGCGGTGGCGCTGACGTTTTCCGGCCGGCTCGCGGACAGCCTCGGCCGCAAGCCGCTCCTGCTGGCCGGACTGCTGGTCACCGGCACCGCCACGGCGGCCATCGGCTTCACACACCAGCTGCCCTGGTTCCTGCTCGCCTCCGCCTGCGCCGGGATCGGCTCCGGATTGCTCGGACCGGCCCAGCAGGCCGCCATCGCCGACGTGATCGGCAACGAGCGCTCGGGCGGCCGCGTCCTGGCCGTCTTCCAGATGGCTTCCGACAGCGGCGCGATTGTCGGACCGGTGGTGGCCGGGCTGCTGGCGGACCGGCTGGGCTACGGCTGGGCCTTTGGGGTCACTGGCGGCATCCTGTTGGCCGCCGCCGCCGTGTGGTTGCCGGCCCGCGAAACGTTCCGCCGGCCGGCCCCGGACCGCGCCTGACCTGCGGCGTTGCCGCCGGTGGTCCGGTCCGGGCAGCAGCGCCTCAGCCGTGACCTCGTCCGGGACCGTGCACGGGACGTTGTCCAGGGCCTTCCGGTCAGCGGCGGCCTCCGCCCTTGGCTAAGCTGGGGGCACGTGCCACAAACTTCCGGAGGTAATCCCCCATGGCCAAATTCGACTCTTCCCCCGGGAAAGCCGAAAGCCCCGACCCCGCCCAACCCGCCAACCCCGGTAAGAGTGCGGGCACAAGCGCGGGAAGCAGGAAGCGCGCAGGGCTGATCGCCGGCGCCGGAATAGTCGCCGTCGCCGCAGCAGTACTGGTTCCCCTCGCGCTCGGAAACCCGACGCCGGGACCGCCGGCCGCTTCTTCCCCGGCCCAGTCGGCACCGGCGCCCGCCCCTGCCGAGGTGGGACCGACCGTCACCTATTACGCGCAGCCGGGTCCGCCGGCCGGGTCGCCGCTGGAAAAGGTTGAGCCCCTCAAGGTCGATGTCTCCAATGACCTCGTGGGCACTTCCCTGAACAAGGGCATGGCGGGAATTTCCCTGGAGGCCACGGATCTGGCCGATCCCGACCTCAGCAGCGACAACGCGACGATGGTCAAGCTGCTCAAGGAGATCGACCAGCCGGTCCTGCGTTTCGGCGGCAACGCCGTGGACCGGCGTTTCTTCTGGACCTCCAGCGGCGAGGCCGTCCCCGCCGACTACAAGGGTGACAAGACGCACCCGGTCAAGGCCGTGGGCCCGGCAGACCTGGTCCGGCTCAAGACCCTGCTGGACGCCGGCGACGCCAGGGTAAGCCTCACGGTGGATCTGGGCCACTACAACCCGGCGCGGGCTGCGGACATGGCCAAGAACGCCTCGGCGATCCTCGGCGACCGGCTGCTGAGCATCACCGTGGGCAATGAGCCCAACGGCTTTGTGTTCAACGATGTGAAGTCCGGCAGCGGCTACAGCCTGGATCAGTACATTCGGGAATTGAAGGACTACGCCAACGCGATCTATGCAGTGGCGCCGAACGTGCCCATCTCCGGCCCGGGCACCTACGACCAGAAGTGGTGGCAGCCGTTCGTCGATGCGGACCTCCCGCAGAAGAAGATCTTGACGTTCCACCACTACCCGCTCTCCAACTGTGACGGCAGCTTGCCTCAGGATTCGCCTACCTTGGCAAACGCGACGAGCCGAACGATGCACGACCGTGGCGTCGACTACCAGAAGGTGGCCCTCGCAGTGGGTCGTGCCGCCGGCCTGGAAACCTGGATTCCGGAAACCGGGATCTCGGCGTGCCCCGGTTCCAATGAGACCTCCCGTACCCACGCATCTGCGCTGTGGGCGGCAGACTATGCCCTCACCGCCGCCCAGCTGGGCATCACCCGAATCGGCTTCCACAGCTCGCTGCTGACGTGCAAGGGCGGCCCGCCCCTGTCCGCCATCTGCAGCGCCGGGGCCTACCCGTTCGGCAATGGCCAGATGTCCGGCCGGGCCAACTTCTTCGGCATCTCCATGGTGGCCGAGCTCGAGGCCGGCAAGTTCATGAAAGTGAACAGCACCGGAGGCGGCCCGACGTTCAGCTACGCGCTGCAGAACGCCGACGGCAGCACCAGCGTGGTGATCATCAACGAAAACGACCCCCAAAAGGCCGCGCAGACTTCCGTCACCCTGAACCTTCCGGGCAAACCGGTCACCGGGACCATGACCCAGCTCAGCGGACCCAGCTACGCAGCCGAGGACCAGACCGTCATCGATGGCGCCAAGACCGAGCCCACGCCCCTCACCAAGCGCGCCACGGTACCCGGCTTCGCGTTCAAGTCCCAGACGCAGGAGTTCAAGCTGACAGCCGGCACAGTGACGGTCCTGAACTTCAAGTACTAGCCACTCGAACAAAGAGTGCCCCGGCCCTGTCTGAACTCACAAGACAGGACCGGGGCACTCTTTTTGTTGCGGTGCGCGCTAGTTCAGCAGCGCATCCACGAAGCCTTCGGCCTCGAACGGCGCGAGGTCGTCGGCGCCTTCGCCCAGGCCGATCAGCTTCACCGGGACCCCGAGGGATTTCTGGATGGCGACGACAATCCCGCCCTTGGCGGTGCCGTCCAGCTTGGTCAGGACGATCCCGGTGATGTTCACGACCTCGGAGAACACCCGGGCCTGGTTGAGTCCGTTCTGGCCGGTGGTGGCGTCCAGGACCAGCAGCACCTCGTCCACCTCGGCCAGCTTTTCGATGACCCGCTTGACCTTGCTGAGCTCGTCCATGAGGCCCACCTTGTTCTGCAGGCGCCCCGCGGTGTCGATCATGACGACGTCGACTTCCTGGTCGATGCCGGCCTTGACGGCCTCGTAGGCCACCGAGGCCGGGTCCGCCCCGTCGATGTCCGACTTCACGGTGGGCACGCCGACGCGCTGGCCCCACGTGGCCAGCTGCTCGGCGGCGGCAGCGCGGAAGGTGTCCGCCGCGCCCAGCAGCACGTCCTTGTCCTCGGCCACGAGCACGCGGGCCAGCTTGCCCACGGTGGTGGTCTTGCCAACGCCGTTGACGCCGACAACCATCATGACGGCGGGCTTGTCGCCGTGGCGCTCGACGTTCAGGCTCCGGTCCATGGTGGGATCCACGAGCTTGATGAGTTCCTCCCGGAGCAGGGCCTTGACGTGCTCAGGGTCCCGCGTGCCCATCACCTTGACGCGTTCGCGGAGCGAGTCCACGAGCTGCATGGTCGGTTCGGTGCCGAGATCGGCCAGCAGCAGGGTTTCCTCGACCTCATCCCAGACGTCTTCATCGATCTTGTCTGCCGAGAGCAGGGCCAGGAGCCCCTTGCCCAGGATGTTGTTGGACTTGACCAGCCGCTCGCGCAG
This sequence comes from Arthrobacter sp. P1_D12, assembly GCF_056406175.1. NCBI lineage: Bacteria > Bacillati > Actinomycetota > Actinomycetes > Micrococcales > Micrococcaceae > Arthrobacter > Arthrobacter sp. P1_D12. Next base: position 38,954 of record NZ_JBFUAR010000010.1, read on the forward strand.
CCGCATCAGCCGCCCGGCCACCGGCAGCGGGGTTTCCACCGGCACGGTTTCCAGCCCGGCTGCGTCGTCCGGAACTTCGAGGGTTGGTTCTTCGAGTTCGACGCCGTCCGGCGAGGTCCGTGCCGGTGCCGGCGCCTGCGCGGGACGGTCCTCCACAAGGGTTCCGGCTCCCGGGGCCCCAACGGGGTCGTTTGCGTCACGCGGGCCGGTGTAGGTCTTGGCGCTCTTCCGGGTCTTCATGAGCACCGGGATCAGCACACCGAGGACCACCAGGACAGCGAAAATGGGCAGAATGATGGGGAGGATATCGTTCACTCCCCTAGCTTCTCACAAACCCCAAATGGGCCGTGGCCAGCGCTTTTGTTGCGCGCGGACGCCGTCGTGCCGGGACCTGGACGTTTGCCTAGATCTCCGCTCTGAGCCGCTGGCTGATAACCGTGGAGACGCCGTCGCCGCGCATTGTGACGCCATAGAGGGCGTCGGCGACTTCCATGGTGCGTTTCTGGTGGGTGATGACGATCAGCTGGCTGGATTCGCGGAGTTCTTCGAAGATGGTGATGAGCCGGCCCAGGTTGGTGTCATCAAGCGCGGCCTCGACCTCGTCCATGACGTAGAAGGGCGACGGCCGTGCCTTGAAGATGGCCACCAGCAGCGCCACGGCCGTCAGGGAGCGTTCGCCGCCGGAAAGCAGCGAGAGCCGCTTGATTTTCTTGCCGGCCGGGCGGGCTTCGACCTCGATGCCGGTGGTGAGCATGTCGGTGGGGTCGGTCAGGACCAGCCGGCCCTCGCCGCCGGGGAACAACCGGGCGAAGACGCGGACAAACTGCCGGGAGGTGTCCTCGAACGCCTCGGCGAAGACCTTCTGGACGCGGTCGTCGACTTCCTTGATGATGTCCAGCAGGTCTTTGCGGCTGGATTTCAGGTCTTCGAGCTGGGTGCTGAGGAACTGGTGGCGCTCCTCAAGCGCGGCGAACTCCTCGAGCGCCAGCGGGTTGACCTTCCCCAGGGCCGCGAGGTCGCGTTCGGCGCGTTTGAGCCGTTTTTCCTGTTCCGCACGGACGAAGGGCTTGCCCTCGGAAATCTCGCGTCCGTCCTCGTCCACCGGGGCGCGGAGTGCGGCCCATTTGTCCGCCGAGTCGCCGGCAGGGACCGGGACGGGCTGGTCCGGTCCGTAGTCGGCTACGAGCTGCCCGGCAGTCAGCCCGAGCTCCTCCACGCTCTTCAGTTCCAGCGCCTCGATCCGCAGCCGCTGCTGCGTGCGGGCGAGCTCGTCGCGGTGCACGGAGTCGGTGAGTTCGGCCAGTTCGCGGGCCAGCGCGTCGTTGCCGCTGCGGACCCCGGCCAGTTCACGGTCCATGGCGTCCTTGCGTTCCTCGGCGCTGTCCCGCTCGCGGCGGGCCAGCTCCACGGACACGTCGATGAATCCGATGACCTGCTGCACGGCGACGGCGACGGCGGCGGCGCGCCGGGCCTGGAGCCGGCGGCGGCGGGCCCGTTCGGCGGCTTCCTCACGGGCGCGGCGTTCGGTGGCGGCGGCCCGTTCCAGCGACGCCGCCCTGTTTCGGGTGGCCGTGAGCTGTTCCTCGGCGCTGCGCAGGGCGAGCCTGGCCTCCATCTCGGCCGTGCGGGCCAGCGAGGCGGCCAGGGCCAGGGCATCCCGGTGCTCCGGGGAAGGTTCCTGCTCCGCGGGGGCCTCTGAGGCCGCGGCGAGCCGGGCCGCCACCGCTTCCAGCGCACCTTGTTCGCTGACAATCTGGGCCTCAGCCCTGGCCAGGGACGCGGCCAGCCGCTCACTTTCGGCGACGGCGCTGCGCAGCACCGCGTTCAGGTGGCCCAGGCGTTCGGCGACGGCCGCGAGTTTCGCGTCGGAGTCGTGGAGTTTCGCGAGGGCCGCGTCGGCACGGTCCTGGGCTTCGGCGCGCCGGGTCCGGGCGGTGGAGAGTGCGAAGCGGTTGCGTTCGAGCGCGGCGGTGACGGCGGCCAGCTTCGACGCGGCGTCGTCGACAGCGGCCTGGACTTCCAGCAGCGACGGCGCCGACGCGGACCCGCCGGTCACGGTCAGCGCCGTGAAGACGTCCCCGGTCCGGGTCACGGCGGTCAGCTCGGGACGCGCGGCGATCAGCTGCGCTGCGGCATCCAGGTCCTCGACGACGGCGACGCCGGCCAGCAGGGCGGGCAGCGGCAGGCCGGCGGCGTCCGGTGCCGCAGCCGACACAAGATCCACCAGATCGACAGCCCAGCGCGCGCCCGCGGGAAGCGTGCTGCCGCCGGTTAATGCATCGGCCGACAGCGCATCGGCCACCGGCGGCGGGGACCCGGCCGGGGGGCCGGCCAGCAGCAGCGCGGCACGGCCGGCGTCGTCCGCGCGCAGCAGCCGCACGGCAGCGGCGGCCGTCTGCTGGTCCCGGACCACCACGGCGTCGGACGCGCTGCCGAGTGCGGCGGCGACGGCGGCCTCGAATCCGGGATCCACGGTGATCATGGATGCCAGCGATCCCAGGACCCCGTCGGCCAGGTCCCCGGCTGCCGCGCCGAGCACATGCCCGGAGCCGTCTTTGCGGTTCAGGCCCAGCTGGAGGGCATCGCGGCGGGCCATGAGGGCACCACGTTCCCGCTCGCCTTCGCGCTCGGCCGCCTTCAGGGCGTCAATGTCGGCGATGATGGTTTCGAGGGCCTCGCTCGCGGCCTCGTAATCGGCGTCGAGCGATTCCTCGCCGTCCTCGACCCCTGCGACCTGCGCTTCCAGGGCCGTGAACTCGCTGTGCGCCTGGCGGCGGCGCTCCTCGCCGGCCTTTTGCGATTCGCGGAGACGGCCGAGCTCGGACTGGGCAGACTCGACACGGGACCGTGCCGCGCCGACCTGCCCGGCGAGCTTGGCCAGGCCTTCACGCCGGTCCGCGGCGGCCCGGAGCAGGGCCGCGAGCCGCTTGTCCTCGGCGGCGGCGGCCTGTTCCGCGGCGTGTTTGGCGGCTGTCGCGGCGTCCAGGGCCTCGGTGCGGTCCAGGATCTGCCGTTCCAGCCCGGCCTGCTCGTCGCGGACGCGGGCGGCCTGCTGCTCCAGCTGGTCCGGGTCCCGGCCTGGGTCCGGAACCACGTCCGCGGCGCCGAGCAGGCGGCGGCGTTCCTCAGCGAGCAAACCGAGGGAACGGAGCCGTTCGCGCCCGGAAGAGAGCGAATACCAGTTCTCCCGCGCGGCGTTCAGCGCGGGCGTGGCCTCGGCCGCGAGCCCTTCGAGGATGACCTGGCGCTGCCGCCCGGCCTCGAGGTCGCGTTCGACGACGGCGCGGCGTGCCTTGAGCGCCGATTCATCCGCCACGTCCTGCGCCAGCGCGGACTGCAGCGCAACGAGGTCGTCGGCCAGGAGCCGTGAGCGGGCGTCACGGACCTCGAACTGGACGCTCTGGGCGCGCCGGGCCACCTCGGCCTGTTTGCCCAGCGGGGTCAGCTGGCGCCGGATTTCGCCGGTGAGGTCGCTGAGCCGGGACAGGTTGGCCTGCATGGCTTCGAGTTTGCGGACCGTCTTTTCCTTGCGGCGGCGGTGTTTGAGGATGCCGGCGGCCTCCTCGATGAAGCCGCGCCGGTCCTCGGGGGTGGCGTGCAGGACCTTGTCCAGCTGGCCCTGGCCGACAATCACGTGCATCTCGCGGCCCAGGCCCGAGTCAGAGAGCAGCTCCTGGATATCGAGCAGCCGGCATCCCGCGCCGTTGATGGCGTATTCCGAGCCGCCGGTCCGGAACAGCGTGCGCGAGATCGTGACCTCGCTGTATTCGATCGGGAGGGCGCCGTCGCTGTTATCGATGGTCAGCGAGACGTGCGCCCTCCCGAGGGGCGGCCGGCCCGAGGTGCCGGCGAAGATCACGTCTTCCATCTTGCCGCCGCGGAGGGTCTTGGCTCCCTGTTCGCCCATGACCCAGGCCAGCGCGTCCACCACGTTGGATTTGCCCGAGCCGTTGGGGCCCACCACGGCGGTGACGCCCGGTTCGAATTCAAAGGTCGTCGCCGAGGCGAACGACTTGAATCCCCGGACGGTCAAACTTTTCAGGTGCAAGGCGCTTCGGTTCTCCTGGTCGGCGGACTGGTCCGCTGTCCGACGAAAGCATGATTCGGACGGACACGGGGGTTCCGGGGCGGCCCCGGATACTTACAATCTACTGCGCATCTGCGGCCATTCCGCGCAGAACCAGCGCGGAGCCGCCGCAGATGGCGGAGGCCGCATATGCGGGAATTGACCTGCACGGGGCATAGTTAAGCTCTCGGGCTTGTGAGCGGCCACCGCCGGAGCGCAGGACGGACATGAACAGGGGCTTGAATTGGTAGGCAATGCAACATTCCGGCACAGCAACACCGCTCTACTTTCGGTAAGCAGCGTCGAAGCTCCGACGATCGTCAGTTCCATGGATTTCGACCGCAGGCTGGCTTCGACCCTGCGGCGGCTGAGGGTCCCCCCGAAGCTGCTCGAACGGGTCGCGGGCATCACGCACCGGCGCTGGTGGGCCCCCGGGACATCGTTCGACGACGCAGCCATCGAGGCGGGGGCAAAGGCCCTGGCCGAGTCCGGCATCGAAGCGTCCGAGATTGGCCTGCTGATCAACACTTCCGTGACGCGGCGCAACCTCGAACCGTCCGTCGCGGTGAAGATCCATCACGGACTGCGCCTGCCTTCGTCGGCCATGAACTTTGATCTGGCCAACGCCTGCCTTGGCTTCGTCAACGGCATGACGCTGGCGGCCAATATGATCGACTCCGGCCAGATCAAGTACGCGATGATCGTCAACGGTGAGGATGCCCAGGCAACGCAGGAGGCCACCCTGGCCCGGCTGCAGCGGCCCGAGACGACCCGCGAGGACTTCAACCGCGAGTTCGCCACACTGACGCTCGGCTCCGGAGCGGCTGCGGCCGTCCTGGGCCCGGCGGACGAGCACCCCGGGGCGCACCGGGTCCTCGGCGGCGTGATGCGTGCCGGCACCGAGCACCATGAACTGTGCGTGGGCAGCATTGACGGCATGGCCACCGACACCAAAGGCCTGCTCGACGGCGGCCTGCAGCTCGTGGTCGATGCCTGGCACGAGGCCCAGCCGGAGTGGGACTGGGCCTCGATGGACCGGTACGTCACGCACCAGGTGAGCAATGCCTATACCCAGGCCATCATCAACGCCATTGACCTGGACCCGAACAAGGTGCCGATCACGTTCCCGCACTGGGGCAATGTGGGCCCGGCCTCCCTCCCCATGACCCTCGCGGCCGAAGCGCAGACTCTCGCCGCCGGGGACCGCGTGCTGTGCATGGGCGTCGGTTCCGGCCTGAACACCGCCATGGTGGAAATCGTTTGGTAACCGCCGACTGGCCCGGCGTCGACCCCGAATGGTCGCGCGAAATCGATGTGGCGTCCACCTCCGCCGCGGATGAGCCGGGCACCGTGCGCCGCTGGCACCTGCTGGACAACGGTGCCCAGCTCACGCGCCGCGGCCTGACACCTGCCGGCACCCTGCTGTGCGTGCACGGCAACCCGACGTGGTCCTACCTGTGGCGGACCCTGCTGGCCGCCGGATCCGACCCCGCACATCCGTGGCGCGTGGTGGCCGTGGACCAGCTGGACATGGGCTTCTCCGAGCGCACCGGCACGTTCCGGCGCCTGGAAGACCGGATCAACGACCTGGGCGACCTCACCGCTGCGCTCGGCCTGGACGGGCCGGTCGTCACCGTCGGCCACGACTGGGGCGGCGTGATCAGCCTGGGCTGGGCCGTGGCCCATCCGCAGCAACTCGCCGGCGTGGTGCTGACCAACACGGCCGTGCACCAGCCCTCCGGCGCCCGTATCCCGCCGGCGCTGCGGCTTGCCTTGCACCCTGCCGTGCACCGCTGGGGAACGACGGGGACGGACAGCTTCCTGCGTGTGACGCATGCCCTGGCCCGCCCGCCGCTCACCCCGGATGTCCGCGGCGCCTTCATGGCCCCCTACCGCGGCGCCGGCCGCCGCGCCGGCGTGGGGAACTTTGTCGCGGACATTCCCGCCGACGCGTCCCACCCCAGCTTTCCGACGCTCAGCCGCGTCGCGGAAGGGGTGCGCAGGCTGAGGGTTCCGGCCCTGATGCTCTGGGGCCCGCGCGATCCGATCTTTTCCGACCGGTACCTCAAGGACCTCATCGGCCGGCTGCCGGACGCGAAAGTTCACCGCTTCGAGGGTGCCGGCCACCTCGTCGCGGAAGACAGGGACATCGCCGCGCCCGTCTTCGAGTGGCTGGCCGAATGCGGCCCGCACAGCGGGCCGGCCGACGGACCGGCCAACGAACTGGCCGACGGCCCGTCCGACGACTCGATGCTGGAATTCGGGACCGGTCCCCTGCGGCCCGGCGCCGGGGTCCCGCCCCTTTGGGCGGCCCTCGCCGAGCTGGCGGCGGAACCAGCGGCCGGGGAGACCGCCGTCGCGGAAATGGCCACGGACGGCAGCGTCGCCCGCTCGCTCAGCTGGCAGGAGCTCGAACAGAACATCGCCGCCCTCGCGGCGGGCCTGCAGGACGCCGGTGTACGGAACGGCACCCGGGTGAGCCTGATGGTTCCCCCGGGCGTGGACCTGACCGTGGTCCTCTACGCCTGCCTGCGGCTCGGCGCGGTGGTGATCGTGGCCGACGCCGGCCTGGGCACCCGCGGCCTGAGCCGTGCGGTCAAGGGCGCCACCCCGGACTTCCTCATCGGAATCGACAAGGCCCTGGCAGCCGCCTCGGTACTTGGCTGGCCGGGACGGCGCATCAGCGTGCGGGACCTGCCGGCCCGGCGCCGCCGGCTCCTCGCCGTCGAGACCTCCCTGGCTGCCCTTGCCCGCCACGGAGCCGGCCTCAGCCCCGGACTCCCTCGCCCGGGCACGGCCCCGGTTCCGGACCCGGACGCCCCCGCCGCGGTGCTGTTCACCTCCGGTTCCACCGGGCCCGCCAAGGGCGTGGTCTACACTCACCGGCGGCTGGCGGCGATGCGCGATGCCGTGGCCGCGACGCTGGAGATCCGCCCGGGCGCACGCCTGGTGGCGGGCTTCGCGCCGTTCGCCCTGCTGGGACCGGCGCTCGGAGCCGTTTCGGTGACGCCCGCCATGGACGTCACCGCCCCCCGCACCCTGACGGCCAGCGCGCTGGCGCACGCCGCAGCAGCCATCGACGCCACGGTGGTCTTCGCCTCGCCCGCGGCGCTGCGCAACGTCCTGGCCACCCGGGCCGGCCTGAGCCGGGCCGGACACGAGGCCCTGGGGCGCGTGGAGCTGCTGCTCTCCGCCGGCGCGCCGGTCCCTGAAGCCCTCCTCGCAGAGGTGCAGCGGCTGCTGCCGCGCGCCTCGCTGCACACCCCGTACGGGATGACCGAGGCGCTGCCCGTCACGGACATCAGCCTCGAGCAGATCCGTGCCGCCGCGGCCGACGCCGCCGCCGGAACCATGGCAGGCGCCGGCAACGGCGTGTGCGTGGGCCGGCCGGTGCAGGGCGCCCGCGTGGCCATCATCCCGCTGGCCGCGGACGGCACCGCACCCGGGAACGAGCCCGTCAGGGAGGCCGGAGTGAGCGGGGAGATCCTCGTCAGCGCCCCGCACATGAAAGAAGCCTACGACCGGCTCTGGCTGACCCAGCGCGAGAGCGTCCGCACGGCCGGATGGCACCGCACCGGCGACGTCGGGCACCTCGACGCCGCCGGCCGGCTCTGGGTGGAAGGACGGCTTGTGCACGTCGTGACGGCTCCGGGCGCGGTGGTGACTCCGGTGGGCGCCGAGCAGGCCATCGAACGCCTGGCCGACGTCGGGATGGCAGCCGTCGTCGGGGTCGGTCCGCCCGGGACCCAGGCTGTCGTCGCCGTCGTCGAAACCGTTCCGCCGGTCCGCCGGGCCGGTCCCGCCGCGCCGCAGCTCGCCGGGCGGGTACGGGACGCGGCCCGTCAGGCAGGCGTCAGTGTCAACGCCGTGCTCGCCATCCCCTCCCAGCCGACCGACATCCGCCACAACGCCAAGATCGACAGGACGCGCCTGGCCCGGTGGGCCTCGGCGGTGCTGGCCGGCGGCCGTCCGGGCACGCCATGAGGGTCCTCGTCACCGGCGCCAGCGGACTGCTCGGCGGGGAAGTCGCGCGGCTGCTGGTGCGGCAGGGCCACGCCGTGAGCACGTTCCAGCGCCGTCCCGCTGGCGTCGACGGCGCCGCGGACCTCTCCGGGTCCGTCACGGACGACGACGCCGTCCGGCGCGCCGTCACCGGCGCCGAGGGCGTCATCCACCTGGCTGCGAAGGTCTCCTTCACCGGCCGCGCCGCGGATTTCGAGGACGTGAATGTCGAGGGCACGCGCCGCCTGCTCCGTGCGTCCCGCGAGGCCGGCGTGCGGGATTTGGTGTTCGTCTCCTCCCCGTCCGTAGCCAACTCCGGCGCCGCCATCGCCGGCCTGGGCGCCGAGCCGGCGGACCCGGCCCGGGCGCACGGCGACTACTCCCGCACCAAGGCCGAGGCTGAACTGCTGGCGCTGGCCGCGGATATGAAGGATTTCCGCGTCGCGGCGGTGCGCCCGCACATCGTCTGGGGCCCGGGTGACACGCAGCTCGTGGAACGGGTGCTGGAACGTGCCAGCCGCGGCCGCCTGCCGCTGCTCGATGCCGGTGCGGCCCTGATCGACACGACCTATGTGGACAACGCCGCTTCGGCCATCGTCGCCGCGCTTGACCGGGTGGAGTACATCCACGGCCGGGCGCTCGTGGTCAGCAACGGCGAACCCCGCCCGGTCGGTGAGCTGCTGGCGGGCATTTGCGCCGCGGGCGGCGTCCCTGCACCGTCGTGGACGGTGCCGGGCAGCCTCGCGCGGGCTGCGGGATCGGTGGTGGAGAAGGTGTGGTCCCGGTCCGGCCGGTCCGAGGAGCCGCCGATGACCAGATTCCTCGCCGAGCAGCTCTCCACCGCCCACTGGTTCGACCAGCGCGAGACCCGTGAACTCCTCAACTGGACCCCTGCCGTTTCGCTTGACGAGGGCCTGGCGAGGCTGGCCGAGTATTACGGTTCGCTTTGAGCGGCTCACTGCCGAGCTACCGGACCACCGACGGGGACGACCCGTGCTCAATGAAGAGGACGGGCTGTGCGGCCGGTTCCGTCTTAAGGGACCAGATGTTGCTGTCCACCTCTGAACCGTCCCGGGGTAGGCCGTACACCAGGGTGGAATTGTCCAGCCACTCAATCTGGTCGTCAATGCTCTCTTTCTCCGACAACACGGTTTCCGTGCCGCTGGCGAGGTCCACGACGGCGATGCTGCGGTGGCCCGTCAGGGTGCCGGTGTCGCTCTTCTTGTAGGCGATTCGGGTGCCGTCCGGGGAAACGGACGGGCATTCAACGCCGCTGCGGACCACGGTGAGCGTCCGGCCGGCAATGCTCCCCTGGACCAGCCAGATGTGCCCCTGCGAGGACGCCGTGGCGTAAAACACGTCGGGCTTTCCTGGCGCAAACGTGACCCCCCAGATGTTCCTGTCGGTGGCCTTGATCCGGCTCCCGTCCAGCATCAGGGCGAAGCCCTCGAGGCTGCCGCTGCTCTGGCCTCCCTTGTCCCGGATGACTGTTTCGGTGGAGAACCCGGCTGCGGAGTACGAATGGCCTGACACGAAGACGGTAGTGGCCATCAGCGACCCGTCGGCGCTGGTCCTTGCCCTATTGGGGATGCCGGGCAGCGGCCAGCTGCGCGTCTCCTGCCAGGTGCTGTTGTACACGGTGGCCTGGAAGTTGGTGGCCAGCCCCTGTTTGGTCTGCAGGCACAAGGTCTGGTCGTGCGTGCCGTAGACGCGGTCGCAGCTTGCCTCGCTCAAGGCACGCTGACCGCCGGGGCCAGACAGCGGCACTGTGGCGGCGGAGCCGAAACCCTGGCCTGGTGCGGTGTTGCGAAAGAGGACGAAAGGGGCCGCCGGCAGGGTTTTGGACGTGGTGACATCGACCGGCGGCGGCGCACTCTGGCTGACCTGGGCGTCTTGGAAGGCCAGTGCGGCGTAGATTCCCGCCGCCGCGATGGCGGCGGCGGTGATGAGCGTCAGCGCCGCGAGTCGCTTCCTGCTGATCGTGACCCGGGTCGAGGCTTCCCTTGCGGATGTGGATCCTTTTCCGGGCGGGCGCCCGGTGGATTGTTTTCCGGATGTGGATCCTTTTCCGGGCGGGCGCCCGGTGCGTGTGGCCGTCATGCACCGGCCTCCTGTGCACTAGCGGTACGCATCAGCACGGCCGCGGCCACGAGCGCCGCAGCCAGGCCGACGGCGGCCGTCGTCGTTGCGGCAGAGGCCCCGACGGCGAACCAGAGGATGCCGAAGCCAGCCGATGCCGCCATCCGGCACAGCGCCACTACTGTCTGGGCGGCCCCGATGCCGGTGGCCACTTTGTCCGGTCTGACCAGCCGGCTCGCCAGCGCGGCCAGCACGCCGTCGGTGGCGGCATAGAACACGCCCAGGAGGACCAGGCAGGCCACCGTGACGCCAAGACCGCCGAACGGCACCGCCGCCAGCAGGTAGCACGCCAGCAGCGCTCCGTGTCCGCCAAGGAACACCCTGGTCCTGCCCCAGCGGTCCGCGAACCGGCCCAGGGGAACGGCCAGGGCGAGGTAAACGACGTTGGTTCCGACATAGAGCAGCGGGAACCACTGCACCGCGAAGGAATCCCGGTCCTGGAGGACGAGGTAGATGAAGCCGTCCCCGACGGTCAGCAAGGCCAGGATCCCCGCCGTCACGAGCAGCCGGGTCAGTCCAGCATCCTTCAGCTGGCTCCACTTGAAGGCAGGGCGTGCCCGGTCCGGCCGCTGCGCCGTCCGCGGCGTCCTCCGGTCCGGCACCACCAGGACCAGGATGGCGACGCCGATCACGGCGAAGGCGAGCGAAACGACAAAGACGGTGCTGAACCCGTTGGGGATGTACAGGAGGATCAGGAACGCCAGGAGCGGCCCCGTTGCGGCGCCGACGGTGTCCAGCATGCGGTGCACGCCGAAGGATCTGGCCAGGTGCTCCGGCTGCGCAGCTGATGAGATCAGGGCGTCCCGCGGCGCGGTCCGGATGCCCTTGCCGATGCGGTCGCCTGTCACGATTCCGGTGATCGCCCAGAACCCGCCGGCGAACAGGAAGCCGATCCGGGCCAGCATGGACAGTCCGTAGCCGGCAACCGCCACCCGTTTCGGATGCCCCGTGCGGTCTGAGGCCCACCCGGCAGCAATGCGCACTACCGCGCTGACGCCCTGGTTGAGCCCTTCAATGAAGCCGAAGGCGATAGTTGATAGCCCGAGAAATCCGGTGATGTACAGCGGCAGAATGGCGGACACCGATTCCGAGGAGATGTCCGTGGCCATGCTGACGATGCCAAGCCACAGAATGACAGGCGAAAGCCGGAAGGCCACGCCCGGTCCGGACAGGGACTCCGTCCCTGTATCGGTGGAGTTCTTCTTGCCGCCGGTGCGGTCGGCCATCGAAATGTACACGGTGGCCTACCCCTGCGCACCCGGCGCCGTGTTGTCCCTCAGTGCTACCGTCCGCCGCGACGCATCAGCAGGTACGCGATCGGATTTCGGCACAGCAGTGTGTCGGCGGTTAACGCCGACGCGATAACAATTTCTATAGTCCCCAGCTCCCATGGCCACAGTTTGTCATCGGCCATGAGGGGTGCGTAAGCGTAGGACTACTTGTTTTTGGGCGCTCTACCAGCGGCCGTTACGGGGTCTGGGCTGGCAGACGGGACAGGTATAGGACGAGCGGTTCATAAACTGTTCCCGCTTCAGCAGGCTGACCCGGCCGGCGGCGGCGCAGCGCTTGCACTCCCGGCCCTCGCGGCCATAGGCGTTTAGGGACCGATCGAAGTACCCGGAGACGCCGTTAACGTTGACATAGAGCGAATCGAAGCTGGTGCCTCCGGCGGCCAGGGCATCCGCCATGACCTCGCGGGCGGCGTCGAGGACCCGCTGCGCGTCGGCGCGGCGCAGCGTGTCGGTGGGCCGGGCATAGTGCAGCTGCGCCTTCCAGAGGGCCTCGTCCGCGTAGATGTTGCCGATCCCGGAGACCAGGCCCTGGTCCAGCAGCGCCCGCTTGAGCCCGGTTTTGCGTGCCCGCAGGCGCCGGTAGAAGGTGTCGAATGAAAAGAAGGGGTCCAGTGGGTCCCGGGCAATGTGCGAGGCTTCCTCGGCGATGAGCGGCAGCGGTGTTTCGGCGAGGCCGCCGGGGCCGCCGTCGTCAGTGGGGACCAGCGACGTGAGGAACAGGCCGCCGAAGATGCGCTGGTCCACGAACCGGAGCTGCTCGGGCATGCCCTCGGCGAGGCTGAGCCGCAGCCTGACCTTGAGGTGTTTTTCGTCCGGAACGCCGGGGTCCTGCATCAGCAGCTGACCGGACATGCCGAGGTGGGCCATGAGTGCGACGGCGGGGCCCGGCTCAGCGGCCGGGACACTCCCGGACGGGGCGGGCGTGTCCGCCAGCGGCATCCAGAGGAATTTGCCGCGGCGGACCACGTCCAGGACCCGCGCGCCTTCAAGGTTGCCGGCAAAGTCTTCCGGTCCCAGGGCGTGCCGGCGCAGGGAGCGCGGGTCCAGGACCTCGACGGAGGCGATGGTCCGGCCCCGCACCCAGCTCACCAGACCGCGCCGGACCACCTCGACCTCGGGCAGTTCAGGCAACGCCGCCGCCTAGCTGCCGGTCTGGGACTGCAGCTGCTGCGGATCCGGCGCGGCCGGGGCGGTCAGCCGGCGCCAGGCGTCGGCGGCGGCTTCCTGTTCGGCCTCTTTCTTGGAGTTGCCGGTGCCGGTGCCGTAGTCCGTGCCGCCGATCCGCAGCACCGCCTCGAACGTCCGGGCGTGGTCCGGCCCGGAGCCGTCAACCGCGTAGTTAATGGTCCCAAGCTGCCGGCTGGCGGCGAGCTCCTGGATGGAAGTCTTCCAGTCGGTACCCGCGCCGAGGGCGGCGGCGTCCTTCAACAGCGGGCCGACCAGCCGCATGACCAGCTGCCGGGCCGTCTCGATGTCGTTGGACAGGTAGGTGGCGCCGATCAGCGCCTCCATGGTGTCCGCCAGGATGGAGGCCTTGTTCTTGCCCTCGGTGAGCTTTTCGCCCTGTCCAAGGTAGATGAACTCCCCCAGCCCGATGCTGCGGCCGATGCCGGCCAACGCCCGGGTGCTGACAACGGCGGAACGGCGCTTGGCCAGGTCGCCTTCGGGCAGCGTGGGGTTGTCACGGTACAGCGCGTCCGTCACGGAGAACCCCAGGATGGAGTCGCCCAGGAACTCGAGCCGTTCGTTGGTGGGGATGCCGCCGTTTTCGTAGGCATAGGAACGGTGTGTGAGCGCAAGACGAAGCGTCCCGGCGTCAATAGTGACACCGAGACGCTTCAGAAGCTCTTCAGTTGAAGACATCTTTTTCAGCCTGTTGGCGGATTAGACGTCTGCGACCTTGCGGCCCTTGTACTCAAGGAACAGCGCAGTGCCAGCCGAGTCGGTAACGACCTTTGCCTGGTGCGGCAGGCTGTACGTGACCTGGCCGTTCTCGACAGTCTTCACCAGGTGGGGGGCAGTTGCCTTCCACTGGGAGCGGCGGGCGCGGGTATTCGAGCGAGACATTTTCCGCTTCGGGACAGCCACGGCTAACTCATTTCTCTCTAGAAAAACACTTACAAATCAGTTTTGCCGGTCAGGCTTAGCCAAGTCAGCCAGGGCGGCCCAGCGAGGATCTACGACCTCGTGGTGATGCCCCGGCTCGTCTTCCAGGCGCACTCCACATTCGGAGCAAAGGCCCTGGCAGTCTTCCCGGCACACCGGCTGGAACGGCAGTATGGTGACAACTGCGTCCCGCAACACCGGCTCAAGATCGATCAGATCGTGCTCGACTCGACGTTGCTCTTCTTCGTCTTCTTCGTCGGAGAACACAGCATCCTCGTAGAAGAAAAGTTCTTGCACATCAACCTCTTGGTCATACGCAAGGGGATCCAGGCATCGGCCGCATTCGCCAGTAACTTCAACGTGCGCGGTTCCTGATACCAGAATTCCTTCGTGTACGGCCTCAAGCCGCAGGTCGAGCTCGACATCCGAGCCTTCCTGCACGCCAATGAGCGCCACGCCAAGATCACTTGGCGCGGGTACATGTTCCGTCAGCGTCCGCATGCTTCCCGGACTGCGTCCGAGGTCCTTGACGTCGAACGCCAAGGGCGAACTAGCATCTCGTTTAATGAGAACTCCTGTTGAACATATGACCGACGTACTATCTTAGCCTGAACTTCCGGACGGACTCAAACCGGGGGCGCGCCGGCGGTTCACACCACAAGCGGCCTCTGATTCGGGCCTCGCAACCGGCAGCAGGCCGCCGAGTACCGGTCAAGCTTACACTTTGCGCGCCCGGTTCGGGACCGGCTCGCCCGGGGCCAGCCGTTTCAGCACGGAGCGGGGAACAAAGTCCGAGACGTCCCCGCCGAGGGCGAAGACCTCTTTGATGAGGGTGGAGGACAGGTGCAGGTAGTGGCCTTCCGCCGGCAGGAACACCGTCTCGACACCGGTCAGCTGCCGGTTCATCGTGGCCATCGGCAGCTCGTAGTCGAAGTCCGAGGACGAACGCAGGCCCTTGACGATCGCCGACACACCGCGCTGCCGGCAGTACTCGGCCAGGAGACCCTCCCCCACGGGTTCAACCACGATCCCGCGCAAGGACGCGAACGTTTCCCTGGCCATGTCGATCCGCTCCTCCAGGCTGAAGCGGTACTTCTTGGAATAGTTCGTGGACACGGCCACGATCACCTCGTCGAAGAGGCCCGCGGCACGCGCAATGACTTCCAGGTGTCCATTGTGGATGGGGTCAAAAGAGCCAGGGCAAACAGCGCGTCTCATGCTCCGAACCTACCGTATCCGCGCCGCAGCCCGGGATAACATGGCTGAATGTCAGCATCGAACAATCGCGCGACTTCTCCTTTCACTGTGCGGCCTGTCACTATGCGGCCTGTCACTGCGCCGCCTTTCACCGTGGACGGCGGCGTGGTCCTGGTCACCGGTGCCGCCGGCGGCATGGGCCGGCTCTACGCCCTCCGCGCCGCCCGCGAAGGTGCCGAGGTGGTGATCCTCTGGGACGTCGACGCCGATGCCCTGGCCGGCACCGCCGCTGAAGTTGCCGCTTTGGGCGCCCGCGCCGTCCCCCGCACGGTGGACCTGGCGGATCGCGCCGCGATTGCCGGCGCCGCCCGGGAGGCCAGGGCCGAGGGACCGCTGGCGCTGCTGGTCAATAACGCCGGGATTGTCCGCGGCGCGTACTTCTGGGACCACGCCCCGGACCGTGACATCGCCCTGACCATGGACATCAACGCCCTCGCCCCCATGTACGTCACCCTGGAGTTCCTGCCGGACATGATGGCCGGCGCCGGCCGCCCGCGCCGGATCCTCAACGTTGCCTCCGCCGCCGGCACGGTCTCGAATCCGCGGATGAGCGTGTACGCGGCCTCGAAATGGGCCGTCATCGGCTGGAGCGACTCGCTCCGGCTCGAGCTTGAGCAGCAGGGCTACGGCCACCTGAAAGTCACCACCTTCTGCCCCAGCTACATTTCCACCGGCATGTTCGAGGGAGCCCGCGGTCCCCTGCTGACCCCGCTCATGACACCGGAGGATGCCGTGGACAGGGCATGGCGCGCTACGACCGCCGGGCGGCCGCAGCTGATCGCCCCCGCCATGGCCACGCTGGGGAAAGTGCTCAAGGGCATCCTGCCGGTGCGGGCGTGGGACTTCGTGGGCGGAAAGGTCTTTGGGATCTACACCACCATGGACAGCTTCACCGGCCGGGACGAGAAGGCGGGCACCCGATGAGCCCCCGCATGCCGTTGCCGTGGCAGCGCGCCGCAACCGGCGCCAACCTGCTCTCCCCCGACGGCTCGCTGGGCGTGACGATCTTCGAGGAGATGACCACCCTGGCCCTGAGCACGGGCGCCATCAACCTCGGCCAGGGCTTCCCGGACGAGGACGGCCCCGTGGAGATCAAGGAGGCCGCCCAGGCCGCGATCGCCGCCGGAGCCAACCAGTATGCGCCTGGCAAGGGCATCCTGCCGCTGCGGGAGGCGATCTCGGTGCACCAGCAGCGGTTCTACGGGCTGGCCCCGGATCCGCAGACCGAAATCATCGTCACTACAGGCGCCACGGAGGCCATCGCCGCCGCCCTGCTCGCGCTGGTAGGTCCGGGAGATGAAGTGCTCACCTTCGAGCCGTTCTACGACTCCTACGGCGCCATCATCGGGCTCTCCGGCGCCACGCACGTCACCGCCCCGCTCCTGGCCCCGGATTTCATGCCGGACCTGGCCGCACTCGAGGCCGCCTTCAGCAACCGCACCAAGCTGGTGCTGATCAACAATCCGCACAACCCGACCGGGGCGGTGTTCCCCCGCGAGGTGCTCGAGCGCGTCGTCGAACTGGCCGCTAAATACGACGCCGTCATCGTCACCGACGAAGTGTACGAGCACCTGACGTTCGGTGTGCGGCACATCCCGATCGCGACGCTGCCCGGGGCGGCGGAGCGCACGCTGACCATTTCCTCGGCCGGCAAGACGTTCTCCTTCACCGGCTGGAAGATCGGCTGGCTCTCCGGGCCGGAGGAGCTGGTGGCCGCCGCCCGGACGGTCAAGCAGTTCCTGAGCTACAGTTCCGGCACGCCCTTCCAGGCCGCGATCGCGGTGGGCCTGGGGCTTCCGGACGAGTTTTACGCCGGCATCGCCGACACCCTCCGGTACAAGCGGGACATCCTCAGCGAGGGCCTGCGCGCTGCCGGTCTCGACGTGCTGACCCCGCAGGGAACCTACTTCGTCAACGTGGACACCTCACCGCTGGGGATTACCGATTCCGTGGAGCTGGCCCGCAGACTGCCGGCCCTCGTGGGCGTCGCCGCGATCCCGGTGCCCGTCTTCTGCCACGCCGACGGCGCCGAACGCACCCGCAGCCTGCTCCGCTTCGCGTTCTGCAAGCAGCTGCACGTGCTGGAGGAGGCCGCCGAGCGGCTGGCGACCTTGCGCGACAGGCTGTGAACATGGCCGGGCAGCAACCCGGGGCCTCGCGGTTCCTGCGGACCACCGGGCAGCACGCCGTGATCGAACCGGATCCCTTTACCGACGGCGGCTTCGTGCTGAGCATCGGCGGCGCCGAGCAGTCCCACGTCAACCTGGCCGACCCCGCGGACATCTTCTACGAATACCTGCGCAGGATCGGGCACGTGGTGGACCTCGCCGCCCCGTGGGGCGAGCCGATCACGGCGCTGCACCTGGGCGCCGGGGCCCTGACGCTGGCCCGCTACATCCAGGCCACCCGGCCCGGCTCGGTTCAGTACGCGGTGGAGCTGGAGCGGGAACTGCTGGACTTCGTGCTCGCTCAGCTGCCCCTGCCGGAGGGGACCGAACTGCACACGGTGATCGGCGATGCCCGCGACGCCCTCGCCGGGCTTCCGGCGGACCTGCGCTTCGACGTCCTGATCCTGGACATCTTCTCCGGGCCGGAGGCGCCGGAACACATCGCGTGTACCGGGTTCTACCAGGAGGCGGCGGCCCGGCTGACGCCGCGCGGCGTGTTGATCGTCAACGTGGGCGACGAACCCGGACTGACCCTGGTCCGGAGCCAGATCGCGGCCATGCGCCAGGCCATGGCCGACGTCTCGGCCTTCGCGGAGGCCGGAATGTTCACTGGCCGGTACCCCGGGAACATCATCCTGACCGGGACGCAGGGGCCGTGGCCGGAGGTCTGGACGGCGGCGCTCACGGCGCGCGGTCCGCATCCGGCCCGGCTGCTCGCCGGCGTCGATTTGGACGCGCTGGCCGGCTAGTCCCCTGCTTCCAGGTCCGCTGCTTCCACAGCGTCCAGGGCTTCCACGCCGGGCTCGGTGAACCACAGCCGGGTTTCGCCGTACTTCTTCTCGGCAAACCGTTCCATGCCCTGGGGCCATGCCGGCTCGGGGCTCCGGGACGAGCGTTCCACTACCACGACCGCTCCCTCGCCCAGGTGCGGCACGAGCTTGGCCAGCACGGCAGCGAGGGCCGGCTCGTCCAGGGGGTAGGGCGGGTCCAGGAACACCAGGTCCCAGATCGCGGAGTCGGCGGCCCGGTCGAGGAAGGATTCGACCTTGGAGCGGTGCACGGCGACGACCTTGCGGCCGGTGACGGTGTTGACAAGTTCGGCGTTCCGCTGGCAGACGGCGCTTGCCTTGGCGTCGAATTCGACCAGGTCCACGGAGTCCGCGCCGCGGCTGCCGCTCTCCACCCCCAGCGAGCCGGATCCCGCGTACAGGTCGAGCACGCGGGCGCCGGCGATGACGTTGAAGGCGTCCAGCCGGGAGAACAGGGCCTCCTTGACACGGTCGGTGGTGGGCCGTGTCAGGTTCCCGGGCACGCTGTTCAGCGTGCTGCCGCCGGCCGCACCGGCAATGATCCGGCTCATGCGCGGACCCCCGCGGACGTGTTTGCCTGGCTCGTGGTCCTAGCCGCGTTCAAGGAACGCCTCCTTCTCGGGGTTCAGGTATTCATCGATCGCGGCCGCAAGCCGGGGCTGGCCCGCCAGCGCGGGATCGGCGGCCACGATCCGCTGGGCGTCCTGCCGGGCCCGGGCGATCACGTCCTCGTGTTCGAGCACGCGCAGCAGTTTCAGCGTGGAGCGCCCGCCGGACTGCGAGGCGCCCAGGATGTCGCCCTCTCGGCGGAGCTTGAGGTCCTCCTGGGACAGTTCGAAGCCGTCGGTGGTGGCGGCGACGGCATCCAGGCGGCGCCGGCTCGGATGGCCCGGCTCCAGGGTGGTGACCAGCAGGCAGGTTCCGGGCAGCCCGCCGCGGCCCACCCGGCCGCGCAGCTGGTGGAGCTGGGAGATGCCAAATCGGTCAGCGTCCAGGATGACCATGAGCGTGGCGTTGTGGACGTCCACGCCGACTTCGATCACGGTGGTGGAGACCAGCAGCTTGGTCTGGTTGGCTGTGAAGGAGGCCATGGTCTCGGACTTCAGGACCGGGTCCTGCCTGCCGTGCAGCGGTGCCACAGCCACCCCGGCAAGGGCCGGTTCGTCCTGGAGATGTTCCACGACGCCGGTGACCGAGGCGAGTTCCCGGGAACCGTTCTCGCCTTCGAGGTCCGCGGCGGACGGTTCGGCCTCGCCCGGGGTGAAGTCGCCGTCGTCGTCCGTGCCGATCTTGGGGCACACGACGTAGACCTGGTGGCCGGCGTCGATCTCCTCCCGCGACCGGGACCAGATCCGGGTGGCCCACCCCGGGTGTTCCGCGAGCCCCACCACGTGGGTGGAGATGGGGGCGCGGCCGGCGGGCAGCTCATCGAGCACGGAGGTTTCGAGGTCGCCGAACACGGTCATGGCCACGGTCCGGGGAATCGGGGTGGCGGTCATGACCAGCAGGTGCGGCGGTTTGCTGGCCTTGGCCCGGAGGGCGTCGCGCTGCTCCACGCCGAAGCGGTGCTGTTCGTCCACCACGATCAGGCCAAGGTCGTAGAAGGAGACGTTGTCGCTGAGCAGGGCGTGGGTGCCGATCACGATTCCGGCCGTTCCGGAGGCGGCGTCGAGCATGGCCTGCTTCCGCGCCGCGGTGGGCATGGAGCCGGTGAGCAGGGTGACCTGGACGGCGTCCGGTCCGAACCCGCCGAGCATCCCGTCCCGGGAGAGCGGTCCGAGCGTGCGCCGGATGGATTCATAGTGCTGGGCGGCGAGGACTTCGGTGGGCGCCAGCAGGGCAGCCTGTCCCCCGGCGTCCACCACCTGCAGCATGGCGCGCAGCGCCACGATCGTCTTGCCGGAGCCCACCTCGCCCTGCAGCAGCCGGTTCATGGGCGAGTCCTGGGCGAGCTCGTCGGAGAGCGTCTTGCCGACGGCGGCCTGGCCGGCGGTCAGGGTAAACGGGAGCTGGCGGTCGAAGGCGGGCAGCAGCCCGTCCGGTGCCGGGCGGCGGGCCGTCGCTTCCTCGGCGGCGAGTTGGGCGCGGCGGCGGGCCAGGGCCGACTGGAGCACCAGGGCTTCCTGGTAGCGGAACCGGTCGCGGGCGCGCTGGTAGTCCGCCGGGGTTTGCGGGGCGTGGATCAGCCGGTAGGCGTCTGCGACCGGCAGGAACTTTTCCCGCGACGCGATCTCGGCGGGCAGCGGGTCGCCGAGCGTTTCCAGTTCCACGGTGTCCAGCAGCGTCGAGATGACCTTCTGGATGGACCAGCTGGTCAGTTTCGCCGTGGCCGGGTACACCGGGATCGGCATGGCGGCGAGCTTCTCGGGGTCGATGCCCGGCGTTTCGGGGTCCTCGTCCAGCAGCAGGAAATCCGGGTTGGTCAGGCCGAGGGATCCGGCGTAGCGCGTAACCTTGCCGGAAAACATGGCGCGCCGGCCCGGCTGCAGCTCGGCCTTGGCCCGGAACCCGTTGAAGAAGCTGACCTTGAGCGTGCCCGGCAGTGCGCCGGCGGCCCGCGTGGAAGCGGCACCGCCGGCGTCGTCGGAGATCACGACGTCGGTGAGGGAGCCGCGCCGGGCGCGCATGGGCCGGGTGCTGTTGGAGACCACCCGGGCGATCAGGGTCACTTCCTCGTCCAGCGGGACCTCGCTGATGGGCGTGAGCTCACCGCGGCTGAGGTAGCGGCGGGGAAAATAGTTCAGGAGCCCGCCGACAGTGGTGATGCCAAGGTGTTTTTCGATGACAGCCGCGGAGCGCTTGCCGATGCGGCGCTCCAGGCCCAGTTCAAGTTCAGCGTGCATGTCCGTCGGGGTTTCGGGTTTCGGCGGCACGCGCCGGGGCAGCAGGAGCAGCAGCAGCAGCAGCAGCAGCAGCAGCAGCGACAACGGGTGCGGCGGCGGTGGCGGCAACTGTAGCGGCCGGTGCCTCCGGGTCGCGCGGGACTGCGAGTTCGCTCACGGAAATATCCGTGGGCTCGCCCAGGGAACGGATCAGCGCGACGGCGAGGTCCGCATCCAGGACGTGGACGTGGACACGCCAGCGGTAGCGCCCGGCGGCGTCAGCGCCGCCGCCAACCTGGCTCATGATCACCGAGTCGCCCATTTCGTCGAGCCGTTGGCGCATCATGGCGGCGTCCAGCGGGGACAGGGAAATGGTGCACATGACTTCGACACCTTCGTCGCGCGGCATGCCGACGTGGATATGCGGATCCTGGACGTCGTAGCCGTGCAGTCCGTCCAGCAGTTCGCTCTGGAGCTCCTCGCCCAGCACGGCGGAGCGGAGGCAGTCCAGGATCAGCAGCATGCCCACGCCGCCGGCGTCCACCACGTGGGCGGCCTGCAGGGCATCGAGCTGCTCCTCCGTGCGGACCACGGCGGCGAGGGCCGCCTCGACGGCGGCGTCCAGGGCCAGCCCCAGCGTCTGGTTGCTGTCATCCCCGTCGTGCGCGGAGTCCACGGCGGCCGCGGCCCGGGCGGCAGCCTCCATGACGGAGAGCATGGTGCCGGGCACTGGATCACTCAGCGCGGACCAGGCCCGGATCTGGGCCCGGTTCAGGGCCGCAGCCAGCAGAGGTGAGCTGATCCGGGTGTGCCCGGCCAGAGGTTCGGCGGCAGCGCAGAGGAAGACGGCGAACAGCGTTCCCGAGTTCCCGCGGGCCTGCTCCATGGCAACCTGGCCGGCCTGCGCCAGGACGGCGCCAACGTCATGCAGGGTTGGGTCCGGTGCCCCATCCGGGTGTCCCGGCACGGCGGCGTCCGCGGCGTGAGCCGCGGCGCGGACGGTCAGGTAGAGGTTGGTGCCGGTGTCGCCGTCGGCTACCGGAAAGATGTTGATGGCGTTCAGGCGGTCGCTGTGGTTGCCGAGCGTTGTTTCCGCCTTGCCCAACCACCGCTTCATCGCTTGCGCGTTGGCGGCAATCTTAGTCTGCAAAGTGATCCCATCCCACAGCGTCAGCGGGCCTGCCCGCAATCGTAACTCCCGTGCTTTCGGTTGGTGCAGGGGCCTCTACTGAGCCTATCGCAGTGAACCCGGGCGGGAGCGGAACCCCTGCCGGGAAAGTGGCGAGCAGCCCATGGTCTTCACCGCCGCCGAGAACCCAGGCCATCGGGTCGGCCCCCAACCGATCCGACGCCGGCAGCAGCGGGGCGGCCAGCTCCTTCAGGGCGGCGGCGTCCAGGTTCAGCACCGCGCGGCTGGCGGCCGCCATGCGGTTTCCGTCCCGGACCAGGCCGTCCGAGATGTCCATCATGGCGGACGCCCCCGCCTCACGGGCCAGCGGTCCGGCGGCGAGCGGCGGCTGCGGCCTGCACTGGGTGTCCAGGAGGGAACGCTGCCCGGCAGTCAGGGCGCCCACCGGGACGTCCGACTCCAGCAGCGCCAGCCCGGCGGCGGCCCGGCCTACCGTTCCCGCCAGGGCCACGGTGTCCCCCGGCCGGGCCCCGGAGCGCAGGACGGGCTCCTTGCCGTCAAGGGTCCCCAGGATCGCCACGCTGACCGCCAGTTCGCGGCCGCGGCCGAGGTCGCCGCCGGCCACCGCGCAGGCCGGAGCCCCCAGCCCCCTGATGCCGGCCACGAGGCCGTCCGCGAAATCCTCCACCCAGGAGACGAGGGTCTCCGGCGGCATGGTCAGGCTCACCACAACGGATGTGGCCCGGGCGCCCATGGCGTTGATGTCGCTGAGGTTTTGCGCCGCGGCCTTCCAGCCGACGTCGTACCCGGTGGTCCGGTAGCCGTTGTTCCATTGGAGCCGGAAATCCTGGTCCGCCACCTGGGTGTCGATGCTCACCACGGTCCGCCCGTCCGGTGCGGCGACAATCGCGGCGTCGTCCCCCGGCCCCAGCAGCAAGTACGACGCCGCCGCCGGGGCGCCATCGGGCTGCGGGATCGTCAGCCGCGGGAAGATGCGCCCCAGCAGCTGGGACTCCGAGAGACGGGCAACGGTCAGTGCGACGTCCGCGCGCACGGCGTCGGAGACAGGAGTTTCAGGCACAGTTTCAGGCACAGCCCTACGCTACCGCGAGGCCCGACACCTGTTTGGCGAGAGCGACGTAAACTCTTAGCCGTGCCTCCTTCCGTCCCCGCGGTAAATACCGCCACCCGCAGGGTGCTCGCCTTCGCCGCCGGGGGCATCCTGCTCTGGCTGCTCATTGCGGTTCAACTGTTCGTCAACGTGGATCCGCTCAGCGTGCGCCGGACGGACGCCATCATCATGCTGGGCGGCGCGGCCACCGAACGCCTGCCAGTGGCCCGCCAGATCCAGGCCGAATTTCACATCCCTGTCCTGGTAATCTCGCACACGGACACGTTCGGCAACCGTGCTGCGGATGAGGCGTGCAATGCAGCAGTCTTTCCGAACCCGTCTGTCATCTGTTTCAGGCCCCCCAACCTGGACACTCGTGGAGAAGCGCGGGCCGTCTCCCGTCTGATCGAGGCCAACGGCTGGAAGTCCGTCACCGTAGTGACCTCCAGCTACCACGTCACCCGTGCGGGCCGCCTGATCGGGCAGTGCACGACGGCGGACGTACAGATGGTCGCCTCGCATCCGGACCTGGATCTGGGCCAGTGGATCCGACGCTTCGTCATCGAAACGGGCGGCCTGATCGATGTGTCGCTGCGGCCGGAATGCGCCACGGACCGCAACTGATCCGACGCTCCCGACCCGCGGACGGACTGGGCCGGGTCCGGCACAGCCGCCCTCATAGCTCGTCGCTGAACTCGCGGAGCCTCTCGTGCGCCGGCGCGGGGTGGAAGCCCGCGGCGGTGATCCGGGTCAGATCCAGCACGCTGCTCTCCGGCCGGGGTGAAAATGTTTTTCCGCGGAAATATTCGGCGGTGGTGACCCCGGTGACGGCGTCCCGGGGATTTCCCTGCAGTTCGTACACATCGGCCGCGATGTCTGCCCAGGACTGCGGTTCCCCTGTGTTGCTGAGGTTGTAGGTGCCGTAGGGGGCGCCCGTCTCGAGCAGGTGCCGGATTCCCGCGGCGATGTCCTGGGTGAAGCTCAGGCGCCCAATCTGATCGTTGACCACCGACACTTCGATGCCACGGGCAGCGAGGGAGGCCATGGTGCGGACAAAGTTGTTGCCGTCGCCAATGACCCAGCTGGTGCGCACAATGTAGTGGCGGGGCACCACGCTGACGACGGCGTCGCCCGCGGCTTTGGTCTGGCCGTAGACGCCGAGCGGCGCCACCGGCTCCGATTCATCGTGCGTGGCGCGCGTGCCGTCGAAGACATAGTCCGAGGACACGTGCACCAGGGTGAGGTCGTGTTCGACGGCGGTGCGGGCCAGCCGCGCCACGGCCGTGACGTTGACTGCCCAGGCGGCCGCGCGGCCCTCGGCCGACTCGGCGCCATCCACGGCGGTGTAGGCCGCGGCGTTAATGATCGTGGAGTAGTTCTTCCAGTTCCGTACGGCGAAGGCGTCCTCGCTGCCGAGGTCAAACTCGTCCCGGCCGGCAAACTCAACGGACGGGTCGCCGTCGTACTGCCGGCGCAGCGCCTTGCCGAGCTGGCCGTTGGCGCCGACCACGAGGACCTTCTTCGGCGGCATCGGCGTGACGTCCGCCAGGCGCGGGTGCGCCTTGTCCTTGTCCGAGAGCTCGGCCTGGCCCAGCGGCACCGGCCAGCCGATGGCCGCGGTCTCGTCGGCGAGGTTCAGGAACGTGTACTGGCCCTGGGCGTCGGCGGACCAGTGGTCGTTGACGAGGTAGGTGTAGGCGGTGTTGTCCTCCAGCGTCTGGAAGGCGTTCCCCACCCCGCGGGGAATGAAAATGGCCTGGCTGGGGTCCATCTCGGCGGTGAACACGGCGCCGAAGGTCGGGCCTTCGCGCAGGTCCACCCAGGCGCCGAAAATCCTGCCGGTGGCCACCGAGATGAACTTGTCCCACGGCTCGGCATGGATGCCGCGGGTGGTGCCGGCGGATTCGTTGAACGAGATGTTGTTCTGCACCGGACGGAAGTCGGGCAGGCCAAGCGCCACCATCTCTTCCCGCTGCCAGTTCTCCTTGAACCAGCCCCGGTTGTCACCGTGGACCGGAAGGTCGTAGAGGACGACGCCGGGGATCGGGGTTTCGTGCGCTGAGAGCTTCTTCGAGAACTCGATCGACATAATCTACTGGCCTTGTTCCTTGTACTTCGCTTCCGTGGCCGCCTTCTGGGGCCGCCACCAGTCCTCGTTGTTCCGGTACCAGGCGATGGTGTCATCGATGCCGGCCTCGAAGTTGGAGAACTGCGGCGCCCAGCCGAGTTCGTCGCGAAGCTTGGAGGAATCGATGGCGTACCGCAGGTCGTGGCCGGGCCGGTCCACCACGTGATCGTACGCGTCCGGCACCTCCCCCATGTGCTTGAGGATCAGCTCGACGACGTCCTTGTTGTTTTTCTCGCCGTCGGCGCCGATCAGGTAGGTCTCCCCGATCCGGCCCCCGGCGATGATCGCCAGGACAGCGGACGAGTGGTCGTTGGCGTGGATCCAGTCGCGGACGTTCTCGCCCTTGCCGTACAGCTTGGGGCGGATGCCGTCGATCACGTTGGTGATCTGGCGCGGGATGAATTTCTCCACGTGCTGGTACGGGCCGTAGTTGTTGGAGCAGTTGCTGATGGTCGCCTGCAGGCCGAAGGACCRCACCCAGGCTCGGACCAGCAGGTCCGAGCCCGCTTTGGTGGAGGAATACGGGCTGGAGGGGTTGTAGGGCGTGCTCTCGGTGAACCGCTCCGGGTCATCGAGCTCGAGATCTCCGTAGACCTCGTCGGTGGAGATGTGGTGGAAACGCTTGTTGTGCTTCCGCGCGGCCTCGATCAGGGTGTAGGTCCCGATGATGTTGGTGTCCAGGAACGGGCGGGGATCGTGCAGCGAGTTGTCGTTGTGGGATTCCGCCGCGTAGTGAACCACGACGTCGGCCTGCGCCACCAGGACATCAACCACCGCGGCGTCACAGATGTCCCCCTGCACGAACCGGAAGCGCTCTTCCGGCAGGCCTTTAAGTGACTCCAGGTTGCCCGCGTAACTGAGCTTGTCCAGCACCGTGACATGGCCGTCGGTGTTTTCCATTACATAGTGGACAAAGTTCGAGCCGATGAAGCCGGCGCCACCCGTGACGAGAAGTCGCTGCATGACTCAGACCCTACCGGTTGCGGTTGCTTGGATAAACATAAAGGATGTGCCCATGCGCGGAATCATTCTTGCCGGGGGAACCGGTTCACGGCTGCATCCCATTACGTTTGGCATCAGCAAACAACTGGTCCCGGTTTATGACAAACCGATGATCTACTATCCGCTGTCCACCCTCATCCTGGCCGGAATCAGGGACATCTTGATTATCACGGCCCCGCAGGATACCGACCCGTTCCGCCGTCTGCTGGGGGACGGCTCGCAGTTTGGGGTTTCCATCACCTACAAAGTCCAGCCGTCCCCGGACGGGCTCGCCCAGGCCTTCATCCTGGGCCAGGAACATGTCGGCAACGATTCGGTGGCCCTTGTCCTCGGTGACAACATCTTCTATGGCCCCGGAATGGGAACCCAACTCGGGCAATACACAGACGTTGACGGAGGCTCAGTTTTTGGTTATTGGGTGCAGAATCCGGGGGCTTACGGCGTCGTTGAGTTCGACGGTTCCGGCCGCGTGCTGACGCTGGAAGAGAAGCCCCCGACGCCAAAGAGCAACTACGCGGTCCCCGGCCTTTACTTTTACGACAATGACGTCGTCGGCATTGCCCGCGAACTGAAACCCTCTCCCCGCGGCGAACTCGAAATCACGGATGTGAATAAGGCGTATCTGGCCTTGGATAAGCTTCACGTCGAGATCCTCCCTCGCGGCACAGCCTGGCTGGACACAGGGACGTTCGACGATCTCAACGACGCATCAAATTTTGTCCGCACGGTCCAGAAACGCCAAGGGTTGATCATCGGTGCACCGGAGGAAATCTCGTGGCGCTTGGGCTTCCTCTCTGATGACGAACTGCGGGCCAGGGCCGAGCCCCTCTTGAAGAGCGGCTACGGTTCCTACTTATTGGGCCTGCTCGAGTCGTAGCCCGCATGGTTCATGAGTGGAGCACAGGTTCCGGCCGACCCGAATGCAGATTCAGCACGCGGGGATGTAAGAATTGAGACTGGCCCGGTAGACGTCGTCGACCAAGCCGGCGACTTTACGAGCGAGGAGGACTGACGTTGAAGGATGACGCCGAGCAAAGTCCCCCGCTAGTTGCAGCCCCGCGGCACTTGCGCCGGCGCCGCCTGCACGGCGACATTCCCGATATGCTCTTGGTCCCAGACGCCGAGCCACTACCGCTGCCAGCCGCCCGCGCACCGCGTGAACCGAAGACGCAGGAGCAAGAAAGCGATCGGCCAGCCCCGGCCAAGCGGGCCGCCGACCTGGACCACGACGACGAGGAAATGGCTTACCGCCGCAAGCGTCTGACGGCTCTGCTTGCCGTCGTATTCGTCGTAGTCAGCGTCCCGGCCCTCATCATCGCCTTGCTGCTGCTGGGTTGACGCGGCCCTGCCAGCTTTTACCCACCTCAACCAACTCTTCTGGGGGACAGTCCATGCACACCATCATGCCAATCTTCGGGACCAGACCGGAGGCCATCAAGATGGCCCCGATCGTCAGTGCTCTGCACGAGGCCCCACACTTCCGCTGCATCGTGACGGTCACAGGGCAGCACCGCGAGATGCTGGACCAGGTCAACGAACTGTTCGGCATTGTTCCGGACCATGACCTCAACATCCTGCAGCAGGGGCAGTCCCTGTCCGCCATTATGACGCGCACCATCGACGGCCTGGAGACACTCTTTGCCGAGTCGAGGCCGGACGCCGTCGTTGTCCAGGGCGACACCACGACGTCCACGGCCGCCGCCATCGCAGCGTTCTACCACGGCATCCCCGTGGTGCACGTCGAGGCCGGGCTGCGCAGCGGAGACCTGCTCTCGCCCTTTCCGGAAGAAGCCAACCGCAAGATCACCAGCCAGATCGTGCGGCTGCATTTGGCTCCCACCTCCACCAGCAGGGAAAACCTGCTGAGGGAAGGCGTCAGCCCGGAGGACATCGTCGTGACCGGCAACACGGTGATTGACGCCCTTCTGGCCACGGTGGACAAGCGGCTCCCCTTCACGGACCCCAGACTGGAAGAGCTGGCAACCAGCGGCCGCCGAATCCTGCTGGTTACCACGCACCGTCGCGAAAACCAGGGCGAATCCATGCGCAGCGTGGGACGGGCGTTGGCCCGGATCGCCGACGCCGAGCCGGATCTCGTGATTGTCCTGCCCGCCCACAAGAACCCGGTGGTTCGCGAGGCCGTGCTGCCGTCGCTGGACGGCAAACCCAACGTGCTGGTCACTGAACCGCTGGCCTATGGCGAGTTCACCCGCCTGCTGTCCGCTGCCCACGTGGTGTTGACGGATTCGGGCGGAGTCCAGGAGGAAGCCCCTAGCCTGGGCAAGCCCGTCCTGGTGATGCGGGATAACACCGAGCGGCCCGAGGCGGTAGTCGCGGGGACGGTGCTGCTGATCGGCACCGACGAAGAGCGGATTGTTGCCGAAGTGAACCGCCTGCTGCACGATTCCGCGCACTTTGCTGCAATGGCAAACGCCGTTAATCCGTACGGGGACGGTAAGGCCGCCGCGCGCACGGTCGCAGCGATCGAAGAACTGGTAGGCGTAGGGACCCGGATTCGCGAATTCGACGGCGCATAGGCGCTGGTAGAATTCACTGACGATCTGGTCCGGTCCAAAGCCAGCCCTAAGTTGAGTGAAGACCTCATTTTGAGCAGCGCAGAGCAGGGCAAGATGCAATTATCACGACGTGACGCAATTCGCTGGGCAACAAGTGCCGCGATAGGGGCCACTGTTCTGGGACTGTCCGAGTCCACGGGCTTGTTGGTGCCTGACGCCCCGGGCGCCAGGCCGGCGCAGCTTGACCTAGATTCAACGCTGACAACTTTGGACGCCTCAGTCACTTTCGGACCCCTGCGCCAGCAGCGTCTGCCGTACCGGCGGCTCGCACGCGGGCCGGCTATTCAGACAGTCGTACGGGAAGAGTTATCGACCCGGAACAGCACCTCGAACACCCAACGCACAGCTCTGGCGACTTTCGGCCATTTGACCGACACCCATGTGCTCGACGCAGCCAATCCGGGTCGGCTGACGTTTCTTTGGCAGTACTATGACTTCTCGGATGAATTTCCCAGTTCAACGAGATTTCGGCCACAAGATCTTTTTACCGTCCACGTATTGGACGCCACAATTCGGAAACTTAACGCCGTCCGACGCGGCCCCATTTGTGAACGACCCCTGGACTGTCTGGTGGCTACAGGCGACCTTACCAACGCTTATGCGGTCAGTGAACTGGCGGCAGCGATCGGTGTGTTCAAAGGCCTTGAGGTTTCCTCGCACCCGGGCGGCGGCTACCAGGGAGTCCAGGACGATGGCCCGGCCCCCTTGCAGCTGTCCAAGAGCATCTGGCATCCCGAACCCGAAACTTCATTGATACCCCCGGACGACTGGAAAACGCTTCATGGTTACCCCACGGTTCCCGGGCTCCTCGCAGCTGCAGTCAAGCCGGTAGCAGCGGAAGGGGCAAATGTCCCATGGCACATCGGCTTCGGCAATCACGATGAATCAGGACGGTCGTTCCTGTCGCCAAAGGACGAATTCGTCGACACTGTCCGAGTCAGCAGCCGGCTTCCGATCCGGCTGCCTCATGGCATGGACACCTCGGACTTCTGGAAAATAGTCGACGGCGCAAGTGACAGCGAACGCAGGAACCTCATAAAGTCGATGCCTTCCCGGCCGGTGCGCGCGTCCACGCTTCGCCGTCCGTTCAGCAAGGCGGAGTTTTTTGATGCCTTGCCGGCGGATGCCGCCCAGACCCGGTCCGCCCCTGGCCGAAGCTCCAGTGAGGCGCCTTACTACACATTCGAGATCTCACCAGATGTTATGGGTATCATGCTGAACACCGCGAGACCCAATGGCAGCATCAAAGCCGAGCTGGACGCGCCCCAGGCGGAGTGGCTGGAAGATCAACTTCGGCATGTATCCCAGAAGTTCTACAGTGCAAAGGGCAAACTCACCAAGTCTGATGCCAAAGATCGCCTTGTAATCTTGTTCAGCCATCATCCGTTGTCCTCCTTTGAGAAGGATGAGCGCTCCTCCACCAGCGGACCGCAGCCGTTGAACCGTTCCGCTGTCGTAGAGCTCATCTCCCGTTTTCCCAACGTGGTCGCCTGGATGAACGGCCATATACATAGGCACAGGATTACCCCTCACAAGTCGCAATACGAAACCGGCGGATTCTGGGAAATCACGACCGCGTCCCTCATCGACTATCCGCAACAATCAAGGATCATTGAACTCTTGGACAACGGCGACGGGACACTGTCGATCGCGGGCACGTTGATCGACCATTCAGCACCAGAGTCGGTCACGCATGAAGGAACCCAGACTGCCCCGTCCCTGGCGGCGCTGAGCCTCGAACTCTCCGGCAACCGCCCAGGACTTGACCGCGAGAGAATGCTGGGACAGGACATCGACCAAAACGTCGAGTTGATATTGCGGAAACCTTTTTAGCGCCGGCACCCGCACCCGCCGGCCAGCCGACCGGGATGCGGACTTCAAAGCCCGCGTTGCCGACCCGGCCGACGCGGGCACCAACTGAAAGTTAACGCACCGCCAACATTCGGTAACGAGCGTCATTGGGCGTCCCGTGACTGAACCCTTATGCTTGGACGCGGGGGAAGCGCCCTCTGGCCCGTGCATACGGTTCCGGGGCGATCTCTAGCGATGCAATGGCTCGCCGCTCCCGCCACCCGGATCGCTCTAGAAGAGGAAAAGACACATGAAAGTTCAGGCCGTAATCCTTGCAGCCGGAATGGGTACGCGGCTGGCGCGCCCACACCCGAAGCCCATGACAGAGCTTAGTGACGGACGCACCATCATGCACCAGCAGGTCCACAACCTGCAGAAAGCATTCGGCAAGGGGCTCCGCCTCACTATTGCTGTCGGCTTCAAGCTCGAAATGATCCTCGAACACGTGCCGAACGCGTCGTTTGTGTACAACGAGAACTTTGACCAGACCAACACTTCCAAGAGCCTCCTGAAGGCAATCCGGAATTCGGCCAAGGGCGGCGTTCTGTGGATGAACGGCGACGTCGTGTTTGACCCCGACATACTTCAGATGCTGGCGCCCTACATCAAGCGCGATGAGTCTTTCATTACCGTTGATGTGTCTTCGGTTTCCGATGAAGAAGTCAAGTACATCACCGACGCAGACGGCAACATTTTGGAGCTCTCCAAGACAGTGCCAGCCAACGTTGCCCAGGGCGAGGCTGTTGGAATTAACTACGTCAGCTCGAAGGACAAGAAGAAGTTCCTGAAGCGGCTTATCGAAGTCGACGACCAGGACTACTTCGAGGGCGCCATTGAACTGACCATCAAGCAGGACGACGTCAAGTGGACCCCGGTGGACATCAGCGAGTTCTACGCCGTTGAGGTTGACTTCCCGGACGACTTGGTCCGGGCAAACGCCAGCATCTGAACCCGTTGATCTAACCACCCTTCGCATCGAAGGTGCCGCGAGACCGACCTGAGCCGTGTGGCGGGCAACAACCCCCACACCGCGGCTGCGTTTGCTGCCGCCCGCCAGTTTGAGATCAACGACGATTGGCCGGCCGCGCTCGAAGGATACCGCGACCTGTATCACAACGGGCACGGTGGAGACAGTGCTGTCGTCTTCCACTACAGCGTTGCCCAGCTGCAGCTCGGCGCCCTGCAAGAGGCCCACGCGCTCCTCGCAGAGGCCGTCTCCATGGAGCCAGCCAACGACGACTGGCGGGAACGCCTCACGCTTCTGCGGAGCAACCCGGGGGTAACTGTCGTCGACGTGAAATCCAGCCCGGATCTGGCACCGCCCAAGTCGGGAGCACCCGAACGAACTGAGGAAGCCAACGGCAACCCGGCGGTCCCCCTACCGGACAGTACGGCAGTTGATCACTCGGCTCTCGCAGCCGAACATAAACGTTCCGGTCACCGCTGGCTGGAGATCCAAGCGCTGGAGGCCGGACTCGAACTGCACGGCGCAAGCGCAGCATGGCACATTCGGCTCGGCGAGGCGCGCGAGGCCATGAACCGGTACGAGCAAGCAGCCGAAGCCTATGCCGCGGCCAACCGTCTGGACCCGAGTGCGGCGGAGATTCACTTCAAGGAGGGATCCTGCAGACAACGCGGAGGGAATCCCGAGGCGGCGAACGCTCCGTTTGCCAAGGCAGCGGCAATGGACGAGAAGCTCAATGCAGCCTCGTTCGGTGTGGGCGTTTTTTACCAGCAGCTCGGAGCCTGGACTGAGGCCTCCCTTGCATATACCCGCGAACTTAGCAGTCAGCCCCACAATGCGACGCTTGCATACCGGGCGGCACACGCGCTCGAAAGGTGTTACGAATGGGAGGCGTCGGCGGAAATGTACCGTCGGGCAACGGCCATGAGTCCCAACGAGACTTCGTGGCACTTTCGGCGTGGCTTCGTGTATGAACGCCTGGAGCGTTGGGCTGATGCTGCGGACGCGTATGCATTTGGCCTCGCGTCAAGTTCGAAACCGTCCGCCTACTGGGCCTACCGGCGCGGGTTCGTGCTCGAACGCTTGGAACGGTATGAAGAGGCTTGCGCGGCTCATTGGCTGGGTGGGCCTGCGCCCGTTGACAGCATCGCGGCTTCAAACGGTGCTGCATCAACAGCGTCAGACTACGCTGAAAAATACGTTGACGACGCACTCCAAGCTGCTCTAAGAAATCCGGCGCCGCAAGCGAGCATGGAAGTGGCCGACAAAGCGTTCTCTCTGGGTCTCTATAGCCAGGCGGCGGATGCGTATCAAGCAGCCATAGATCGCAGCAACGAAATCCGTTCGGGCTGGTTTTACCGGCTGGGCCAGTCCCTGACGCTCACTCACGAGTTCAAGTCGGCGGCGGCAAGCTTCCGTATGGGCAGAGTGTTCGATCACGCCCATGGGGTGGACACAACGGGCTACCGCAAAGACAAAGCCCTTCTCGACGTCATGTACTACACATCCTGGCGGGAAAGTCTGCCGCTAAGGGAAAACGTTGTTCTTTACGAGAGCTTCCACGGCGAGTCCATCAGCTGCAACCCCTTGGCGATCTTCGAAGAACTAATACGACGCCGGGAATTTGATGGCTACCTCCACGTGTGGGTCGCCAATGACAATACCTTTATCCCGCACAGCGTAAACACGCACCCAAACGTGGCCATAGTCAGGCGCAACACTGCCGGATACAGGCGCCACCTTGCCACAGCAAAATACCTGATTAACAACGTCACGTTCCCGGCTTACTTCGCCGCACGGCCCGGACAGCAATACCTGAACACCTGGCACGGCACGCCTTTGAAAACCCTCGGCAAAGACATCGGAACTGGCTTTCTAGAGCACAAGAACGTGGCCCGCAACTTCCTGCACGCCACCCACCTCATAGCCGCGAATCAATTTACCGCTGACGTCCTGACGCGGCGCTACGATGTGGACACCATAATGTCCGGGCGCGTTGCGGTTACCGGCTACCCGCGAGTCGACCGAACACTCAACGCCTCGGTGCCAGCGCGCATCGGCTTGCGGCGGGCGCTCGGAATCCCCGCATCCGATATGCGGCCGGTGGTCCTTTACGCCCCCACATGGCGCGGAGGTTTGAGCACGACACATTTCGATATGGAGCGGCTGACCTCCGATCTCACAACGCTCGCAAACCTGGATTGCAACGTAGTTTTTCGGGCGCACCACAGGACACAGGAGCTTCTGGCCGGAGCAGACCTGAGCGCAACTATAGTTCCCGATAGCATCGAGACGAATGAACTCCTCGCGGCCGTAGACCTACTGATCACTGACTATTCGAGCATTGTTTTTGACTTCCTGCCCACCGGGAAACCCGTGGCGTTGTACACCTACGACCTCGATGAGTATCAGAACGAACGGGGCCTGTACATAGATCCGAGCTCAATAGGCATCCCCACAGCGAACACCATCGACGAACTTGTCAAGATCGTTGCTGAGCAGTTAGCCAATGATGATCAAACTAACCTCCACGCGGACCTGGTCGAGGAGTATTGCCCGCAAGAAGACGGAAGGGCATCCGCACGCGTTGTGGACTTCTTCTTCTTCGGCGATGATACGCATATGTTGACGAGTTACGCCCCGGCGAAAAAGTCACTCCTTTTCCATCACAGTTTTATTCCAAACGGAATCACGTCGTCCCTGCTCAACCTTCTGAACTACATCGACCCTGAGGAATACGACGTTACGGTGGTGGTACCGGTAGACGACACTGCAGCGCATCCGGAGAGAGTTGAACAATTCGAAAAAGTCCCTCCCCATGTAAGGGTCATAGGAAGGGTCGGGCGTCAGCTTTTTACGCCCGAGGAGAAATGGGTTGTGGACCGTCTAAATAAACACCGCACTTTGGCGAATGATTCGCAGATGAAAATTTATCGACGAACGTTTGCTCGGGAATTCACGAGAATATTTGGACCGCACAAATTTGATTCCGTAATTGAATTTGAGGGATATTCCACATTCTGGACTGCGCTTATGAGCTCGGCTCCCAAACCTTCGCGGCGGATTGCATTTTTGCACAATGATATGAGAAGCGAATGGCTGGGGCGCTTCCCGCACCTTGAATCGATTTTCCGCATTTACCCCTCCTTTGATGCCCTCGTCTCCGTCTCTGAGGTCATAAGCGAAGAAAACCGCGACCACCTGGGTTCATTTTTGGCTCTGCCTGACCATAAATTCGTGCATGCTGTGAACCAAATTAACCCGACCAAGACACTCGAGTTGGCCGACGAGGATTTGGACCAAGACTTGCTTGATTGGTTCTCACCCGACTTCAGAACCTTCATCACCATGGGACGAATGTCGCCGGAAAAAGATCATGAGAAGTTAATCCGCGCTTTTCATGAATTCCGGAAGACGGACCCGACCGGTCGCCTGGTGGTCCTTGGGGATGGACCACTCAGGCAATCTCTCGAAATGCTGATAGCTGATCTTGATCTTTCAGCGAACGTCTTGTTGGCTGGCCTGCGAAACAACCCTTTCCCGGCTCTTGCCCGCGCGGATTGCTTCGTGCTGTCCTCAAACCATGAGGGTCAGCCCATGGTGCTCCTGGAAGCCCTCACGCTCAAGAAGCCCATAGTGTCCACGGACATCATCGGGGCGAGGTACGTTCTTCAAGACGGATACGGACTACTTGTTGAGAATTCAGTGGAGGGCGTCCACAAAGGCCTGCAACAGTACGTTGAGGGCCGTGTACCCAGGCGAGTCTTCAATATTTCGAAATATCAGCAGATGGCGCACGCCCAGTTCGTGCAGTCTGCGCTCCCCGGCGAATCCGACAACGCCGCTATTCCCGGTAGCGCCCGTTCCGCTCTCTCATCTTCGTAGTGCCTCGCATTCGATAGCTGATGGCCATCGCTGGACCATCATGGTCCCCACACCATAGCCGAGGAACAAACACATCCGACCAATCGGAAACTCCTGCCGATGGTACCCATTAAAAGCAAGATCCTGCCGATTTACCGGGAAAATCCTGCCGATTTACCGGGAAGATCCTGCCGATCGTACCCATTATCGGGTTGTAGGATTAGGGACTGTCTGAGCCGCTGTGGTACTGGCGGCTGACCGGCAACAACCTGCCCAGAACATCCGCCGCGGGGGCGAAGGGTGTCCTGCACAAAAAAATACGCTTCTATGGAAGGTCTCAGATGTTGACGCGTTTGCGCACAGGAAGACGCACGGGATCGGGCGCTGCAGCGATTCTCCTGACACTAATGCTTGTTTTCGGCATGGGAACACCGAGTGCCATCGCCGCTACGGCACCTCCGACCGGGCTGAAGACCACGTCGCAGACCACGTCCACTTACTTGAGCATGTCCTGGAACCCGGTGACCGGCGCGGTCGGATATCGGCTCATGTATTCGACCGCGTCGGATATGAGTGCGCCGTTCTACCGCAACATCGCGTCCGGCACCACCGGTGGCTACGGGGGCTTGACGCCGTCAACCACCTACTACGTGAAGATCAAGGCCTTGGACTCAGCCGGCGCAGACCTCACCGCATATTCAGCGGCCGTGATGGCCAAAACCCTCCCGCCCGCGCCAGCCCCCCCGACCGGCCTCAAAGCGATTTCCCAGACCTCCAGCTACTTGACCATGGGTTGGAACGCTGTTTCCGGCGCGGTTGGTTACCGGCTCATGTATTCAACCGCGTCAGACATGGGGGCTCCTTTTTATCGAAATGTCGCGTCAGGTCTCACCGCAGGCTACGGGGGGTTGAAGCCGTCAACGACCTACTACGTCAAGATCAAAGCCTTGAACGCAGCTGGAGCGGACCTCACCGCATATTCAGCCGCTGTGACGGCGAAAACCCTGGTGGCCGCGCCCGCTCCCCCGGCAGGACTGAAGTCCACGGTCCAAAGCACTACGACCTTGACTTTCGCCTGGGGAGTCGTTGCCAACGCCCCGCAGTATCGGCTGGCATGGAGCAGTAGGGCTGACATGGGTTCGCCGGGCTACCTGACCACCTCAGGCCCGTCAGGCGAGGTTCGTGGCTTGTCACCCGCAACGCCGTATTATGCGCAGGTCCGTGCGCTCTCAGCAACCGGATCCGCTATCACGTCATACTCGGCCGTTGTGAAGGCAACAACGGCAGCAGTGCCCGTGATGCCGGCAATCGCTCATCCCCTGTCCGTTGCGACGTACAACATTCACTGCGAAAAATGTCATGACGGCATGCCGGAGGAAAAGACTTGGGCGGACCGGCGGGGCGGCATAGTGCAGAACATCGTCGCCAAAATGCCGGACGTCCTTGGCGTTCAGGAGGCGTCACAGTCATGGATTGATGGCGACACCAGACCGGGCGGTTATACGCAATTTGAAGATCTCCGAGATCGGCTCACAGCCGCGGGCGGAGCTTACAAACTTATCAACGCGAACCGAAACAACTGTGTGGACTCAACGCGTCCGACGAACTGCGTCTACGCCGACAGAGGCGCATCTGGCGGAACGAAGATTTTCTATAATTCCAAGACGGTCAAGCCGTTCCGGTCAGGTTCCAAGGAGCTCCCTGGAGCCACGGGAAGTGACGGCGCGCGTTACGTAGCATGGGCTGAGGTGGTGCAAATTCCCACAGGAAAGCACGTGTTCTTTGCCGACACTCATCTGGAGACCGGAAAGGACGCTGCGTCCAACACCCTGCGCAAGCAGCAGGCCCAGACCGTTACGGACACCATTAGGACCCAAAACCCTAACGGCCTGCCGGTTGTTCTTGTCGGCGATATGAACTCAAACAAGTGGACGGACCCTTCCAACGGCCCCTACGACGTTGTCACGAGCACGGGGCTCGTCGATCCCTTGGGCAACACTTATAAGAGCTGGTACCCAAGTGGCGCAGCGACCGCCGAAATGGTTGTCAACCGGCGCGTCAACAGCTGGAACGGATTTGAACGAGCAGCCAGACAGGGCGCGGCCGGAACCAGCGGTTCATACATCGATTACATCTTCACGTCAAAAATGAGGGTCTCGTACTACGAAAACGTTGCCAAAATCGACGCACTGGGAAACTATGTGGGGACGATTCCCTCGGATCACAACATGCAGTTTGCGACCGTCGGTCTGCCTTAGCCTTGAAGGTTTAGGGTGTAGCAGCAAATCACGCAGAAGCCCGGCTGGGTATACCAGTCGGGCTTTTGCGTTGCCGGCAATAAACTTCCTGGGCGAAGTGATGTGGACATGGCCAGGAATGACGCAATGGATCTGCCGGCGATTTGGGGACTGCGCCGCAGTATGCGGCGGCCCTCAATACAGTTATGCAGGCCTCAGGCACGTTTAACGGCAGCGCAGAACCGCGGGGCGGACTCCGAGGCGATGATCCTATTTGCGGAGCTCGTTCGTCTTTATACCTTCATGGTCATAGGGAACCGCTGTGGCCCAGCGGTTCTCTATCATCCGTAGGACGGCCTGACACGGTGGACATCCAGCCCTGTCTCCAGGTATCAGGCCCGAAGCGCCTTGCTGTGGAGGCCGCCCCCGCGCGCAAGGACGCCCTCAACGCAGGATTCTGCAGATACTCGATCATCGAATTCGCGAGTGCTTCGATATCGCCATGCGGGACCAGCAGTCCGTTGTGACCATGTTGGACAATATCCCGCGGGCCGTAGACGACGTCGTACGAAATCACCGGAGTGCCGCAGGCGAAACTCTCCGTAAGCACCAGTCCGAATCCCTCATAACGGGACGTCAGGACCGAACAGTCAGCTGTGGCAAATTGATTGAGGGGCTCAGTGGTGTGGCCTTCGAGGGTGACTATACCGTCAAGCTTGCACTCGGAGATGACTTTTCGAAGAGCTGCCTCAGCGGACCCGATTCCGAAAATCTTGTATCTGGCTTCCGGGAATGCGCTATGCACCTTAGCGAAGGCCCTTATGGCGTGGTCAACTTGCTTGTCGTCAGTAAGTCGGGCGACGGTAACGAAGGTCTGCTCCACCCGGTTCAGGGTGCGCTGCAAAGCGGCCCCCTGATCCAATGGAGCCGCGTGCGGGACAACCGTCGTTCGCTCTGAGGGGCAACCGGTGTCCTGGATGAAGTCGCGCCGCTGTGTATCAGTGAAAAAGACGAACAGTCCAACGTTGTCGATGAACTCTACGTGGTGCTTCATCCATTGCTTCAAGCCGTCGGCATTGTCTCGATTGTTCTTGTAGTGCGTGGTATGGATTGAAGCCACATGAAAGACGCCCGGAGAGGCGATTGCCAGCGCGAAGCTAGTCCGGGGCTCGTCGCTGAAGACAACCGCCGGCCCGAATTCGTCCAGCTTCTCGGCCAGCCAGGCGCTGTTGGCCCAGCGCATATCGTTGTGGAGTACAGGGTCCCCGGACGTGTGCTCGACGGTTCGGTATTCATATCCGCCCGGGTTGACCCACGTTGAAATATACGCGCATTCGTCCACTCCAACGTAGGTCCTAAAGCGGACATTTCCTTCGTCGTCAAAATAGTCCCGCTTTGCAATGGCTCCGCCCGGCCAGCCCGTATCACGGTAGATCCGGAGCCAAGGCCGGTCGTCGTCGTGTCTATCGACATGGCGCAGCTCCCCGTTAGCCGCTCTGCCGACCAGACCAACGAACGCACCCGAAGCGAAATATCGTCGAAGGCTCCAAGAGGCCGCGTTTTCAGATACCGACTGGAATGCTGGGCTCGACTCCCACTCTGGATGCTCAAATACCATTCTTTGGCGTGACTCGCGGGTACGGCGACGGAGATCCTGATGGAAGCTGACGAGTTCGGCATGCGCAGGAAGCGACCCGTCCCTCTTCAGTTCGTCGAAGAGCTCTTCAACGTCCGACTGAAAGGCCACGGTGACAAGGATCGCGCGCCTTCCCTCGGAGACTGCACGGAAGCGGTCAAATACAGCTCTGGTCAGGCCTCCACGATTCCTGCCCAAGCTGTCGAGGACCTGGACGATCACGGTTTCGCTCGGGCCTACGTCTTCACTCCAACTTGTCATAAGCGCCATCTTATTCTGCGATGAAGGTATTCCAGTGATCGGCTCAGCTGCGCTCCCGCGCCAGGCAACGGGCGACCCAAGGAGGCGGACTGCAAACGCGCGGACGCCCCAAGGACGCATTGCTCGCTCAGCGAGCCCTCGGCATCGCTCCACCGATCCGCAGTTGGTCCTCATTGACTATCGGGGCGGCTGCCGCCTGACTCTGAATGAGGGCCACGTGATCGGGCGTCGAGAAGATCGCTGCACTCCGCGCCCTGTCCACGTTTAAGGCCCAAGGTTTTCCCATGCTGCCCTCCCTACAGTCTGTCTTGCCAGGGGGAATTGCAGCAGGGGGGCTAAAATGGAACGTTCGGCGACAGGCCGGAAGCAGGGCAGGAACGTCCGCCACGGGTTCTGGGGGCCGCCCTCCGACCGGGCCTTAGACTCCGGCAGAAATTCAGGTCCCAACTCTGAAATTCTGCCGGCAACGCCGGCGGTGATACATGCGTCGTTCCGTCTGCCGCGGCCTGCGATCCTGCTGGCGGTGCGTACCGACATACGCCGGGTGTCCTTACTTCTGATCGGATCATTGCTGATCACGGCTCTTGTGGCACTCGTTCTGCACGTGCCGTCGGGGGCGACCGGATCGCACATTCACAGTGCGGTGCCGCCGGCCGCGGCAGAGGCGACTCTGGACGGCTTGTCGGGCGTGGACGGACCTCACATTCACAATGCCGCGCTGCCGGCCGCCGCGACGGAGGCCGCTCCGCTTCCCTTGTCACGGACCGGCTGGACCGCTTCGGCCAGCGACGAGGAAACCACCCGCGTGAACGGCCAAGCCAGCAACGTGCTGGACGGAAGCGCCACCACCATGTGGCACAGCCGCTGGTACCCGGCGCCGGCTACGCCATTGCCGCACACCATCACGATCGACACCAAGGCGGCGCGAAGCATCGGGGGGCTTCGCTATCTCCCGCGTTCTGACGGCAAGAACGGACGGGTCGGCAGCTTCGAGATCCGGGTCAGCACCAACGGGACCACTTGGAGCGCCCCGGTGGCCCGCGGAACCTTGCCGGATAGCGGCACGGAGAAGACGGTGAGCTTCATTTCAGTCAGCGCCCGCTATGTCCGGCTGATTGCCACTTCCGAGGCCGGCAACCGCGGTCCGTGGAGCAGCGCCGCCGAGATCAACCTGCTCGCCGGGCAGACAGTAACTCCCACCAGTGTTCTGCCCCGGACCGGCTGGACGGCTTCGGCCAGCGACGAAGAGGTCATCCGGGCCAACGGCAGGGCCAGCAATGTACTGGACGGCAGTGCCACGACGATCTGGCACAGCAGGTGGTCGCCGGCGCCCGCAGCACCGCTGCCGCACACCATCACGATCGACACGAAGGCGGCGCGAAGCATCGGGGGACTCCGCTATCTCCCGCGTTCTGACGGCAAGAACGGGTGGATCGGCAAATACTCGATCGGGGTCAGCTCAGACGGTATCGTCTGGCGTGCGGTAGCCAGCGGGACGTGGCCGGACACCATTGAGGAGAAGACGGTGACCTTCCCCACGGTCGGTGCCCGCTATGTCCGGCTGACCGCAACCACCGAGGCCGGCAACCGCGGTCCATGGAGCAGCGCCGCCGAGATCAATCTCCTCGGCCCGTCGCGAGGTTCCTGGGGTCCGACCATCAACTTCCCGCTCGTTCCGGTCGCGGCTGCAGTGCTGCCGGGCAACAAGCTGCTGACGTGGTCGGCCTATTCACCTATCGCTTACGGCGGCAGCAATGGCTACACGCAGACATCCATCCTGGACCTCACCACCGGTGTGGTGAGCCCGGCCACGGTTGTCAACACCGGTCACGACATGTTCTGCCCCGGGATCTCGATGCTGGCGGACGGCAGGATCATGATCAGCGGCGGCGCCAACAGCTCGAAGACCACCATTTACAACCCGAAGACTAACACTTGGACCTCGGGGCCGGACATGAAGATCGCCCGCGGCTACCAAAGCAACGTGACCACCTCCACCGGTGAGGTGTTCACCATCGGGGGATCGTGGTCAGGCGGCATCGGCGGCAAGAACGGCGAAATATGGTCCGCTGCAGGCGGCTGGCGAACTTTGCCGAATGTACCCGTTGACAGCATCCTGACAGCCGATCCCCGGGGCGGGTATCGTTCCGACAATCACCCTTGGCTGTTTGCCACCTCGGGTGGCCGGGTTTTCCAAGCCGGGCCGAGCCGCCAGATGAACTGGATCACTACTAGCGGCGATGGAAGCATCACCTCGGCCGGTCTGCGGTCGGACAGCCCTGACGCGATGAACGCCGACGCCGTGATGTACGACATCGGAAAGATCCTGACCGTGGGCGGGGCAACCGCCTACGATAATGGCATAGCTACGGCACGGGCCTACACCATCGACATCAACAAGACCGCCACTGTGTCCCGGACCGCGGACATGGCATTCACCCGGTCGTTCGCGAGCGGCGTCGCATTACCCGACGGCCAGGTGTTCGTGGTCGGCGGCCAGCCCAATCCCGTGGTGTTCACCGACACCGACGCCAGGATGTCTCCGGAAATCTGGAACCCGGCAACTGGAAAGTGGACGACGCTGGCCCCGATGGCCATTCCCCGGACCTACCACAGCGTGGCGACGCTTCTTTCTGACGGCCGGGTTTTCGTCGGCGGCGGCGGCCTGTGCAACGGCTGCACCACCAATCATCTGGACGGAGAGATCTTCACACCGCCCTATCTGCTCAATGCCGACGGCAGCGCCCGCACCAGGCCGACGATTGCGACCGCACCGGCTACCGCCGCGGCCGGCAGCACGATTTCAGTCACCACTAAAACGCCGATCAGCAAGTTCTCCCTGATGCGGATGAGCACTGTAACCCATACGGTGAACACCGACCAGCGGCGGATCCCGGTGACCGCGACGGCAGTGTCCGGGAACACCGCGACGCTGAAGTTGCCGGCGGATCGCGGCGTGCTGGTCCCCGGCACGTATATGCTCTTCGCATTGGACGGCAACGGGGTCCCCAGCGTCGCCTCGACCATCTTGATCAGCTGATCACGACGACTGAGTATGTCAACGTGTTTCAGGATCACTGAGACGGCCTGATCCAAAACCACGCACGACCCTGTTGGCCTGAGTGCTGGACCTTGCCACATCAGGAGGCGACGGCGCAGTGGGCCAGGGCTTCCGCGGTTCGAGCAGACCCTGAACGAACTGCCATACTCTGACAATGGCCGTTTACTTTGAGTGCACGACACGGACGGGCACGCCCCAATCGGAACTGTTTGACCGTGCCCGGAGTATCGACGCCCACAAGGACTCGATGGCGCACTCTCGTGAAGAGGCGGTTGCCGGCGTCACGTCCGGGCTCATCTCTTTGGGTGAGGAGGTCACGTGGCGAGCTTGGCACTTCGGCGTTCCGCTCCATATGACGAGCCGGATCACCGAGATGGAGTCCCCGAACTATTTTGTGGATGAGCAGGTTAAAGGTCCGTTTCGGCGGTTCCGGCACGTCCATGAGTTCAGTCAGGATCTGGCGGGCACCACGATGATTGATCGGATCGAGTTCGCGGCACCGTTCGGGCCCATAGGGCGTCAGGTGGAGAGGCTGGTGCTGGCCCGTTACCTCCAAAAGCTAATCGAGAGGCGGAATCGGCACCTTACCGAGGATCCCACGCGCGGATAGTTCGCATCAGTAGTCCAACGACACCCGGCTAGCCTCCGGTTTGTTGGGCGATGGTGTGAGCGAGTCGGTGGGAGTCTGTCCCGGTTTCGATGATGGCTCCATTGAACGTAAGCCTGTCCACGATTGCGGCGCACAACCTGGGGTCGGTGAAGGTCTTTGTCCAGCCGGAGAATGATTCGTTGCTTACGATGTGGCGATGGAGTTCTTCTCTTCGCGTTCGGTGAGGACCTGGAAGAGGAGTTCGGCGCCGCGGCGGTCCAGTTCCATATAGCCGAGTTCGTCGATGCAGAGCAGG
Source organism: Arthrobacter sp. P1_D12 (assembly GCF_056406175.1). NCBI lineage: Bacteria > Bacillati > Actinomycetota > Actinomycetes > Micrococcales > Micrococcaceae > Arthrobacter > Arthrobacter sp. P1_D12. The sequence goes on from NZ_JBFUAR010000010.1 coordinate 82,340, forward strand.
TCGACGCGCCCGTAGCGGGCGATGGTTTTGGCCAGCATCTTTTCGTCGGCGGCTTCTACAAGTTCGTTCACGGGCCAGGTCGCCAGGGCGTATTTCACCCGGTACCCCTGCTCCGCCGCGGCGGTGCCGAGGCCGATGAGCATTTGGGATTTTCCAGTCCCGGAGTCCCCGATGAGGCACAGTGGTGCACCTTTGCGGATCCAGTCCCCGGTCGCAAGGCTTTGAAAAGTGGCGGGTTTGATGTTCGGGTTCGCGTCGAAATCGTCCCCCAGCCATTTGTCCCGGGAAAAGTTGGCGGCTTTGACGCGGCGGATGGAGGAGCGCCGGTCCCGGCCATCACACTCGGCCAGCAGCAACTCGGCCAGGAACCCCTGGTAGCTCAGTTGTTCCTTCCCCGCAACGGTAAGCGCTTCATCGAGCACCGCCCGGACGGTGCGCAGTCGACGGCAGGCCTGGTCCACGGCCGCGCCAGCGGCCTTTTCGGTCAGGCCGCGCCGCCGGCGCAGGGTCGGGGTGAGGAACACCACGACCTCGGACGTCTCGTTGAACGCCTCGATGTGACCTTCCAGGAAAGCCTCCTGAGCCTGCGTTGGGTAGATCCGGTGGATCGCTTTGCCGGAGTGCGAGAGCCGCAAAACGAACATATGGCACTTGGTCTTCACCCCATTCAGGGTGCCCCAGACTTCACCGAAGTCCGCCTCGGCATCCGCGCCCGGCGCGTGTTCCTGCGGGACAAACGCTTCCACCCGGCGGCCGGCCTCGACATCGATCTGCGGCCGTCGGACCCGCACGTAGTCTCGCACCGTCGAATACGACAGATCGGCCGCTGGTGGTCCTGACTCAAACCGTCGCAAGCAACCGGCGAGTAGGGGGTGGTCCTGGTTCAAGCCGTCACACCGGTCCTGAATCAAACTGCCATATTCAGACGACAGTCCGCCTCAGCCGGTTGGCTGATGCCGCAGAACAGCGCCTTAGCCGATCACTGGCACACGCTGGGAGCCGCACTGTGCCTCTCTGAAGTGCCATCTGCTGCTGAGATTACAGCGGAGACCCTCTGATTACGCCAACGCGTCCCTCGACTCTGCCGAAAAACGATCCACGATAGAATTCAGAGTCGAACACCCATAGAACCTAATCAAAGGCGAATCTTCTTAAGATGAACAAGGAAACAACGAAGGAAGTCCTTCCCTCGAGGGCCGAGCTTCGCGCCGCCAAATGGACAGGCGCCCGGACGTTCACGGTTAGATTTTGGGCCTACCTGCTGCCGGAAACATCGAAGTCTGCGAGCGTGGACATTGAGCTCTGGCTTCAGGACGAGGAAGGACGTCGCACGGATGCATTAGTGCGCCGATACACGGAGCCTGCCGCCAACGAAGGGAGCTCCAATACTTCAGTTGATGTTTCAACTTGTGCCTTTGAGGCAGTATTCGACTTCGACTGCCATCTTGCCGCCGCTTCTGCGCGAGGAAGCGTGCTGACGGCTCACATGGCCATATCTGATGGTCGTCAGAGCCACGAATCGAAATTTACTGATCGTTACAGGTGGGGATCGGCCGGCGCGCTGGAGGCTTGCAGCTTCGAAAATGGCGTACAGGTCGTCCCAAGTTGGACCGCAAACGGACTGCAATTCAAGGTTGTGGAACGTATTGCTGTCGCCCATGCAGTCTCATTTGTCGGAGACGAACTTCGACTCTGGGTCAAAAGCAGCGGACTCTTCACCCCGGATCTCGCCGTGCTGAAAGATGATTCAGAGCGTGAGGCTCAGCCGTCATTCTTCAACCGGGAGGGAAGCTGGGTTGAAGTCGCTTTCAACATCGCGGATCTGCCGGAGTTTGCGGCGGAAACCCAGGAAAGTTGGCGAGTCTATCTCCAGCAGGACGATAAACGCAGGCTCGCGCATTCGGACCACATCCCCGCGCAGGCGAGTCCGCGGGAGGATGGATTCGTTCTAACTACCGGTCCGAGCGGCGTCCTGAGGTTTGACCGCTACCGGCACAATATCGAGGCGTCCGCCATCGATTTTTATCCCCTTCCCAGCCCGCACCTCACGGTTTCGGGATCGTACGCGGGCGACGAGTCGAGGCCTGTAGCACTCTCCCTCGACGGGCAACGAACCGGCGTTCCGGGAGTACTCGTTACCAACAAGGCCGGTCGTTTTATCTTTTCGGTTCCGCTTGTCAGGCCGGCGGAATCCGGCACCGCTCCCGTCCCCTCGGGGGGGTACCGGGTGTCTGTCCACTTCGAGGACGAGTCTTACGAGCGTTTACGCCCGGCGAAGTCGCTTACCGCCGGGCTGTACAAGGCCGCCTATTCTGACAGCCTCAACATTCGTTTGGAGCGTTCTCCTGCCAACGAAGTTTACGTGAATGTTAGTCCGCCGCTCTTGCCCGAAGAGTTGGGTGCATTCAACCAGCGGAAAATAAGAGTTGCAACCAAAAAAGTATCCGATCTTAGGGAGGACAGCTTTTACTTTGAAAGCTGGTTCGGAAAGAACTTCTCCGATAGTCCCCTGGCTCTCTTCAAGGAGGCCAGTCGGCGGCTTCCCGACGCGAAACTTTACGTCGGTGTGGCAGATCTGTCCGTGGCACTGCCCGAGGGCGCCATACCGGTAGTACGGAACAGCCGCAAATCATGGATGGCGCTTGCCGAATCCAAATTTGTCATCACGAACTGCTGGGTGCCGGATCGGTTTGAGCGGCACCCGGAACAGATCCTTGTGCAAACGTGGCACGGGACTCCGTTGAAACTCCTTGGCCTGGACCGGCCAGGCTCCAGGGAAAAAGCGGGTCGAGTATCCAAAATCGAGCGGGAAGCCAACGACTGGAGCCTGCTGATTTCCCAAAACCCCCACAGCACGGAGGTCTTTCGGCAGGCGTACGCCTACGCCGGCGAAATCATCGAGTCGGGCTATCCGCGCAACGACGCGCTGTTCGAAAGTGACGACCTCGGTCGTCAAGTCCGTGAGTCACTGAATATCCCCGCCGGTAATAGAGTCGTCCTCTATGCACCGACATGGAGGGAAGACAGTGCCGGCACGCCTGACCTCATCCAGGCGGGCGCCATGGCCGAGGCGCTGGGTCCGGACTTCACAGTCCTGCTACGCGGTCATTCAGTCAGCCTGCGGAGAGGCCAGAACGTTGATGCCGCGGGCGTCATCGATGTCACTTCGTTTAATGACCCTTCCGGTCTCATGGCAGCTGCCGACGTCCTAGTGACCGACTATTCATCCATCATGTTCGACTTCACTGTCACTGGGAAACCGATAATTTTCTATGTTCCGGACTGGGACGAATACACAGGATCGGGCCGGGGAGTGTACTTCGACTTGGCGGACAAAGCCCCCGGTCCCCTCTGCCACACCCGCGAAGAAGTGATTGCGGCCCTGCAGGATCTCCCTGAGTCCGACAAGCTGTACCACGAGGCCTACGCAGCCTGGCGCAAAGAATTCAATCCCTGGGACAATCCCAAGTCCTCCGTGGCGGTATTTTCCCGCATCCTCGAACTTCGAGACACCCCCGCAAAGGGCTGAGGCCGTCAAGGCAGTTGTCCGCACAAAAAGAGCGGCTAACGGATCGCCATCCGTTAGCCGCTCTTTTGTCATCGGCTCGATGTCATCGGGTCAGTGCAACATCCGCTCCGACGATGCTCTCGAACTTGGCTATGGCGCCGGCGACGTACTGGTCTGCATCGAATTGGGCTTGAGGTACCTCCCCTGCCAGGTAGGCGCGCATGCCTTCGACGAGGCCTCCCACCGTGTTCGCCACCAGCAGTCCGTGTTCCCCGTCCGGACCTGCGAGGACGCCTCGTGAACCGTCAATGTCTGTCGCGACGATCGGCATGCCGAGAACCATGGCTTCCAAGAGGACCATAGGCTGACCCTCATGGTTAGACGAGAGGATGAAACAGTCGCTTCTTCGCAAGATGGCGAATGGATTGTCCTGCATTCCGGCAAATAGGACGGAGCCCTCCAGGCCAAGCTCGCTGGACAATCTCCGCAACTCCCCGGCCAGTACCCCATCACCGATCATGATGAGGCGCGTATCCGGTGACTCGTCAACGATTTGCTTGAAGGCCCGCAGCAGCTTGGCGTGGTCCTTTTCCGGGGAGAGGCGCGCACTTATCGTGAAGACCTTGCCAGGGCCCGACAGCCAATCAGCCAGGGCGGAGTCCACAGGTTCGGCGGCCCGGGCGAGGATCCGCTCCGGGATCACGACGTTGGGCGTATAGCCAAATTTCTCGTTCGGGATACCGAAGCTGTCCGACAACTTTGTGGCGTTGACGTCGCTGAGCGCCTTCGAAACGGAAACCACTCCGTCAAACTCGCGGTAAAGGGCAAACATTTCACGCAAGTACGGATACTTGGAACTGGACTCGGCCAGCATGTCGTTGTGCAGGAAGATCTCACTCTTGTTCGTTCCGTGGCGGCCGCCGAGCAGGATCGAGGCCATAAAGGGTGAGTAACCGTCAAATTCCACGAGGGCATCGAAGGCAGACTTGCCGAACAGCCGACGGAATTCGCGGCTGTACGCCTGGAAATATAGCTGCTTTTGCTCTTCTGTTGAAAAGCTGTTCAACCTTTTGAAGGTTGAAATTATCCACCGCTCCTCCACGGAAGCGACGTGGCGACCCACCCTGCCAACCGTGCGGACGTTACCGGGAAGTGACGTGAAAGCGGCATGCCGCTGGGGATCGTTAGAGACCCCCGCCGCATCAATGAGCAACGTCAAGGCATGGTGTTCCGGGTCCAGCGCCTGAAGCAGGTTCAGCAAGGAAGCCGTCATGCCATTCGGGTTCATGCCGTGCCTGAAAAGCAGGGAACTTTCCTTCTTCGGCAGCAAGACATCGTGGCTGGTGTCCCCCTCAAAGAAGAAGGCGACTGCCCTCGCTGCAGCATTTCCGTCCTCGGCCGGCGTGAAGCGTTTTTGGTTCGCCGCATACGTGGGATGGACCTGTTCGGAGGCTAGTCCGTTCCGCACGCCAGCCAAAACTTGTTCGACCGTGCGGCACACTGCACCGGGGAGGCTGCCCATATCAAAGTAGAGTCCCCGTTCCGCCGAATACTCGTCGAGGTCCGGGACATAGAACACCACGGGGCGCCCAGTGGACATGTAGTCGAAAACGACGCTCGAGTAGTCGGTAACCAGCACGTCAACAACGGACAGCAGATCATTTGTGGTGAGATTCCGCGGTACAACGGCGATCGGCTGTTCACCGCCGATCAGGAGGTCCTCGGTGTAGTGGTGGGCACGCACCACCAGGTGGAAGTCCTTGGCCGAAGCGAGTGCCTCGATGTCCCGAGTCATTGCCTCCGCGTCGAGAACCTTTGCGTCCATGCTGCCCCGCCAAGTGGGGGCGTACAGAACAATTGGCTTGGGATCCTTGGGATCTATCCCAAGCTCGCGGGAAACTGCCTCGCGGCTGGCAGCAGAAGATCGTACCGTTTTGTCGATACGGGGATATCCGGTGAGCGCCACGCGACCGCTGAAGAGCTGATCCACGCCGAATGCCCGGGTGAGCACATCTGTCGTGTGTTCGTTCGAACTGAGAAGATGTGTGGCCTGAAGCAGATTGCGGGTGACGTTGGCATGCTCGAGGGCAGCCCCCTCCACGTCGGTTCCCATTTTCTTCAAAGGCGTGCCGTGCCAGGTATTCAAATATGACTGGCCGTCTTTGCGGATGAAGTAAGACGGAAAGGTTGAGTTGTTGATGAGATACTCGGCCGTGGCCAAGTACCGCAGATACAAATCAGACTGCTTGACCACAATGCGAACATTTTCGCGTCCGAGGATGCTGGCGGGCAATGAGACGTCCCGATCTGCGACGGTCCAGATATGCGTGAAGTCGGAATATTTCGGATCATCAATAATTTTTTCAAATATAGACAGAGGATTGCAATCGATGGACCCGCCCAGGTTGCTCTCGTAGAGAATTGTATTCTTGGCTACAGGCCGTGTCTCGTAATACTCGACGTATTCAATAACGGTCTTAACCGCGGCAGTCTTGGAATACCCCTGCTCATTTACTCCATACGGTCGCGCGAATATCCGACTCATTCGGAAGGCGTCACAGGCCTCCTCGGCGTCGCCTGCCTTCGCGAGGGCGTGGCCCAGCCGGTTATACCAAGCAGGTTTGTGGTCATTGCTGCGAAGCACAGCCTGGTGATAGAGCTCAGCTGCACCCCGCCAGTCCCCGAGTTTTTCGGCATCCATGCCCACGTCAAAAAACGAATTTGCGTCCAGCTTGGTTCTTATAGAGCTGGCGAGTTGCCTCACGAGTCGTTGAAGCCGGTCCTTCACCTCTGTGGCTTGCGACTCAATTGAATCGTCGAATATTTGATCGAGTGGCGTCAGCTTCGCCGCCGCGATATAAGATTCAATGGCTTCCTGGAAGCGGCCCGCTTCGTGGAGAACATAAGCCCGCCGAAATAGCCAATAAGGCTTTTGAGTTTCACTTGCTTGGATTGCGGCCCCGTACGATTCCGCTGCCGCTTGCAGATCCTGCTGGCGCTCCTGGACGAATCCGAGCCGGTAATGCCAATAGGCTTCATCCGGTTTCAAGGCTACCGCAGCCTGGTACGAAGATTCCGCGTCGGACCATTTGTAGCCCCGGTCGCAGGCAAATCCATGACGGTAATGCAGTTCCGAATCCAACGGCCGGTACTTAAGCTGTTCCAGATACGCGCCGGCAGCACTGTTCCAGTCCTTTAGGTCTTCAAAGAAGACTCCATGCCCGAATCGTGCCGCATTGAGTTCGCGATCAGCCGCCACCGCGCGGCTGAACCATTCTTGCGCAGCGGCGCGGTCAGCCCCGTCTGCGTGCGCGCGGCCGGTACTAAACAACAGCCGCGCATCATCAGGCCGCAATTGCAGTGCGAGCTCGAAGAGTTCGGCCGCCTCTGAGAAGCGTTCCATTTCAAAGTAGGCTTGGGCAAGCTTGATCAGCCAATCCGCGTCTTGCCGGTGGAGCGCCAGGCCGTCCTCCAGCGCCTCGATCTCCTGCCACCGGGCAGCACCTTTGCCTAGCAGTTTTCCCAAACCCTTATGGAATTTGGCATTGCGCGGGTCGAGATGAATAGCCGAGCGCAGGGATTCCTGCGCTGCAACCTTTTCGCCCAATGACTGTTCACACTGGGCTTTCCGGTAGAACCACTCGGCCCGGTGAGGGTCCAGTCCGGTAGCCGAAGTGTAGGAGTGCAGCGCCTCTGTCCACAATTTCAGACGTTCCTGGATAAACCCGAGGCGGTAGTGCCAAGCGGCGTTTTTTGGATCCAGCTTAACGGCACTGGAGACATACTCATGGGCAAGGTCCAAGTTTTCCAGCCGGAAGTAAGCGTGACCGAGCTTGAAGGCGACCTTGGCGTTGGTAGATTCCCCCTGGTCCCAGAGCCTCTGATAGACGGAGGCGGCCGATTTCCAGTTGCCGCGCTTTTCGAGCTCGCGGCCGCCCCAGTAGCCGATTTGCCAACCAATCATCAATATCCTCCATGTTAAAAGAACCGCCGAGCAGACGCGCTGCCGGCCCTGTCCATCCCTAAAGCTTACGGTGCCAACAGGGCAGACCCACGGTTCACCCTTGAAAGGCCCCAGTTATAGCGGGCCAAATTTTGCCCACAACCCTGCCGGCGGCTCCGCCGTCATCCTGTGCCGCGTAAGTCGCCTTGAAGTGCCGGTATGCGGCGTCATCAGATGGCATACCTGACGCGATAGCTTCACAGAGTTGGTCTGTGTCTGAACATAACGGGCCTGGAGCCATTGCCTCCCAGTTCAGGTAAAATCCGCGAATCTCATCCCGGTACTGACTGAGATCGGGCACCAGGAAATACAGTGGCTTGTCGGTCACGCAATAGTCGAAAGAAATCGACGAATAGTCTGTCACGAGCAGGTCCGAAGCCAGGATCAGATCGTTGATTTCCGGATACATCGAAACGTCGATCAGGTTGGAGCCAACTTGGGTGGACGAGGCGGCGACGACATTGTGGTGCCCACGAATGAGGAACACGTAGTTTGAGCCGAGGTTCGACAATGCCCTGGCGAAATCCAAATGGGCCACCAGGGTATGGTGCTCTGATCCATCTTTGGCATTGTCGCGCCACGTAGGGGCATAGAGAACCGCTATTTGCTCTGGAGTTATCCCCAGATCCTGCCGGACTCGTTCGGACCGGCGTTCCGAGTCCGGCGCAGCCAGAGCATCGTTGCGTGGGTAGCCGAGCGTCAGGACCTCTCCCCCGTACCCAAAGGCCTCGGGTAGGACGTCGGCCGCAAACCCGTTTTGTGCGAGCAGGACGTCCCACGTCCTGGCTTCCCGTTCCATGAGCATTCGATAGGAGGCCGAGAGATACCGGCTGGGAGCGTGCCGAGCCAGCTTTTTCAGCGGTGTGCCGTGCCAGGTCTGCACGTACCGCTGCCCTTCGGATTTCCTGAAGAACGACGGGAAGTTGTTGTTATTGACAAGTATCCTGGAGGTCTTGAGCCTGACGAACCAATCGCGGGAGCCACGGAGAACCGGGACCGCGTACTCGGGATACTCCACGGAAAAATCGTTGATAGACCAGTAAATGGGCACGTTGGCGGACTTTGCATGCAGTGCGTCCGAGATGGCGCGTGGACTGTCGGTGCAGCTCTTACCAGCGAAGCTCTCGAAGAAGACGGCGTCAGTGAGTGTGTCGGGGCCTGTCCTCATGGCGTACTCATCGCGGAGCCGCCGTTGGTTGTATTTCCCGCGCTCCCAGAGTTTTAGCGGCGGTGCGATCCCCACGGCACAGGCTCCGGATGCGGTTTGAAACACTCTGACCGTGGCGTGCGCAAAGCCGTGTTCCAGGGGAAGAACGCCCGTCCATCGATCATCGGTCTTGACCGGCAGGGACGACTGATTGAGGCTGTCTCCCCCACTTACAAAACGCAGCGTGTAGGCGCCGGAGATTGGCGCAGCGGTCTCCCTGCCCCATGTGGCCTGTTTCAGGGAGAATGTAAACACCCGGGCGTCCGGGCGGCGGTCCTCCACTGACGTCGGACGCACTGTATTCCGTGCCGTTACCAGGGCGACGTCAAACGTCGCCAACCCGGACGCCACTGGACGCGGGACCCGGACGCAGACACTGAACTCGTCCCGCTCTTCATCAAAGGTGACGTCAGTGACCACGGGTTGCCGCAGGGAGGGGCCGCTGACAACGTCTTTGGTGTCCCGGAGCGGAGGACTCACGATGTGCCGGCGTTCAAAGACTTCCTGGGCAACAGCCAACCTGACGACAACTTCGATGGGTGCCGTGACGACTTCGCCGATGAGCTCGGCACCGACGCGACAAGTGAAAGCCGCTCCCGTGTGGCTGGCATGCGGATCGCCGGCAAGCACGTCCAGGTGCGGATCCTGCACGCGGTCGACCCCCACGTCCCGGAGCTTCCCGGCGCCGTCCGTAATCAAGACGCTGATCTCGCCGGGGTAAATTGCCGAATCGAGTCCCGACAGATAGAAGTGCCCGCCCAACATGACGGCGCCGTCCTTTGCCCACCCCACGCCGCGGACGTGCGAATCCGGCGTCAACGCTGCCGAGGGGAATTCCAGCAGCTCGTCGGAGTCGGCCGTGGTCAGCGAGGGGAGGTATTCAAGCCGAGCAAGAAATCGATTGTTGCGAATGTGGGTCTCGAACCCGGTGCCGTTTTCGAACCGATATATAAGTACCATTTCGAAGTCATCGCGGGCTCCTTGCGCTGCCAGGCTGCACAGGATTTGCTCGTGCGGCCCGATGTTCTTCAGCACGGCCGCAGAAAGTTCGCTCTCCAGGCTCCGCACAGACGACAGTATTTTTGCCAGGCCAGCGTGAAGTGCGTTCCAGTAGTCGTCACCGGCGTACGGCACCTGTTCGAAGTAAGGCACGAGGTCCGATCCGAGAACTCTCGTAAACCATGCTAGGAGGGCATCCGGTCCGCTTTCGGCCACCAGCAGCTGGCTGACGGAATCCACAACGCAGAGGCGGTCTTCCAGGTCCCCAATGGAGTGCTTGTTCTGGGTAATGGAGGATCCGTCGTGACGGATCCTCCAGTGGTAGACGGTGTCCGGGATGATGTCGAATGTCCGGGCCCGCGCGTAGGCCCGGGCCGAGGTTTCCTGATCCTCGTACAGGACATCCTCCGGAATCGGCCCGACTGCCGAATCCCAAAAATCCTTGCGAAACATCTTGTTCCACAGGAAGACGTCCGACAGGATGTCGGGGTAGTCAGACAGGCTGATTGCATCCCGAGGGAGGGCGTGGAGCTTGTCCATCATCGTCACTCGTGATCGCTTTCGTCCCAGCAGCCGGTCGGAGGAGCCCACGACAAACTGGGACGACGTCTCGTGCAGCTTCGCGATCATGGCCCCATAAGCGCCAGGGGCCACCAGGTCGTCGGAATCTGCAAAGGTGATGAACCTGCCAGTAGCTTTTTCGAGGCCCGCGTTTCGGGCGCGGCCGTTTCCACCGTGGACAACATCAAGAATGTGGATCCTTCGGTCGCGGCGGGCGAAATCCTCGGCAATTGCCCGTGAACCATCTGTGGAGCCATCATCGATGACGATGATCTCCAGGTGCGTGTAGCTTTGCGCGACGATGCTTGCAAGGCAGTCGGCCAGGTAGGGCTCGACATTGAATACGGGCACTATCACTGACAGCCGCCCCAGACGCTTGTGACGGCCCCTGACCAGACGGTGAAGCCGCGACTTGTCAGCCGGATGCATTGCCCCGGTGAGGCGGGCTATTACGCGTCGAAACCGGCGAGTCTGCTGGAATCGGAGCGATCCTCCCATGCCAGAGGAATTCATCGCAGTCCGTCGCCTATCTTCATCGCTCAGCGCCAAAAACCGCGGGTGTCGATGATTTGCTTGCCTTCAAGGCTGGCCGGCTCCACTTCGCGGAATTTGTCGTGATCCACCAGAAGCACCACCACCTGGGCAGCCTCGATGGCCTTGTCCGTCTCCACGTGACGGACGTTGGGAAGCACGGCCAGCACCTGGGGCAGATGATCCTTGTGCGGTGCCGCGACGAGAATCTCGGCATCCGGATGTTGCACGGCCACACGTCGGACGATCTCCACGGCTGGGGACTCACGGACGTCGTCGATATTTGCCTTAAAGGCCAGGCCCAGACAGGCAATCGTCGGGCTGCTGATGTCCCTGACCGCCTTTTGGACCTGTTCCACAATGTAGCCGGGCTTGCCGTCATTGACTTCGCGGGCGGTCCGGATCAGGGTGGAATTTTCGGGATCGGCAGCAACGATGAACCACGGATCCACGGCGATGCAGTGGCCGCCTACCCCAGGGCCCGGCTGAAGGATGTTGACGCGGGGATGATGGTTTGCCAAGCGGATGAGCTCCCACACATCGATATCGAGGTTGTCGCTGATAACTGACAGCTCGTTCGCAAAGGCTATGTTGACGTCCCGGTAGGCGTTCTCGACGAGCTTGGACATCTCGGCCGTGGCGGCGTCGGTTAGATGGATTTCGCCTTGGCAGAACACCGCATATAGCGCGGCGGCAGCCTCTGCAGCCTCAGAGGTAAGGCCGCCCACCACGCGGTCGTTGGTGACCAATTCAATCATGATCCGGCCTGGCAGCACCCTTTCAGGGCAGTGTGCCATGAGCAGTTTCGGCTTGCCGTCGTTGCCGTCCAGGCTGAGGTCCGGCCGCAGTCCCAGGATCAGCTCGGCAAGCCGGGCCGTGCTGCCGGGAGGGGACGTCGACTCGAGGATCACCAGTTCGCCGCCAGCCAGTTTCGGGGCGATAGCGCGGGCAGCAGCGGCAATGTAGGACATGTCGGCGGACTTGTCTGCCATGAACGGGGTGGGCACAGCCACAATGTAGGCATCCGCGGCGGGGGTTTCGAGCTGAGCCCGGAGCCGGCCCTGGCTGACGGCGCCAGCAACGTGGACACCCAGATCAGGCTCCACAAAGGGCACGTCGCCGTTGTTGACGGCTTTCACGGTGCCGGGATTGACGTCGACTCCGATCACATCGAGTCCGTTGGTGGCCAGGATGGCAGCCGTGGGCAGCCCTATATAGCCCAGTCCAACGACGGCGACTGTCCTGATGGGGGCCTCGGTCTCTGCAGACTTAGATGTCAACATGTTCATTTAACTTTCCATAGAATTTCAGGTCTCCGGATGCCAGCAGTTCTGCGTCCTCCACCTGCCACGTGTGCCCGTCACCGGTACGGACCTGGAAGTAGTTGAAGCGGTCCGCCGAGTAAATGATCCTACCGGCGGCATGCGCAGCACGCAGAAATCCCGTGTCCTCGCCGACTGTGACGTCCAGGAAGGGGTGGTCGGTGAAGACTTCCCTGCGGGCCATGATTGTTGGCCCCATGACGAAGTCGGTGAACCGGTGTTCCCTGGCCGCGAACCGCAGGATCGCGGCGTTCGCCGTCTCAAGGTGCATGTAATGGGCCTGTTTCCCAACGACATCTGCCCCCGAGTAGGCCAAGGCGTGAAGCTGGTCACTCAGATAGTGCGGGCCGTAGTGGTCGTCGTCGTCCATCTTTGTCAGGACCTGCCCGCTGGCCGCGGCGACGCACCGGTTCAGGCATTCCCCCAGTGACACGTCCCGCGGTGCCTCAAGGAGCACGACGTTGTGCAACCCGGACGTTTCGGACAGCTCCGCCAAGCGTTCTGCGGAGAGCTGGAAGCCGTGGGTGAGCAGCACCAGTTCCGGTTCTACGCCGCGCTGTCCGGCCAGGGTCCGGAAAACATTTTCCAGGTTTTGGGGCCGGATGGTCGGCAACAGCACCGACAGGGACGGTTGTGCAACGGTCGTCGCATTTCCCGGCAGGGCGTGCTCCAACACCGTCGCGGCCCGGTGGGCATAGGTGTGGTGCGCCCAGATGGTCCGCTGGGCCAAATGGGCCGTGCGGTCGTTCAGTTCCGGATTGGAAACCAGAGCCCGTGTGAGGTGCTCCGCGTCCTTGCGGCTGGCGGCCACGGGCACGGCTGCAGCCGTAAAGAACGCTCCCACGGCCTGGCTGGGCGCAGTGATGACCGGAGTACCGGATGCCGAGATTTCAAAGATGCGCCGGGCACACATGCTGGGCGAGTCCACAACCGAATTTACGTTGAGGAAAACCTTGTAGGCCTTGTAGGCGGATAGGGTCTGGGCATAAGTCAGCGAACCGACGACGCGCGAGTCCAGCGGCGTTGGGAACTGGTACTCGGGATTGCCGCCAAGCTGACGCGAGAATATCTCCAGCCCCGTCCGCATCCGGGTGGACGCGTCCAACGCGCCGCCCAGGAGAAAGTCCATCTGGGCACGGCGTTCGGGATACTTATGGGCAAAGTACATTCCCGCGAAGGCAACATCACGCTGGTGCCGGCCATGCCCGGGACGCACGGGATTGTGAATCGCGGGCTGAGCCGCAAACGGAAGAACCGCCACACTTTCATGCCCGAGATCAACGGTGTACTGGGCTATGCGGCCCGCATCAGAGGTGAAGACGTGGTCAAAGAGCCGGGCAGCGGGCAGGAAATCCTCGTAATGCGGCGGGTCTTCCTTGTTCCAGAAAACCGTGGGGATTCCTTGCTCCCGGCACCACTGGACCAGCTCCCGGAACTCGTCACTGGGTCCGTTGGGGCCGGTCAGCTTGCCACGCCACAGCCCACCGTTACCGGCCCAGGCCGACTCGACAAACAGGAGGTCAACGGCTCCGGACGCCAGGACGCTGCGCCAGGTGTGGGGGTGCACGGCGCTGGTGGCCCACTCGTAGCCGAAGGCCAAGGCGGAAAAGTCGTCCAGGATCACTGCGGCCCGGACGTCGGGCCGGGACGGTTGGTGCTGTGGGAGGGCGGCCGGAATCAGCGAGAGCCGGCGTTTGCGCCCCCGCCCCGTCCAGGCCGCTTCCACGCCCTGAACGTTGCGGGGCGCGGCGAAGCCCTGTTCGGTCCGCTCACGGGACCGCCAGGTCTTGTACTGTGCCAAACCGCCTCTGCGCAAATGCCACAGGCCTTTCCGGAGCTCTCGGAGGCCCGGCATCAGCCTCGGCTCCGACGTGAGGACCGCCCACGGACCTCGGTGGCCACAAGGTTCGCTTTGGCGTCGTCGAGAATCCTGGCGGCTGAAATGTTGTTGCCCTTTGACAGGTGCCGGGTGAAGTCCTGATAGGCCTTGATGGCGATTTCCGGCTCACCGTCCATGATGAGGTCGCCCTTGTCCAGCCAGATCACGCGCGTGCACATGGACTTGATCGTGTCCAGGCTGTGGCTGACCAGGAAGACGCAACCTGCCTGCTCGCGGAGCTCGTCCATCCGCAATTTGCTGCGGTCACCAAACTGGGCATCACCGGTGTTGAGCGCCTCATCCACCAGGAGAATCTCGGGATCGACGCTCGCGGCGATGGCAAACCGGAGGCGTGACGCCATGCCCGAAGAATAAGACTTCATCGGTAAGTGAATGGACTTCTCGAGTCCGGACAGTTCGACAATACTGTTGTACTTCTCGTCTACCTCGGCCCGGCTCATGCCCATGGCAAGGCACCCAAGGATGACATTCTGGTCCCCCGACAGGTCTTGGACCAAGGCTGCGTTAACGCCGAGCATGATCGGCGTGCTGGAGGCATAGACGGCCCCGGACGTCGGCTTGGATTGGCCGCTGATGATCTTCATGAGCGTGCTTTTCCCGGATCCGTTTCGGCCGATGATGCCGACGGATTCACCGCGTTCCACCACCAGGGAGAGCTCATTCAGGGCCTGTACGGTGACCATGTTGGGCTTGTTGACGGCGCGGCGCAGGAACCGGGGCTTGGTCGTGTCGGGCTCCGCGTCGGACGTCGCACTTGAGGCGACGCGATAGCGCATCCGTACGCTGTCCACCACTACGCAGGGATGTCCCTCGATGAAGATTTCCTTCTCACCCGCGTCCATAGGATTCCTCCCCCTTCCAGAAGTAGACAAGCCCAACAGCCAGGGCCCCCAAAGCCCAGGCAGCGAGTATTGCCCACGACTGCCACTGGGGAACCCTGGCATAGAGGACGCAATCCCGGACTATGTCGATGACGTTGAACAAGGGGTTGAGCTTGATGGCGGCAAGCATTTGGGGATGGGTGATGAAGCGCTCATAGGTGTAGAAGATCGCCGATCCGTACATCCACGCCCGGAGCGCGAAGGGCAGCAGGTGCGTGACGTCGTGAACGCGGGAGATAATCCGGGCCAGGATGAGCCCCACCCCCAGGTTGAATAGCGATTGCAGGAGTATGGCCGGTATCACCAATACCCACAGCCAGGTGATGTTCTCGGCTGGAGGTAGCACCACCACGATCAGGAGCATGGCGAGCATGAGGGGCACGGCCGACAACAACTCCCGAACGTTGGCGCCGATGGGAAGTGCGGCACGCGGGAAGTTGAACGCCTGAACAACGGACTTGTTGCTCCTGATGGAGCGTGCGCCGGAGGTGATGGCACCGGAACTGAACTGGAACACGAAAATTCCTACCACCAGGTATCCCACGAAGTTCTCAACACCGCGGCTGGTCTTGAGCAACAGCCCGAAAATCAGAAAGTAGGTCAGGCCGTTGAAAATGGGGTTCAGGAGCAGCCATGCGCTGCCCAGTCGATCTCGCCGCGTTCCGCTTTGCACCCGGGCGCGGGCATCGTAAAAAATGAACTGCCGGAAGTCCCAGAGCTGAACAAGATAGTCCAGGAAGTTGGGCCGCGAACCGACACGGGTCAGCCGCCGCATGTCCACGGAGAGGGGCTGCACAGCCACCGGCTCCGGGTCTATTGCACTATCTGCGGACACTACTCGATCTCCTCATGTTCATGGTGCAGCCCAGCGTAACGCGCGGCCAGCGCCTCGGCGTTGGCCGCCCAGGTCCTCTCGGCCAGGACTGCGGCCCGGCCCGCGCGCCCCATCGACGCCCGTCGGCTCGCGTCGAGCAACAACGCCGAGATCGTGCGCGCAAGCTCGACCGGTGACGCGGCAGGGACCAGAAGCCCGTTGCCGCCGTCGTCTATTATCTCCCGAAGTGCGGGCAGGTCGCTTCCAACCACCGGCCGTGCACTCGCCAGCGCCTCGACCGGCTTGAGCGGGGTCACGGCACGGGTCACGTCCAGGTCCTTGCGCGGCACCACGAACACGTCCAGGGCCTGATGATAAAGCGGGGTCTGATCCCGGGGCACCCTGCCCGTGAAGACCGCCCGCCCCGCCAGGCCGAGGCCCCGGACCTGCTCCCGCAGGGCGGGACCGGCCACGCCGTCCCCAACAACCAGCAGGCGCAGTTGCGGAAATTCCGGCGCCAGGAGCGCGAACGCGCGGACCAGGTCATCCAGGCCTTCATACGCGACCAGGCTGCTGACCGTGCCGATGTAGAGTCCGTCCCCGGGTAGGCCGAGTTCGCGGCGCGCGTCGGCGGCGTCCCCGGGCTGGTCGAGGAATGCCCCGCCCACGGCATTGGGAGCGATGACGATCTTCCCGCCCGGAATGCCCGCGGCCACAATATTGGCCTTCATGGCATGGCCCAGCGTCACGACCAAATCGGCGTCGCGCATGACTTCGGTTTCCCGGGCCTGGAATTGCGCGTACTTTTCGCTGTTCCGTGCCGCAGGTCCCCGCGTGGCGGCCCACGTGTCTGCCAACTGGCCGCGGACCTCGTACACCCACGGGATGCCCAGGGCCTCGGCCACGGCCCGGACCACCAATCCATTGACGAAGTGTGTGGTGGTGTGCAAAACGCTCGGCCTGAATTGCAGGGCCACCCGCAGTAAGTCCTCAGCCTGTTGCTGCAGACGCGCGTCCATGGTGGGGGCCAGCCGAGACGGGAGGAGGCGCCGGTAACGGACGCCATCCACCACGTCGGTGGCCCGCGCCAGGAATTTGCCGACCTGCACGGGGTACCCGAGCCTCGTGACCGCCAGGACGCCCCAGCCCGCTTCCCGCTGGGCCACCATGATGGAGTGGGATCTCTGGGCGTAGCCGCTGGCGGTGTGCGGCAGTGAATTCGTGAGCAAGTGCAGGACCCGGCCGGGAACCGGTTCGAAATCCTGCCGACGGAGCACCGGAGCCGCGCCGGCGTAGACCGCCGCCTCACCGGCGAGGCGTGCCTGCTGCCGCCGTCCTGCAGCGCCGGAGCCGTCGAGGGTCTTGACGGCTCCGCTGAGGTCCCCGTCATGCCACAATCTGCGGGCCCGCGCAGACTTCAGGCCGCGGGCATTCCCTGCCTTGGCCAATAAGTCGTCCGATATCTCCAGCAGGCCGGCGGACAGGGCAACGTCCGCAAGGCGCCGGGCCGGTTCCCCCTGGGTGGGGCCATCCGCGGCCAGTTCGAGGCGGCGCTTGGCATCGGCGTCGTTTCCGTTGCTGAGCGCGGCCAGGATGACGGGAACCGCCACCGAGTTCCTCGGAAAGATGGCGGTCACAACCCGGCCGAACGGGCGCACGACGGCGGGCAGACGGCGGGCAGCTTGCAGGTACAGGAGAACCGGATCATCAACCAGGTGCTGGCTGATGACACTCGCGGCGAGCCGCGCATTCTTGAGATGCTGGATCATTTGCTGGGAACGTCCGCCAGAAGCTCGGAGATGAGTTGCATGTAGCGGCTGGCGAGGTGTCCATATTCTGCGTGGGTTTTAACCCACTGACGGCTGTCGCCGTTGCGGACCAGCCTGCTTCGGTCGGCTGCGAGCTCGCGCCACAGATCCGCCACAGCTTCCGGAGAGCTGGCAACAATGTCCCCGGCTTCCGCGTCCATGACAATGCGGGCCGCTTCGCCGCGCACCACAGCAGTGATGTGGCGGCCGATGGCCAGAACTTCGTAGGTCTTGGATGGAACGGTGGTGTCGAAGGACTTCCAGTCGTCTCGAAGGGACACCAGGCAGGTGTCGGCCGACGCATATCGCTCGAGCATGGCGTCCCCGGTCAGGGGTGCGTGAAACGTGACTGGGGCCTTCAGCTCCCGTGCCAGCTTCTCCAGCGCCGGCCGCTGAGTCCCGTGGCCCACCAAGTGCAGGTGCATGGAGTCCCCCACGAGGGCGCTTGCCCTGATGGCCACGTCCAGCCGCTGGCTCTCGCCGTGGTTCCCCAGGTACAAAGCTTCGAAGACGTCGCGGTCGAGTTCCGGCGGTCCCATGACGGGGATGGAGTCCAGGTGCACGCCGTTGCTGACGGTTGCTACGTTGCGGATGCCGCGCGCCCGAAGCGTCGCGGCGAATCCCTCGGTCACGGTGACTACGAGGTCGGCGCGGTGCTGGACAAAATCCACGACGCGCTCAACGACGCCTTTCACGCTGCCCTGGACCAGCCGGGCGTCGCGGGCCAGGTCCGGCCACGCATCCCGCATTTCCACGATCAGGGGCACGCCGCGGGCCTTGGCCAGAATGTAGCCGGCTCCCAAGGAAGGCAGACCCGGCGCCGTGACAATGACGACGTCGGGCTTGCGGACCATGAAACCGGCCGGAATCGACAATGCCGCGGAAAAGCACTGATCCAGCAAACGTGCCGCCCGGGAGTTGCCGTGGCGGAGGTAGGGGACGCGGAGTATCTTCTCGGTAAACTGCCCTTTTTGCGGCTGGAAAGGCCTCCCGGCCATCTTGCGGGGCAGCGCCCGCCGGCCGAAAGGATAGTGCGCCACGGGTGTCACGACGTCGACGTCCCAGCCGGATGCCGAAAACTCCTTGATCATGGCGGTCCATCGGCGCTGGGGAGGGCTCTGTTCCGGCCAGTAGGAGTGGGTCAGCAGGGTTATCCGAAGGCTCTCGGCCTGCGTCCCTTGTGGTGTGCGGTCAACGAATTCGTGGCGCATGTCTAGGGTGTTACTTTCCCGCCCTGGCGGGGACGAACCCTAGTCTTCCCGCCGAGGAAACGGAAGTAGACCAAACCCGCGCCGAGCAGGATCAGGACTGTGACCAGCTGAATCCCCAGCGGGCTGCCGGTAGCTACCGCAACCGCGGCCTTGACTTCGGACTTCACCATGACGGGTGGCTCGCTGGGGGTGGCGATCACCGCAGGGGCGGTAGAGGGGGCCGACGTCGGAGTCGGGGTGGCCGAGGGGGTCGGCGTTGCCGAGGGTGTTTCTTGCACGGGCTCTACCGGGACCGCGGGTGCAACGACCGGCGGCGTTTCGATAACAGGCGCGGGCGTCACAACCGGCGCAGCCGGCGGCGCCGGCGCGATTTTGACCGGCGGGGCCGGACTCTGAGCAGGCGGGGCCGGGCTCTGAATAGGCGGGGCCGGGCTCTGAACGGGCGGCGTTTCGATGATGGTCGGGGGCGTCACCACCGGCGCCGTCTCAGTGGGCGAAGGAGTCGGAGAGGCCGTGACCACAGGTCCACCGCCAACGGGAAGGGGGTCTTCAGCGTGGGCAGGAACGGCCGTTCCCGCGACGGAGAGGGCCAGGAGCAGTGCTCCCAGCCCGACGCGTGCGGACTTCAGTTTTTGGCTGCGCGACGTCATCGACAGGCCCTCCCCCAGGTACGAGATTTAATCAGGTGTGTGCGGTCGTGGCCATCACAAACGTCATTGTCGGCAAAACCCCAGCGTTGCACGGTCCCCCCAGTCTACTTGACGGAAGACACCGGCTGTTCATCGAAGTACCACCGGGCCATGATATAGCGGAGGCTGGGCCGGGACGATTGCGCCACGCGGACCGGGATAAGCTGGGTGGATGCTCCATTTCAGACGGTTCGTTTCTGCGCGCCCTTCCCTCGCTGTTGCGGCCATCGCAGCCGGTCTTGTTTTGACGTCCTGCTCCCCGGTGGTCGACGTCACGCCGGCCAAGGACGCTGGGAACGCCGCCTGCGCGCCCATGATGCTGGCCCTGCCGGACGCGATCGGCGATGCCAGGCTGCGCAAGACCAATGCCCAGGCCACGGCGGCCTGGGGCGATCCGTCGCAGGTGATTCTGCGGTGCGGAGTCAACGTCCCGGGCCCCACGACGGACCGCTGCGTCAGCGTCAACAACGTCGACTGGGTCATCAAGGAAGGCGACCCGGTGTGGACGCTGACCACGTTCGGCCGTGAACCGGCGACGGAAATTCTGATGGATCCGGACAAGACCAGCTCGGCTACCGTGCTGGCCGACCTCTCCGCCGCCGCGCTCAAGATCCCGGCAACCCGGAAATGCGTGGGCCAAGAGGACCTGCAGAACCTCCCCAACAGCAAGTAGGCCCGGGCAGGCGCGTCCGCGCCCGCCCGGTTCTAGCGCTGCCCGGTTCTAGCGCAGCCGGTTCTAGCGCAGGCCGGTCTTGCGGTGCAGGGCCAAGTGGATCAGCTCGTCAATCAGCTCGGCGTAGCCCAGTCCTGAGGCCTTCCACATCTGCGGGTACATGCTCTTAGGCGTAAACCCGGGCATGGTGTTGATCTCGTTGATGATCAGTTCGCCATCGGAGGTGTAGAAGAAGTCAACGCGGCTCAGTCCCTCGCCGCCGACGGCGTCAAAGGCGAGCGCGGCCAGTTCCCGGACACGGGTGATCGCTTCTTCGGGGAGGTCGGCCGGGCAGCTGAGGGCCGCGGCGTCGTCCACATATTTGGCGTTGAAGTCATAGAATTCATGGCCGCCGCCCGCGACGGAGATCTCGCCCGGCATGGACGTCCGGGGAGCATCGGTCCCCCGGCCCTCCAGCACGGCGCATTCGATCTCGCGGCCCGTGATGCCGGCCTCGATGACCAGCTTGGGGTCGTGCTCGCGGGCGATCTCTATGGCGGCGTCGAGGCCCTCGAGGGAGTCCACCTTGGAGATGCCCATGGAAGACCCTGCCCGGGCCGGCTTGACGAATACCGGGAAGCCGAGCTGGTCCACGCGCTTGCGGACGGTCTCGGGATCGTTGCGCCACTGCCGGTCAGTCACGGCGATGTAAGGTCCCACGTGGAGCCCGGCCGATTCAAAGACCACCTTCATGAAGTGCTTGTCCATGCCGACGGCGGACGCGAGCACGCCCGCGCCCACGTAGCGGGTGTCGGACAGTTCCAGGAGGCCCTGGATGGTGCCGTCTTCGCCGAAAGGCCCGTGCAGCAGCGGGAAGACGACGTCGACGGCTCCCAGCTCCTGCGGGACGGTATTCGGGGCTGCGACGATCAGCTGGTGCTCGCCGCCGATCTCGGCCAGGGTGACGGTCTGTGCCGAGGGGGCCACCTCGGGCAGCGACGAGGCGGAGAGCGACCACTCGTCGGTTCCGCCGGACGCCAAAACCCACTGGCCGGTCTTGGCGATCCCGATCGGGATGACGTCGTATTTGTCCTTATCGATGGCTCCCAGGACGCCGGCGGCTGTCACACAGCTGACGGCGTGCTCGCTGGAGCGGCCGCCGAACAGCACCGCCACGCGGGGTTTGGACTGGACCGGACGGTCTTCTGTGGTCATGTTCCCTGACACTCTCAGTGGTCGCCTTCGGCTTTCAGATCCCGGGACAGCAGCAGCGGACCCAGTTCATCGACGGACAGTTTTCCGGCAAGGACCGCGACGACGGCGGCCGTGATCGGCATGTCGACGCCGAGCTTTCCGGCGAGTTCGTTGACAGCCTGGCTGGATTTGATGCCTTCAGCCGTCTGCTTCATTTCGGCGGTGACCTGGTCCAGGGTCAGCCCCTTGCCGAGCAGCCTGCCGGCCGTGTGGTTTCGGGACAGCGGGGAGGAGCAGGTCGCCACGAGATCGCCCAGGCCTGCGAGCCCCGCCATGGTCCGGGCTTCGCCGCCAAGGGCGAGTGTCAGCCGTGAGGTCTCGGCCAAGCCGCGCGTGATGACGGAGGCTTTGGTGTTGTCCCCCATCTTCTTTCCTTCGCAGATTCCCACGGCCAGGGCGATCACGTTCTTGACGATGCCGCCGATTTCGACGCCGATCACGTCGCTTGTGGTGTAGGGGCGGAAGTAGGGGGCAGTGCAGCTGCGGGCGATCCAGCCTGCCGTGATCGGGTCCGTGCAGGCCACCACCGAGGCTGTTGGCTCCTCCCGCGCGATTTCCATGGCCAGGTTGGGGCCGGAAACCACGGCGACCCGGTCGGCAGGCAGGTCCAGCTCCGCGCTGATGACCTCGCTCATGCGGGCATCGGTGTGGAGCTCGAGGCCCTTCATGAGGGACACCACGACGGCGCCGGGCGCCAGATGTTCCTTCCAGGCCTGCAGTTGCGGCCGCAGGGTTTGTGCCGGCACGGCCAGGATGACCAGTTCCGCGCCCGCCAGGACTTCGGATACGTCCTTCGACGCAGTGATGCTGGAGGGCAGCGTGATGCCGTTCAGGTACTGCTCGTTGCGGTGCAGGGTGTTGATCTGGTCCACGATTTCGGGGCGCCGGCCCCAGAGGCGGATGGTTCGTTCGACCCCGGAGGCCGTGGCGGCGTCGGCAACAACCTTGGCGAAGGTGGTGCCCCAGGAACCTGCCCCCAGGACGGCCACGGTGGTGGCGGATGTTGCTCGTTCAAAGTTAACCGTCATCCGGTGCTGTCCCCAATGTTCTCGTTCGATGCGCCACCCTCTTGGATGGCTTTACCTTTGGCGCCGCCCCGCTCGACGAAGCGGCCCTGCGTGGACTGGTTGTGCGCCGCTGGGTTCCACCGTTGCGGGGGCGGTTGTTCACCACGCAGTCCTGCCAGGAGGCCGGTGATGGCGTCCATGATGGCATTCGTGGCTGCGTCGAGCGTCGCCTTGTCCAGCGGGTGGCCCTCAAAGGCGCTCAGGTCCACGGGATCCCCGACCACCAGGCGGGAGGTCTTGCGGGGAAAAATGTAGAAACGTTTCGCATACCGCGGGAAGACCTCCTGGGCACCCCAGTGGGCGATGGGCACCACGGGAATGCCGCTCTCCAGAGCCATGCGCGCGGCACCGGTGTGCCCCTTCATCGGCCAGAGTGCCGGGTCCCGGGTCAGGGTTCCCTCTGGGTAGATGATGATCGCACCGCCCTCGTTCACGATCTCTTTGGCGAGTTGCAGCGAACGGTTCGCCCCCGTCGTCGAACGCTCCACCGGGATCTGCTTGGTGGAGCGCAGGACAGCGCCAAGCACCGGCACGTTGAAGAGGCCGGCCTTGGCGAGGAAATGCGGCATCCGTTTCTGGTTGTAGAGCATGTGCCCCACCACCAGCGGGTCGATCTCCGTGCAGTGGTTGGGCGCGGCGATGAAGCCGCCGACGGGGAGCTTTTCGAGGCCTTCCCACTTCTTGCCCATGAGGAGGTTCATCACGGGCCGGATGATCCCGGCGACTGTCACGAACGTGACGTGACTTTTGGCGGATTCCTTCACGGGACCCCCGCTACTTGGCCGAGGTGATGTCGAAATCGGCGCCGAGGCCCGCGAGCTTCTCGGTAAAGCGCTCGTAGCCGCGGTTGATGATGTCGATTCCCGTGACGCGGGAGGTGCCGGTGGCGGCCAGGGCGGCAATGAGGTGGCTGAATCCGCCGCGCAGGTCGGGGACGTCGATGTCGGTGCCCTTGAGCTGTGCCGGACCGGAGATGACGGCGGAGTGCAGGAAGTTGCGCTGGCCGAAGCGGCACGGCACGCTGCCGAGGCACTCGCGGTGGACCTGGATATTGGCGCCCATGCGGATCAGTGCATCGGTGAAGCCGAACCGGTTCTCGTACACGGTCTCGTGGACAATCGAAACGCCCTCGGCCTGGGTCAGGGCTACGATGAGCGGCTGCTGCCAGTCCGTCATGAATCCGGGGTGCACGTCTGTTTCGAGGACCAGTGGGTTGAGCTTGCCGCCGCGGTGGTAGAAGCGGATGCCGTCGTCGCCGATGTCCATGCCGCCGCCGACCTTGCGGTACGTGTTCAGGAAGGTCATCATGTCGCGCTGGGTGGCGCCTTCGACAAAGATGTCGCCGCGGGTGACCAAGGCCGCGGAAGCCCAGGAGGCGGACTCGTTGCGGTCCGAGAGGGCGCGATGGTTGTAGCCGCCGAGGTCCCGGACGCCTTCGATGCGGATGGTGCGGTCAGTCTGGACGCTGATGATGGCGCCCATCTTCTGCAGCACCGCGATGAGGTCCACGATTTCCGGTTCGGTGGCCGCCCCGGAGAGTTCGGTGATGCCTTCTGCGCGCGTGGCGCTCAGCAGGACCTGCTCAGTGGCGCCCACGGACGGGTAGGGCAGCGCAATCTTGGCGCCCTTGAGCCCGTTGGGCGCGGAGATGTGGATGCCGCCGGGGCGCTTTTCCACGACGGCGCCGAACTGTCGCAGGACATTGAGGTGGTAATCGATCGGACGGTCGCCGATCTTGCAGCCACCCAGGTCCGGGATGAAGGCTTCGCCGATGGCGTGGATCAGCGGTCCGCACAACAGGATCGGGATGCGCGAATCGCCGGCGTGAGCGTCGATGGCCGTGCTGGAAGCCGTCTTGGCGCCCTTCGGGTCAAGCGTCAGATCGCCGGTGACGGGATCTTTGTCCACCCTGACGCCGTGGAGCTGGAGCAGGCTGGTGACAACCTCGACGTCCTTGATTTCAGGCACGTTGCGCAACACCGATGGCTCGTTGCCCAAAAGGGCAGCAACCATGGCCTTTGGGACAAGATTCTTGGCCCCGCGAACGGTGACGCGGCCAGTTAGCGGGACGCCTCCGCGGATTGTCAGAACACTACTCATATACCGGTTTCCTCACGACTACTAGCCCCCAAATCCTTACAAAGGCACCAGCTAAGCATAGGAGCATCCGTTACCGATCTGAAATACGTGCCCATCGAGATGCCTTCGGCGCCCGGATAGACGACGCCGGACCAGTCGCCCCGTAAGTCACGGTTTGGGCAGACTCCCGTGGCCTCCTTCTCAAGGTCGACGCGCTACGCGTCGCAAGACCTTGGCCCCGACGCCCGTAACGCGCTACCTGTTGGTCGAACCCGGACGAACCAAGTAGTCGCCGCCCAAAGACACGTGGCGCGACCAACTTAACGAGTAACCGTCCCCGTAGCGGGGCGTGCCGGAGGCCACCATCCTCGAAAGTAACCGCTCGTCGAGCCAGTGACAACAGCGGTGCGGTTGTCACCAAACGGGCAATTGCATGGTGACCAGTGAGGGTGAGTCCAATGGCGTTTCCCCGACTTCGTCGGCTGTCCCAACAATTCTTCGCTGTGGCGGCAGTCGCCGCGCTCGCTTGGAGCACTGCAACCGCCCCTGGCGCGTCCGCGGACCCCGGATGCCCTGCCGGTACTGTGATGAACATCGTCGCCCACCAGGACGACGACCTGCTCTTCCAGAGCCCCGCGCTCATCTCCGTGATCCGCGAAGGCCTGTGCGTTCGTACCCTCTACGTCACCGCCGGCGATGCAAACCAAACCGCCGACTATTGGACATCACGCGAGAATGGCGTAAGAGCTGCCTACGCGGAGCTCGCCGGCGTCGCAAACACCTGGACGACAACGGATGCCGGAATTGCCGGCCACCCGATTCCGGTGGCGACGCTCGACGGTGCGACGAAAATTTCGCTCGCATTCATGCGGTTGCCTGACGGATTCCCCGACGGAAGTGGCGGGTCCAACAACGGATACCAGAGTCTCCAAAAACTGTACGGCGGTGTGCTCAACACCATAACCACCGTAGATGGCTCCTCCTCGTACACCTTATCGACGCTCCAGGACACCCTGCTGGCATTGATGAACAGTTACCAGCCGGACCAGATCGCCACGCTGGACTTCGCTGGCAGCTATGGCGACGGCGACCACAGCGACCACCACACCGTGGCCTACCTCGTACTCGCGACGCAGCAACGGTACAGCCTCCCTCACACTCTCACCGGATATCAGGGATATGGCATCGTCCTACGACCGTCCAACGTTTCCGAACCAGATCTAACCACCAAGACCAACGCCTTCCTGACATACGCGCAATACGACTACAGGACCTGCAACACGGCCGAAGTTTGTGCCACCGAGGCGATGGGCGCCCGATTCTCCCGGTCATACACCGTCGCCCTGCCTGCCATGACTCGGAGTAGCGACGCAAACGTGGCTGGGTCGGCGATGGTCACCGCCAGTTCCCAGAACTCCGCTTCTGGCCAGACTGCAACGAAGGCCATCGACGGCGTCGCCGCGGGCTACCCCACTGACTCCAGCCGGGAATGGGCCACCGCCGGTGGCAAAACGGGAAGTTACCTCGAGCTCACCTTCCCCACCGCCGTCGACTTGAACCGCGTCGTACTCTTCGACCGGCCCAATGCCGCCGACCAGATCACGGCCGGCACCCTCACATTCTCCGACGGCAGCACCGTGGCCGTGCCCTCCCTGGACAACGCCGGCACAGCGACCACCGTCACCTTCACGGCCCGTGCCACCACCAGCCTGAGACTGACAGTCACCACCGTCAGCGGCGCCACCAGGAACATCGGACTCTCCGAACTCCAGGCCTACACGAGCGCCAACGTGGCTGGATCGGCGATGGTCACCGCCAGTTCCCAGAACTCCGTTTCGGGCCAGACCACAACGAAGGCCATCGACGGCGTCGCCGCGGGCTACCCCACTGACTCCAGCCGGGAATGGGCCACCGCCGGTGGCAAAACGGGAAGTTACCTCGAGCTCACCTTCCCCACCGCCGTCGACTTGAACTTCGTCGTACTCTTCGACCGGCCCAATGCCGCCGACCAGATCACGGCCGGCACCCTCACCTTCTCCGACGGCAGCACCGTGGCCGTGCCCTCCCTGGACAACGCCGGCAAAGCGACCACCGTCACCTTCACGGCCCGTGCCACCACGAGCCTGAGACTGACAGTCACCACCGTCAGCGGCACCACCAGGAACATCGGACTCTCCGAACTCCAGGCCTACACGGAATAGCGGCCGCCTTCATCGAATCGACAAGACCACTGTGTGGCTGACTGCGGCCTCGCAGCATCGGACCGGCCGGCTACGCCAATGGGGCCTCAGGACAACCGGGCGGGCAGCGTCTTGGGCTTGAAGGAGGGCCGGGTGGCCTCGTACGCGGTGATGTCGGGTTCGTGCTTCAGGGTCAGCCCGATGTCGTCCAGGCCCTCGAGGAGGCGCCACCGCGTGTAGTCGTCAATCTCGAACGGCGCCACAATATTGCCGCACTGCACGGTCTTGGACACGAGGTCCACCGTCACCTCGGTGCCCGGAGCGTTTTCAAGTTCTTTCCAAATGAGCTCGATGTCGTCCTGGGCGACTTCGGCGGCAAGCAGGCCCTGCTTGCCGGAGTTGCCCCGGAAGATGTCGGCAAAGCGCGAGGACAGGACCGTCTTGAAGCCGAAGTCCTTCAGCGCCCAGACGGCGTGCTCGCGGGAGGAGCCGGTGCCGAAGTCGGGACCCGCTACCAGAACGGATCCTGCGCTGAACGGCGCCTGGTTCAGGATGAAGGACGGGTCCTTGCGCCACGCGGCGAAGAGCGCGTCCTCAAAGCCGGTGCGCGTGATGCGCTTGAGGTACACGGCGGGGATGATCTGGTCCGTGTCGACGTTGCTCTGGCGCAGCGGGACACCGATTCCGGTGTGAGTGGTGAACTTTTCCATGGCGGATCCTTCGGGACTGTGTGGATCGAGGCTGTGTGGAGCGAGGCTTCGGATCTGGGCGGGGAAGGCGGAGGCTACGCGGCGCCGACCCGGACCGCAGCGGACTCCGGAGCAGGGTCCAAATCCGACGGCGAACTCAGGGTGCCTCGGACTGCCGTCGCCGCAGCGACCACGGGCGAGACGAGGTGGGTGCGGCCGCCCTTGCCCTGGCGCCCCTCGAAGTTGCGGTTGGATGTGGAGGCGCAGCGCTCCCCCACCTCCAGTTGGTCCGGGTTCATGCCCAGGCACATGGAGCAGCCGGCGAAGCGCCACTCGGCCCCGAAGTCCTTGAAGACCTTGTCCAGGCCCTCGGCTTCAGCCTCAAGCCGGACGCGGGCGGAGCCGGGCACCACCAGCATGCGCACGGCCGGGTCCTTGGTCCGGCCCCGGATGATGTCGGCGGCGGCCCGGAGGTCCTCCATCCGGGAGTTCGTGCAGGACCCCAGGAACACAGTGTCCACCCGGATGTCCTTCATCGGGGTGCCGGCCTCGAGCCCCATGTACTGCAGGGCGCGTTCGGCGGCGGCCTTGGCGTTCTCATCGCCGAAGTCATCGGGCGAGGGCACCTTTGCGGACAGCGACACGCCCTGGCCCGGGTTGGTTCCCCACGTCACGAAGGGTTCCAGGGTGTCGGCGTCAAGGTCCACCTCGACGTCGAACGCTGCGTCGTCGTCGGTGTGCAGCGTGTTCCAGTATTCGACGGCGGCATCCCAGTCGGCGCCCTCGGGCGCATGCGGGCGGCCATGCATGTAGTCGTAAGTGGTCTGGTCCGGAGCCACCAGCCCTGCGCGGGCGCCGGCCTCGATGGACATGTTGCAGATGGTCATCCGGGCTTCCATGGACAGCGCACGGATGGCGGAGCCGCGGTATTCCAGCACGTAGCCCTGCCCGCCGCCGGTGCCGATCTTGGCGATGACGGCCAGGATGATGTCCTTGGCGCTCACGCCGGGGCGCAGCGTGCCCTCAACATTGATCGCCATGGTCTTGAACGGCTTTAGGGACAGCGTCTGGGTGGCCATGACATGCTCCACCTCGGAGGTGCCGATGCCCATGGCGAGCGCTCCGAAGGCGCCGTGGGTTGAGGTGTGCGAGTCGCCGCACACCACGGTCATGCCGGGCTGCGTGAGGCCCAGCTGGGGGCCAACCACGTGCACGATTCCCTGCTCGGCGTCGCCGAGGGAGTGCAGGCGGACGCCAAACTCCTGGCAGTTGTTGCGCAGGGTCTGGATCTGGGTCCGGCTGGTGAGATCGGCAATTGGCTTGTCGATATCCAGCGTGGGAGTGTTGTGGTCCTCGGTGGCGATGGTGAGGTCCGGCCGGCGCAGCTTGCGGCCGGCGAGCCGCAGACCTTCAAAAGCCTGCGGCGATGTCACCTCGTGCACCAGGTGGAGGTCAATGAAGAGGAGATCCGGCTGGGCGTTGGCTCCTTCGCCGTCCCCCTTGCGCACAACGTGCGCGTCCCAGACCTTCTCGGCCAGTGTCTTTGCCACGGCCTGCTCCCTTCACTGCGGTAAGTATTGTGCGTTCCGACGGACTATCTCTTCCACTGAACCAGCACAGCCAAGTAATACGCCAGCGCGTTGACTTGCATCTCAGATAATGAGACGTCAATATCATTACATGGACAATTCTAGTGGAGTCGGTGTCATCGATAAAGCGGCCCATGTGCTTGACGCACTTGAGGCCGGCCCCACCACCCTGGCGCAGCTGGTGGCGGCCACGGGACTGGCCCGGCCCACCGTGCACCGGCTGGCTCTCGCGCTGGTGCACCACAGGCTCGTGAGCCGCGATATCCAGGGCCGCTTCGTGCTCGGGAGCCGTCTGGTGGAACTGGCCTCCGCCGCCGGCGAGGACCGCCTCATCGCCTCCGCCGGCCCCGTTCTCATGCAGCTGCGCGACGCCACCGGCGAAAGCGCCCAGATCTTCCGCCGCCAGGGTGACTGGCGCGTCTGCGTGGCCTCCGCCGAACGCCCGATCGGGCTGCGCGACACCATCCCCGTCGGCACCCAGCTGTCCATGAAGGCCGGTTCCGCCGCCCAGGTGCTGCTGGCGTGGGAGGACCACGACCGCCTCCTGGAAGGCCTCCAGTCCGCCCGCTTCACCCCCACCGTCCTGGCCGGAGTACGACGCCGGGGCTGGGGCCAGAGCCTCGGCGAACGCGAGCCCGGTGTCGCCTCCGTTTCGGCCCCCGTCCGAGGGCCGTCCGGCCGCGTGATTGCCGCGGTGTCCATCTCCGGCCCGATCGAGCGCCTGACCCGCCAGCCGGGGCGCCTGCACGCCGAAGTGGTCTGCAACGCAGGCCGTGTCCTGACGGAAGCGCTGCGCAAGACCAACGACTAAGTATGCTGTGCCCATGAACAGCTATGCGGTCTTCCTGCGGGGCATCAACGTGGGCGGCATCAATATCAAGATGGCCGATCTCAAGAACGCCCTGAAGTCCCGGCCATTTTCGGGTGTCGTGACCCTCTTGGCCAGCGGCAACGTCGTGCTGGCCAGCGAGCTGGATCCGGCCGGCGTCAAAAAGGAATTCGAGGCGTGCCTGCGGGAAACCTTCGGCTACGACGCCTGGGTGGTTGTGCTCACCGCGGGCCGTGTGGCAGCCCTGGTCGACGCGTGCCCCTACCCGGCCGACGACGCGTCCACCCATACGTACCTGACGCTCGCCTCTGATGAAGAGGTCCTCTCGGAGCTGCTCGAGGCAGGCAGGGCCTTGGACGAGGCAGAGCTCACCCGGCTGGGCCCGGAAGCCCTGGCCTGGCTCGCCCCCGCCGGCGGCACCCTGGACAGCCCTTTCAGCAAGCTCTCCTCGAAGGCGAAGTACAAGGCTGCCACCACCACACGCAACCTCCGCACCATGATCAAGGTCCGCGACGCCGCGGCCGGGATTTAGGCAGGCCGCATCCGGCCGGCCGCGCACGGACGGCTCACTGCCGACCCGCGGCGGCCTTCAGCGTGGCAGTGAACTTCGCCAGGCGGCTGACCTCACGTTCCACGGGCGCCACGACGAGTTCCCCCGCGACGGCGGCGACGGCGGCTGTCAGTCGCTTCCGTGCCACGGCACTGCGTGACGCTGCTGCGGCTCCGGAAATGAACCGCGCCCCAATCGCCAGGACGATGCCCAGCAGCACTCCCCCGGCGATCATCACCGTAGGAACCGGCCAGCCCTGGACCCGTGGGACCTCTGGCACTGGCAGTTGCAGGTAGCCGAGCGCAGCCAGGACTCCCAGCCACGCGAATCCGGCCAGGGCCGTTACCAAGGCGAGCCACTGAACCGCATTGAACACACCCCACCACCAGGACTTCGTGCCAGCGGACAACTCTGTGGAGGCAATTGCCTGGTCCAGTGCATCCGGCAGCCGGTCGTTTCCTTCCCGGGCGGCGCCTCGGATGGCCGCCCGCCACGGGCCAGGGGCACCGGCGGACGCCGCCTCAGCGAATTCCCGGACGGCGGCATCTGTCCGCGCCTGTTCCGGCGCCCCGGCAGGAGGCAGCGAGGTCCGGTTCAGTTCAGGCTTGGCGCCCTCGCGGCGCAAGTTCAGACGCCGCAGCGGATCCGGCCGGAACCTGGCCAGCCAGCGGGTCACCGGCCAGCCCGTGCGCCGGGTTGCCTCCAGCCGGTAGGACCGGGCGACGGCGTCGACCACCAGCGGCACATTGGCGGCCACAGCCAACTCCCCCGCCAGCCGGGACTTGGCCGCGGCCGTCGCACCGGCGGCCGTCCCGCCACCCGTGGCCGTCGTGCCACCCGGGGGCAGGCCGGACGCCTCGGTAAGCCTGGCGGCGGCCAGCGTGACATCTGCCGCAAGTCGCTGTGACATCGCTTTACGCTGCTTCGCCACCTGCCGGATCGCGGCCCGCACCTTCTCCACCCCCGCCCCCAGCACGGCGGAAGCCCCGAGGACCTGAACTTTGTCCAGCCCGTCCCGCGCCAGGATAGCTGTGAGGGATTCCAGGACCGGCCGCACCTCGTGCTCCGGGAGCCTGTCGATTTGGTTGAGCACCACGATCGTGACGGCCCCGTGCGAGGACAGCGGTGCCAGGAAATCGTTGTGCACGGCGGCGTCGGCATATTTCTGCGGATCGAGGACCCAGACGAGGACGTCCACGAGGCCCACCATCCGCTGCACAATCCCCCGGTTGGCGGCCCTGGTCGAGTCAAAGTCCGGCAGGTCCAGAAGGATCAGCCCGGTGTCGTCGTCGGCGAACCCTTTGATCGGCGCCGCAGCGTGGCGCTTTCGGACCTCCAGCCAATCCAGCAGCGCATCGCTGCCCTGGACGCCCCAAATGCCCGCCAGCGGCTCGGTGGTGGTCGGACGGCGCACGGCCGCCGTCGCGATCTCCTCGCCGCTTACGGCATTGAAGAGCGATGACTTGCCGCTGCCTGTGGCTCCAAAAAACCCAACCACCGTGTGGTCTCCGGACAGCGACCGCCGCGAACTCGCGCGGTCGAGCACCTGCAGGACACCGGCCAGGGTCTCCTCCGGGAGGACTCCGTCTGCGAGCTCTGTGGCGTTGTTGAGCGCTTCCAGTCTGCGATCGAGCTGGGACGCCTCGCGGGCGGCGCCATGACGGCTCATGACGTGGCCGCCAGCCGGCGCAGTGCCGCCGCATGGCCCGCGATGGCTGAGGGCGGCACGCCGCCGTCGACCTCCAGCCGGGTCAAGAACCGCTGGCACTCCGCCGCCAGCAGGCCCCGGCACCGCAGATGCAGGTCTTCGCGCGCGGTCCGGGCCAGCCGGCGGACGGCGTCCTCCCCGAATACTGCCTCCAGGAGGCGCTGACCCACGACGGCGGTGCCGCCGGCGACTCCGATCTCAAGCCCGGTCAGGCCCGCGGTCATGGAGAACACCACAATCATCAGGGCAGCGCCGAGGCCGTTGATGCCGAAAGACAACCAGCGGGCCTGGGTGCGCTTGCCCTGGCCTTCGGTGCGGATGAGTTCCATCAGGTTCCCCTGCCAAGCGCGGATCTCGGCCGCCACAGCGTCCGCGAAGCCCTCGGAGGCACCCGAAAGATCGTCGGTGCCCAGCACCTGCCTGCCGGCGGGGTCTGAACGCCACCGCTGGTCGGTATGCTCGGCGGCCTTGGCGGCTTGATCGACAATGACCGCCTGCAGTCCCGTTTCGATCGCGGTTTCCACCCTGACCGCAGGCGCCGGTTCACCCCGGACAAATGCGCCCACGCGGTCACGGAAGCGTCCGATGTTCTGTTCCATGGCGCGGAAGAACTCCCCGGTCCCAACAAAGTCCTGCCAGCGCGCCAGCACTTCGCCGCGCAGCAGAGCGCCGTCGCGGGTGGCCTCGAGGATCCTGGCCACGGCGTCGTCATAGGCGTCGCGGGCGTCGGCTGCGAGAACACCGGCTGCGTGCTGCTGTTCGGACAGCGCCCGCTCCGCCGCGTCGACGCGGTGGGCGAGGGCGAGGAGGGTGCCGTTGAGGGTGCGCCGGGCGATTCCGGCCCGTCCCGCGGCGTCCCCTGCCAGCGTCCCGAGCCAAACGAGCAGCGGCTCGACCGCCTCAGCCGGAAGCATCCCTGCGGCATCCAGCGGCAGCTCCGGCACCACGAACAATTGGGCGGCCCCCAGCCCTTCCCGGCTGAGCATGGCCTGCAGATCCGCGCTAACCTCCGCTTCCGCCGCCGGCGGCACCCGGTCCAGGACCACGGCCACCATGATGTCGCGGGAGGCCGCATCCAGGAGCAGGCGCCAGGGCAGGGCGTCGGCATACCGGTTGGCTGTGGTGACAAATACCCAGAGGTCCGCGGCGGCAAGCAACTGCCCGGCCAGCTGCCGGTTGTTCTCGGAAACGGAGTCGACGTCGGGCGCGTCGACCAAAGCGATTCCGGGCGGGACCGCGGAGTCGGAGACCAGGACCAGGGAGGTCACCGGGCCGGGCTCCAACGCCGCACCAGCCGGTGCCTGCGCCCGGCCGTCCACGAGGGCACCCCGGATGCGGCCCAGGGCCGGCAGCACCCGCTGGCCCTCAAACCAGGCGGCGTCGGCGGGATGGTGGAGCAGGATGGGCTGGCGGGTGGTGGGGCGGATCGCACCGGCCCGCGTGACGGGGTGGCCCACCAGGGCGTTGACCAGGGTGGATTTTCCGGCCCCGGTGGAACCGCCCACCACGGCCAGCAGGGGCGCATCGAGGCTGCGGTACCGGGGCAGGATGTAGTCATCGAGTTGAGCCACGGCCCTTTGAAGGTCCAGGCGCGTTTGGTCCGTCCCGGGCAGGGCGAGCGGCAGCCGGAGGGCCGCGAGGTCCTGCCGCACTGCCTCCAGGAGGGCCACGCCGGTTGCGGCCCCGGGGCCGGTTTCATGGGAGCTCACTGCATCATCATGCCAGTTCAGAACGTGGTTCCTGCGGGGGCGCCGCTGCGCGGAACCAAAGCGCCATGCGCAGCGCATAGCGGGACTCTGCGCGACCGGCAATACGCCGGCGGACGAGTCGCGCCTGGAAGCCCAGTCAATCCGGGAAACGAAAAACGGCCCCGGGCTGATGCCCGGGACCGTTTTCATTGTGACCCCAGCGGGATTCGAACCCGCGTTACCGCCGTGAGAGGGCAGCGTACTAGGCCGCTATACGATGGGGCCGCGTACTTCCTAAACGGCATTTCTGCCATTCAAGCCAAATGATTGTTTCATACATTTGGCCGCCGTTTCAAATCGGACCAGCCGATTCGAAACTTCCGAATTTCAGCGGAAACCCGCGGAACTTCAGAGCTGGGATACCAGGACTCGAACCTAGAATGACGGTACCAGAAACCGTAGTGTTGCCAATTACACCATATCCCAAAGGCACTTTCGCTCCGGATGTTTGGGCGTAAACCCTCGCTCCCGGCGCCTCAGCACGAGTAATTACTTTACCCGAGAGTTTTCACTTCCACAAATCGGGCGTACGGCAGCGGGATCGGGCCGCCGGGGCGGGCCGCGCGCGGCGCCGATGGCGGCAATACCCGCGCCAGCCCTTGCCAATCCGGCGGAAACACGTTTACGCTCGGTAAGTTACCAACGAGTAACCACCCCTCCCCCACTCCGCTGCGGGCAGCTTTGCGCTCATTTTCCGGTGTTAGCTGCATCACAGCTGCTGGGGTGGCCGTCAGCAGAGCCGCTGCCGGCGGGAACGTCGAGAGGAATCATGTGCCACAGAGTCGTGCCGCTATCAGCAAGACCCGGACCCGTGCGCAGCAGATGGCCATCGCCACCCTGGCGTTGCTGCTCATTGCCCTGCTGGGGTTCTATACCCTCGTCACGGGCCGCATCACGGACGGTTCAGCCAAGCTCAGGGACGGGGCCGCCCAGGCGTCCGCCGGAGCCGGCCAGCTGGACGACGGCGCCGGGAAACTAGCCAACGGCGCCAGCCTGGCCGATACCGGGGCCGGAAAACTTTCCGCGGGGGCGGAAAAGATCTCCTCGGGCATCAGCACCAAACTGGCACCCGGGGCGGACAAGCTCCAGGCAGGTGCCGGCAAGTTGGCCGAAGGTGCCGTCAGGATCGAAGCCGATGTCACCAGCAAGCTGGCCCCCGGCGTCTACAAAGTCGACGACGGTGCGCAGAAGCTCGCGGCGGGGGCCGTGCAGCTTTCGGCCGCGCTGACGCCGACGCCGGCGGGCAACGCAGAGAACAACCTCGCCGACGGGGCCACCCGGCTCGACGGCGGCGCTGCCCAGCTGGCCGGCGGCACCGCCGCGCTGGCAGGCGGCACGGACCAGCTCAAGGGCTACCGCGGTGCCAACGGCAATCCGGAGGCCGGAACCGGGACCGCGGCCCTGGCTCAGGCTCTGGAACTGCTGGAAGCGGCGGCGGATGACCCGGTCAAGGGGCTCGTTCCGCTTTCGGTGGTGAAGGACAAGATCGCCAAGATAACCGCGGGCGCGCACAAGCTCGACGCCGGTGCCAGCCAGCTGCAGGCCGGCGCGCAGCGGCTGCAGGACGGCGCGGGCCAGCTGAACGCAGGAACGGGCAAGCTCAAGGCCGGATTCGCGACGCTGGCCGGGAAGCTCAACAGCCAGGACCCCGGCAGCCCCGGCGTGGTGCTGGGCACCCGGCTTCTGGCCGACGGCACGTCCAAGATCCGGGTCGGGATGGAGGGGGTCCCCGGCGACCCCGAGCACCCGGGCCTGCTCAAGGCCGCCGCCCGGATGACCGAGGGCAGCTCGCGCCTGGCCGACGGAACCGTGGCCCTGAACGCCGGGATCAAGGGCAATCCGGCCGATCCTGCCAACCCCGGCCTGCTGGGCGGCTCCCGTGCCCTGGCTTCCGGGGCCTCAGAACTCTCGGCCGGCAGCACCAAGCTGGCGTCCGGCTCCTCGCAGCTGGCCACGGGGGCGGACAAGCTCGCGGACGGCAACGCCCGGATTGCCGATGGCACCGGCACGCTGTATTCCGGAGCTGCCGCGGTGTCGCCCACCAGCTTGCTCCGGCAGTCCGACGCCGCCACGGCACTGGGACTCGTCGCAGTGCTGGCCCTTGGCGCCGTTGGCGCCTTCCTGGCGCTGCGGAAGAGGCAGGCCGGACCACGGTAGCTTCCGGTGCCGGTTACACCGCCGGTTACAGCGGGGGCCGGTTGCAGCGCCGGTTACAGCGGTGGCTGCGCCAGCAGGTCCAGCAGGGAGCCGACCTCGCGGCCCAGGAAGCCCGGGGCCGGTTCCCCGCCGCGGTTCAGCCAGACGCCGAGGAGGCCGGCCGCCGTCGAACCTTCCGCGTCGAGCAGCCGGTTGTCACCGACGTACAGCGTTTCGCGGGGACCCGTTCCGATCCGCCGGACACCCTCGAGGTAGATCGCCGGGTCAGGCTTTGCGGCGCCAACGGTGTCGGTGCCCACCAGAACGGCAATCCGTTCCAGTCCGGCCGCGTCCAGCTTCACGCGCTGGTAGTCGTGGACGTTGTTGCTCACGGCGCCGTAAGGAATGCCGGCCGCGTCCAGGGCGTCCAGCAGGGGCCCGACGTCGTCGAACGCCCGGATGTAGCCGTGCTGGCGGCTCGCGTAGGAACTCACCCAGTGGTGGGCCTGTTCGCCGTCGGCAAGTTCGACGCCGAAGTACCCCAGCGCCGCCCGGCCGCGGAGCAGGCGCTGTTCATTGAACGTGATCTCGCCGGCCAGGTAGCGGTCGTAGAAGTGGGTGGTTTCATGGGTGAAGATCCGTCCGAACCTCTCCCACCCGGCCTCGTCCAGGCCGGGCAGGAGGTGCTCGCTGACGTCGCGGAGGGCCGTCGTCATGGCGAATTCGAGGTCCACGAGGGTGTCGTCAATGTCGAACAGAACCCCACGGACTGCGCCTAGGCCCGCTGCCAGCATGTCAGCCGCGGAAAGCGCGCAGGCGGGCCAGGGAGGAATCCTTGCCCAGGATGACCATGGACTCGAACAGCGGCGGGGAGATCCGCCGGCCCGAGACAGCCGTGCGGACCGGGCCGAAAGCCAGGCGCGGCTTGACGCCGAGGCCTTCCACGAGGGCTTCCTTCAGGGCGGCCTGGATGTTCTCGGCCGTCCAGTCGGCAACGGGCTCCAGGGCGGCCAGGGCGGCGTCGAGCACCTCGGTGAGGTTCTCCGGCAGGCCCTTGCGGGCGTCGTCGGCGACGTCGATGGCGTCGTCGGCCTTGAACAGGAACGCAATCATTTCGGGGGCTTCGCCCAGCAGCGAGATGCGCTCCTGGATCAGCGGCGCGGCCTCGGCCAGGATCTCCTCATCGCGGGCCGTGAGGTTCTCCCCGACGAAGCCGGCGGCCTGCAGGTAGGGCACCAGGCGGCCGCGGAAGTCCTCGGCGCCGAGCATGCGGATGTGGGTGCCGTTGATGGCTTCGGCCTTCTTGATGTCGAAGCGTGCCGGGTTGGCCAGCACGTCGTTGACGTCGAAGTGCTCGATCAGCTGGTCCACGGTGAAGATGTCCTCGTCGGCGGAGAGGCTCCAGCCGAGCAGGGACAGGTAGTTCAGCAGGCCCTCGGGGATGAAGCCGCGGTCCCGGAGCAGGAACAGGTTGGACTGGGGGTCGCGCTTGGAGAGCTTCTTGTTGCCCTCGCCCATGACGTACGGCAGGTGGCCGAAGACCGGCATGTAGCTGGCGACGCCAATATCCATCAGCGCCTGGATCAGCACCACCTGGCGGGGCGTGGAGGAGAGCAGGTCCTCGCCGCGGAGCACGTGGGTGATGCCCATGAGGGCGTCGTCCACGGGGTTGACGAGGGTGTAGAGCGGGGAGCCGTCGGCGCGGACAATGACGTAGTCCGGGATGCTGCCGGCCTTGAAGGTGATCCCGCCGCGGACCATGTCCGTGAACGTGACGTCCTCGTCGGGCATCCGGACGCGCAGCACAGGCTGGCGGCCCTCGGCCTTGAACGCGGCGAGCTGGTCCTCGGAGAGTTCGCGGTCGAAGTTGTCGTAGCCGAGCTTCGGGTCGCGGCCGGCGGCGCGGTGGCGGGCTTCAACTTCTTCCGGCGAAGAGTAGCACTCGTAGGCGTAACCGGCGTCGATCAGCTTGGCCACGACGTCCTTGTAGAGGTCCAGGCGCTGCGACTGGCGGTAGGGCTCGTGCGGGCCGCCGACTTCCACGCCCTCTTCCCAGGTGATGCCGAGCCATTTGAGGGCCTCGAGCAGCTGCTGGTAGCTCTCCTCCGAGTCGCGGGCCGCGTCCGTGTCCTCGATCCGGAACACAAAGGTGCCCTTCGTGTGCCGGGCATGGGCCCAGTTGAACAGGGCGGTGCGGATCAGGCCGACGTGCGGGGTGCCCGTGGGTGACGGGCAGAACCGGACACGGACCGGGGTGTCAGCGGTGACTTCACCGGTGGAGGCAGCAAGGGCGGAGCTGGGAACGGCGTCGGCCGCGGAAGCAGTAGTCATAGTGGTACCAACATTACCAATCTCTCCCAACGCCACCCGCCCGGAATTCCGCCCCGGAAATACCGCTGCGGAAACGGACAGCCGCCCCGTGGATCCACGGGGCGGCTGTCTGAAATCGGCGCGAAGGAACCGTTAGCGGCGGACCACCGGGTTGGAGAGCCGTCCGATGCCCTCGATCTCGACCTCATAGCGGTCGCCTGCCTGCACGGCGCCGACGCCGGCCGGGGTACCGGTCATGATGACGTCGCCCGGCAGCAGGGTGAAGGCCTGCGAGACGATGGAGACGAGCTCCCGGACGCCGCGGATCATCTGGTTCGTGCTGCCGTCCTGGCGCAGTTCGCCATTGAGCCGGCCTTGGATCTGCAGGTCCTCGGTGTCGAGCTCGGTCTCGATCCACGGCCCGAGCGGGGCCGAGGTGTCGAAGCCCTTGGCCCGGGCCCACTGCAGGTCCGTCTTCTGGACGTCGCGGGCAGTGAGGTCGTTGCCGCAGGTGTAGCCGAAGATCACATCATCGACCCGGTCCTCGGGCACGTCCTTGCAGATCCGGCCAATGACGACGCACAGCTCGGCCTCGAAGGAGACGTCCTCGGAGAACTCCGGCAGGACAATGGGATCGTTGGGCCCGATCACGGACGTGTTGGGCTTGAGGAACAGCAGGGGCTGCGCCGGGACCTCGTTGCCGAGCTCCCGGGCGTGCTCCGCGAAGTTGCGGCCAACCCCGATCACCTTGCTGCGGGGGATGATCGGCGCCAGCAGGCGGACGTCCTCCAGCTTGTGCTTCACGGGGGTTCGTTCCACGCCGTGGAAGAAGGGGTCGCCCTTGATGACAGTGACTTCCTCACTGCCGGGCTCACCTTCCACGATGCCGTAGAGGGGATCAGAATCGACTACAAACCGGGCGATACGCATGGTTCCTAGCCTACCGTCCCCTCGGTGCGCAGGTAGTCCAGCTGCGCGGCGACGGAGAGCTCCGCGGCGCGGCGGACGGAGGGGTCGACGTCGGCGTACACGGCGTCCGTGACGGCTCGGACATCGGCGTCGGCGCCCAGTGCCGCGAGGGCTGCCCGGACCTGTTCGAGCCGGCCGCGCCGGTGGTCCCGGTAGGCGCGGGCGACGGCGTCCAGGGCCGGCAGCACCGGGCCGTGGGCCGGCAGCACCGTGGCCGGCCCGAGGCGTTCGAGCCGGTCCAGCGAGTCGAGGTAGTCCCGGAGGGTGCCGTCGGGGTAGTCCAGCACCGTGGTTCCGGAGCCCAGAATCGTGTCCCCGGTCAGCACAGAGCCGTGCGGTCCGTCCTGCGGCAGGTGGAAGCACAGCGAATCCGAGGTGTGGCCCGGCGTCGCCAGGACCCGGATGTCAGTGCCGGCCGCCCGGATGGTTTCGCCGTCCTGCAGCGGGGGTGCGCCGTGGCAGTGGGCGGGGCCCGCGGCCCGGACCGGTGCGCCCGTCAAGGCGGAAAACCTCTCGGCGGCCGCGGTGTGGTCCGCGTGCCGGTGTGTGATCAGGATGAGTTCGACCGGTCCCTCGCCGGCCAGCGCCTGCAGGTGCGGCTCGTCGAGGGGCCCGGGGTCGACGGCCACCCTGGCCGCCGCCCCCGGGGCGGCAATGAGATAGGAGTTGGTGCCGTCCAGGCTCATGGGGCCCGGATTCGGGGCGAGGCGGAACCGGGTCAGCTCACTGCTGCGGACAATGCCGCGGGATGTCTCGGAGGTCACGGACCCATCCTTGCATTGAATCGGGCGTCGTTGGCTCCAGCCCGGGACCACAGACGCCGACGGCGGCCCTCACCCGAAGGTGGGGACCGCCGTCGTGCACTATGACGTTCTGTGGCTAGACGGAATTCGGTGGCTATGCCAGCCGGGTCAGCCAACCGTGGGTGTCCTCCACGGTGCCGGTCTGGATCCCGAGCAGCTGGGCGCGGATGGCCAGGGTGGTCTCCCCCGCCGTGGCGTCCTCGGAGCCGATGAACTCGGTGGCGTCCTTGAGCACGCCGATGGGGGTGATGACCGCGGCGGTGCCGCAGGCGAAGACCTCGGCAATGTCTCCGGAGGCAACACCGTCGCGCCACTCATCCAGGGTGATCTTGCGTTCAGTGACGTCCCGGCCCATGTCCCGGGCCACCTGGATTACGGACATCCGGGTGATCCCTTCCAGGATGGTGCCTGAGAGCGCGGGGGTGACGAGCGAGCCGTCCTTCATGACGAAGAAGACGTTCATGCCGCCGAGTTCCTCGACGGCGTTGTCGTTGAACTGGTCCAGGAAGAGGACCTGCTTGCAGCCGTTGGCCTCGGCCTCCTGCTGGGCGATCAGCGAGGCAGCGTAGTTGCCGCCGCACTTGGCGGCGCCTGTTCCGCCGCGGCCGGCGCGGGCGTATTCGCGCGAGATCCAGATGGAGACGGGCTTGAGTTCGCCGCCGAAGTAGTTGCCGGCCGGGGAGGCGATCACGCGGAAGGAGACCTCGCGCGCTGCCCGCACGCCAAGGAACGCCTCGGTGGCGATCATGAAGGGCCGCAGGTACAGGGCTTCGCCGTCGCCGGCGGGGACCCAGTCTTTGTCTGCCGCGACGAGCTCGCGGATGGCGCCGAGGAAGTATTCTTCCGGGAGTTCGGGCAGGGCCAGGCGCCGGGCGGACTTGTTCAGCCGGGCGGCGTTGGCCTCGGGCCGGAACGTCCAGACCGAGCCGTCGGCGTGGCGGTAGGCCTTGAGGCCCTCGAAGATCTCCTGGCCGTAGTGCAGCACGGCGGCGGACGGGTCCAGGGAAATCGGGCCGTAGGGCTCAACGCGCGCGTCGTGCCAGCCGCCGTTGCCGGCGGCGTCGACGCTGTAGTCCACAATCGCGGTGTGGTCGGTGAAATAGTCGCCGAATCCCGGGTTTGCCAGGATGGCGGCACGCTCTTCAGCAGACTTCGGGGTCTCCGACAGGTGCTGGGTGAATTCGACGCCATGGGCAGTCTGAGTCATGGTTCCTCCACGATCGGCTGCCTGGCGTGGGAACGTGGTTCACCCTCGGACCACGGCAGCATATTGGTGATTCGAAACAAGCTTACGCCCGTTGGCAGCACGGTTTTGCGGTGCCTGCAGTCGCCTGCAGTCCAGGAAATGCAGCCCGGGCCTACAGCGCCGCCGCGATGGCGTCGCCGATCGCGCTGGTGGTGCGGACGGCGCCGTCGCGGGCTTCGACGTCGGCCGTGACGGCCGCCTCGATCTTCCGGGCGGCGCCGGCGAAGCCGAGGTGGTCGAGCAGGAGCGCCGCGGAGAGGATGGCGGCGGTGGGGTCGGCCTTCTGCTGGCCGGCGATGTCCGGGGCAGACCCGTGGACCGGTTCGAACATGGACGGCGCGGTGCGGTCCATGTTGAGGTTGCCGGAGGCGGCGAGGCCGATCCCGCCGGTCACGGCCGCCGCGAGGTCGGTGATGATGTCGCCGAACAGGTTGTCGGTGACAATCACGTCGAAGCGGGCCGGATCGGTGACCATGAATATCGTGGCGGCGTCGACGTGGAGGTAGTCGTGCGTAACGTCGGGGAACTCCTGGGCCACGGCCTCGACCGTGCGCTTCCAGAGCTGGCCGGCGAAGACCAGGACGTTGTGCTTGTGCACCAGGGTGAGCTTCTTGCGGGGGCGGTCGTTGGCCCGGCGGAACGCGTCGCGGACCACGCGCTCCACGCCGTGGGCGGTATTCAGGGACACTTCGGTGGCCACCTCGTGGGGGGTGCCGGCGCGCAGTGTGCCGCCGTTGCCCACGTAGGGGCCCTCGGTGCCTTCGCGGACGACGATGAAGTCGATCTCGCCGGGGTTCGCGAGCGGGCTGCCGACGCCGGCGTACAGGCGGGAGGGCCGCAGGTTGACGAAGTGGTCCAGGCTGAAGCGCAGCTTCAGCAGGAGCTCGCGCTCGATGATGCCGGAGGGGATCCGGGTGTCGCCGGGGGCCGCGCCGACGGCGCCGAACAAGATGGCGTCGCGGGTGCGGAGGTCGGCGAGGGTGGCCGCGGGGAGGGTCTCCCCCGTCGTGAGCCAGTGCTCCGCGCCCAGCTTGTAGTGGGTCTGCTGGAGCACGATCCCTTCTGCGGCCGCGGCCTTTTCAAGGACCTTCAGGGCTTCGGCGGTGACCTCCGGGCCGATGCCGTCGCCCGGGATGACTGCCAGATCAAT
This sequence comes from Arthrobacter sp. P1_D12, assembly GCF_056406175.1. NCBI lineage: Bacteria > Bacillati > Actinomycetota > Actinomycetes > Micrococcales > Micrococcaceae > Arthrobacter > Arthrobacter sp. P1_D12. The sequence continues at coordinate 124,733 of NZ_JBFUAR010000010.1, forward strand.
CGTGGATGCGCTCATATTTTCAGGGTAGCCAAGTGATCCACATTCTGGTCAAGTTGTCTCACTATTCGGCCACCTCCTCCGGACGCTCCCTCACTTTCGGCAGGAAAAGACGAAACGCCCCCGCACTTCCGAAACGGAAGTGCGGGAGCGTCACTCGAAACGCCGCCGGATCTGCGGGAGCGTCAGGGCCGCAGGGGCTCAGGCTTCGGCGGGTTCCTCGTACTTCGGGAACACCGGGGCCGGGGCGGGCAGTTCCGTGCCGGCGGCGATCGGGGTGCCCAGGGCCGAGAACTGGCGCGCCCCGCCGTCGGGCTGGCCGAGCGTGTGCAGGATCGCTGCCGTCGCCACCGGCATGACCGGCTGGGCCAGGATCGCGACGATCCGCAGCACCTCGAGCGTCACGTAGAGCACCGTGTTCATGCGTTCGACGTCGGTCTTGCGCAGCACCCACGGGGCCTGTTCGGCGAAGTAGGCGTTGGTGTCCCCCAGGACAGCCCAGATGGCCTCCAGCGCGCGGCTGAACTCCTGCTTCTCGAACGCGGCCCGGGCGGCGTCCAGCAGTCCATCGGCCTGGGCCAGAATCGCGGTGTCCTCGGCGGAAAATGCGCCGGGCGCGGGTACGCGGCCCTCGCAGTTCTTGGCCACCATGGACAGCGACCGCTGGGCCAGGTTGCCGAAGTTGTTGGCGAGGTCGGAGTTCATCCGGCCCACGATTGCCTCGTGGTTGTAGTTGCCGTCCGCGCCGAAGGGGACCTCGCGCAGGAAGAAGTAGCGGACCTGGTCCAGGCCGTACTGGGCCACGAAGTCCGCGGGGGCCACCACGTTGCCCAGCGACTTGGACATCTTGACGCCGTTGTTCTGCAGGAAGCCGTGGATCATGACCCGCTTCGGCAGCTCCAGTCCGGCGCTCATGAGGAACGCCGGCCAGTAGATGGCGTGGAAGCGGGAGATGTCCTTGCCGATCACGTGCACGTCGGCCGGCCAGAACTTCTTGAAGGAGTCCGAGTCGACGTCCGGGTAGCCGACCCCGGTGAGGTAGTTGGTCAGCGCATCGACCCACACGTACATGACGTGCTTGTCGTTGCCGGGCACGGGAACGCCCCAGTCGAACGTGGTGCGGCTGATGGACAGGTCCTCCAGACCGCGCCGGACGAAGCTGATGACCTCGTTGAAGCGGGACTGCGGGGCGCCGAATTCCGGGTGGGCCTCGTAGAGCGCCAGCAGTTTGTCCTGATAGGCGGAGAGCCGGAAGAAGTAGCTCTCCTCGGCCGTCCAGGTGACCTCGGTGTCGGATTCGCGCGAGTAGCGGATCCCGTCGTCCTTGACCACGGTCTCGTCCTCGACGTAGAACGCCTCGTCGCGGACCGAGTACCAGCCCTCGTACTTGGACAGGTAGATGTCCCCGTTGGCTTCCATCTTCTTCCAGATGGCCTGGGACGCCGCGTAGTGGTCGGCGTCCGTGGTGCGGATGAAACGGTCGTAGGAGACCCCCAGGGCCGCGTGCGCCGCCTTGTAGATCTCGGCGTTCCGGTCCACCAGTTCCTTGGGCGCCAGCCCTTCCTTCTCGGCGGTCTGGGCGATCTTCATGCCGTGCTCGTCGGTGCCGGTCAGGAAGAAGACGTCGTACCCGTCCAGGCGCTTGAACCGGGCCATCGCATCGGTGGCGATGTACTCGTACGCATGGCCGATGTGCGGCACCCCGTTGGGGTACGTGATGGCCGTGGTGATGTAGAACGGGGTCTGGTCAGTTGAAGTCACGGTCTAAATCTAGATCAGTTCTGTGAGGGTATCGCTCTGGCGGACCAGTTCGTGGTCATGTGAAGCCACCAGCACGGCGATGCCGTCCGAGGTGGTGTCCTTGAGGATGCTGATGATGCGGTTGGCCGCGGCACGGTCCAGGCTGGCCGTGGGCTCGTCGACCACCAGGACGCGGGTGCCGAGGATGAGCGCCCGGGCGATCGCGACGCGCTGGCGTTCACCGCCGGAAAGCTGCGCCGGGCGGTGGCGCATGCGCCGGCCCAGGCCGACGAGGTCCAGGAGGTCCTTGGCCATGTCGCGGCGCTTCTCGACCTCGCCGTCGGGAACGGCCGGCAGCAGGACGTTCTCCAGCGCGCTCATCCCGTCGATGAGGGCACCGCCCTGGTCGACGTAGCCGATCAGGGCCCGGCGGCGGTCGGCGATTTCGTCGTCGCCCATGGTCTCGAGCGAGTCGCCTTCCCAGAACACCCGGCCCGACGTCGGCAGGGTCAGTCCCGCGCCGACGGTCAGGATGCTGGTCTTGCCCGAGCCGGAGCGTCCCGCGACGCAGTGCATTTCGCCGGCGTGCAGCGTCATGTTGAAGTCGTCCACGACGTTGACGGCCTCGGCACCGCCCTTGCCGCCGCCGTAGTGGATGGTGATGTTGCTCAGTTCCAGCGGGGTGGCGTGGTCCGCGGCCTTCACGATCGTGTTGGCGCGGGTCTTGTGCGCACCGCGACGGGTGCTGGCGGTCATCCGGTCGTGTGCCTCCCGGTCAAGGTTCAGCTCGTTAGTCATTGGACCACTTTCGTTGCAATCGGAATCCAGCAAAGTACAGCTACGAGACCGGCAATTGCGGCCCACAGCGCGGCATAAGGGGCCAGGAGGAGGCCGACGCCGAGGGCGCCCACAACACCCAGCGGCAGCGCGACGGTTCCCACCATGGCGTTTTCAAAGAAGCGGACCTGGCCCAGCATGTCCGGGTTCCAGCCCATGGCCCGCAGCGTGCCGAGGTACTGGCGCTTGGCCTGCAGCTCGAAGCGGCCGGTGACCATGGTCAGCAGCAGCCCGACGGCAACACCGGACACGCCCAGGATGATGCTGGGCAGGGCGATGCTCGCCGCGGCCAGCCCGCTGAGGGCGCTGGCGCCGGCGGCCCGCGGAATGTCGATCAGCAGGGCGACGAGTCCGCCGACGGCCGCGGCGAAGACACCGACGGCAACGGCCAGGGAGATGGTGTTGAACTTGTTGGTGCTCAGCTGCCGGTTCGCGAAGGTCAGCGGGGAATCGACCGCGATGAGCCGTTCATCGTGTTGCGGCTCCTGGTCCACGACGTCGCGGTGGCGCAGCTGCTGCGCCGCGACGAACGCGGCACCGGCGTACAGCACCAGGACCGACGCCGAGACCACCGCGGTGGCGGTGCTCCAGCTGATCAGGCTCAGGACGACACCGACGACGGCCAGCAGCGCGGCGCCGACGCCGAATTCGGCCAGCACCCAGGAACGGATCTTGCGCTGGGTCCAGCCCATGGCGCGCAAAGTACCGGCCTCGCTGCGCCGTTTGCGGATGTAACTGACGGTGGAGGCTCCGGTCAGGAGGGCAGCACCGCAGAGGGTCAGGAACAGCAGGGTCAGGTTCGTGGCGGTCAGCGAGCCGGACACGGCGTCCGCGGCGTCCTGGCGGACCCACGACTGCTGCACGGTGCCCAGCGGCGATTCCTTGCCGGCGTCGTCCTTGGAGTAGCCGGGAACGGCAATGCTGGCGTCTTCGCGGGCCGATCCGGCCACCACGGTGGCCTGCAGGCCCATGTCGCGGATCTCGTTGGCGAGCTTCTCCACCTCGGGCTGCGCCTGTTTCCAGCTGCCCGGAACCTTGGCGCGGACCCGGACGGCGTCGATCACGTTGGCGTTCGCATCGTAGCCGCGGGCGGCGGCGAGGCCGTAGTAGTCGGTGATGGCTCCGGCAGACTGGCTGACCAGTCCCGTGGCGCTCAGCGAGGGCTTGAGTTCGGTGTTGACGTCCTTGCCCGACGCGTCTTTGGTCAGGGTGAACGGCGCGGGGTCATAGCCGCCCAGGGGCAGCCGGTTGACGTCGCCGGCAGCTTCCTTGACGTTCGCGGCGTCGAAGGTGCCGTAGACCATGGCCAGCGGCGTGGCCAGCTTCTTGCCGGTTTCGAGGTTCTGGCGGTAGGAGCGCTCGTCTACCGGCTCGCGCTGGGTCTGGTCGACGGCTTCGCCGTTGGCGGCCTTGTCCGGCAGCCGGTTCACGGTGACCCAGTCTCCGGGCGTGGCGCTCTTGTCAACGGCGCCGTTGGCGGCGGTTTCGCCGTCCTTGTACGTCGGGGCGGCGGCGAAGTTGGTGGTCCAGGTGGCCGGGTTGTAGAGGCCCTGGCTGAAGGATCCGGTGTCGCCCATGAGCTGGGAGAGGTCCTTGGACCCGGGCCAGGCGAGGGCGAACGGGGACTTGGAAACGAACGGCAGGTAGTCCTTGTCCAGCGAGCGGGTCACGGTGCCGACGTCCTTGGTGACGTTGCCGGAGTCGTCGATTTCCTCGATTTTGACCGAGTACTTCAGGTCCAGGGCGGTGCCCGAGCGCACGATCAGCGGGATGGCTTGCGAATCGTCGGTGAGCTGGCCGTCGCGCTTGGCCTGCTGGTACTGGGTCATCAGCGGTGCCCAGTACTTGAGCTTGACGCCGAGGAAGTCCGGGCCTTCCTTGAGTTCGTCCATGCTGATGCCGTTGGTGAAGAGGCTCTCGAAGTGCCGGCCGATCGCGCCGGCGTTGCGGGCGTCCGCGGGCGGGGCCTTCTCCAGCGGGGACAGGAAGTCACCGGCCGTGCCGAGCAGCGCACGTTCGGAGACGGGGTCGACGGCGACGACGGACTCGGTCACCTGCGGAGCCATCGGCAGGGAAACGGAGAGGTTGAAGAGGTTGTGCTCGGAGCCGCCGGCCGGGGTGGGGAACTTGATGCCGGTCTCGCCCGCCGGGCCCTGGATGCGGACGTTCTTGCCGCCGTCGACCTGTTCCTCGACCAACTTCGCCTTGCCGAGGGAGCCCTCGGCCGTGGTCTTGAACAGGGTCTGGTCGGAGTGGCCGTCGGAGCTGACGGCGCTGGCCGTGAGGCGGTATTTCTTCGGCGTGTCGCTCAGTACCGATTCCGCGGCCGGCCACTTGCTCGGATCCGTCGCGGTCGGGTCGCCGGAGGTGCCCGCGAGGCCCGCGTTGAAGCCCAGGTAGTCGGTGGCGTCCAGCCGCGGCGACTCCAGGTTCTGCGTCACGCGCGAGACCAGGCTGATGGGGGCGGCCACAGAGGTGCCGGAGAGCTTGCGGATCGAATCCAGCTGCTCGAAGCTGATGCCGCCCTGGCCGGTGGCGATGTCGGGCTGCATCAGGCCGCCGTTATCCTTCGCCTTGGCCTGCACCAGGACGTCATAGAGCCCCCGGGAGTTTTGGTCCACGGTCCTGCTCAGCGCCGCCTGGGACTGACCCTGGACGAGCACGGACAGGCACATGGCCACGATCAAAATGGACGCGGTCAGCAAAAGCACTCTGCTTCTGATGAACCTCTGGACGGCGTTCATTGGGCTCCTGAAAGCTGGATTGCGTGCGCACGCCGCAGTTCATTTCCTGAGGAAGTGAAGGCGTCCCGTGTCGGGCGTGCAAAAGTAAGGGCCGGTCTGCCGGCCTAGACCCGAAATTCGGTCCTAGCCATTGTACGCAGACCGGCCGGCCTCTCGTGGCCGCCGGTGGCGGTCATGCCGCCGCCGGGGCCACGCGGGGAGGATTTCAGTCCTCGAGGTCAACCTCGCGGACCATGTCAGCGCCGATCCCGGCCTTGATCGCGTCAAGGACCTGCTGGGGAACGGAGCTGTCGATGGTCAGCAGGGCCAGCACCTGGCCGCCTTCCGCCTGGCGTGCCACCTGCATGCCGGCGATGTTGATGTTGTTCATGCCCAGGATGTGGCCGATCGTGCCGATCACGCCGGGGCGGTCCGAGTAGGCAACCACCACGAGGTGTTCGCTGATCGGGATTTCCACCTCGTAGCCGTTGACGCCGACCAGTTTCTGGATCTGCTTCGGGCCCGTCAGGGTTCCGGCGACGGAGATCTGGCTGCCGTCGCTGAGGGCGCCGCGCAGGGTCAGGACGTTGCGGTACGACTCGGTGTCCGGCGTCGTGATGAGGCGGACGTTGATGCCGCGCTGCTCGGCGATGACGGGTGCGTTGACATAGGAGACCTGCTCGGTCACGACGTCGGCGAAGATGCCCTTGAGCGCCGCGAGTTCCAGGACCTTGACATCGAGCGAGGAGATCTCGCCGGCCACCTCGACGTCGAACTGGGTGAGGGAGGCATGGGTCAGCGCGGTGAAGATGCGGCCAAGCTTTTCCATCAGCGGGATGCCGGGGCGGACGTCCGGGGCGATGACACCGCCGGCGACGTTGACGGCGTCGGGGACCAGTTCGCCGGCCAGGGCCAGGCGGACGGACTTGGCGACGGAGACGCCGGCCTTCTCCTGGGCCTCGTCGGTGGAGGCGCCCAGGTGCGGGGTCACCACGACGTTGTCGAGTTTGAAGAACGGCAGGTCGGTGCTGGGTTCCTTGGAGAAGACGTCGACGCCGGCGCCGGCGATGTCGCCGGCCTGCAGCGCGGTGTAGAGGGCTTCCTCGTCCACCAGGCCGCCGCGGGCGACGTTGACGACGTACGCCGTGCTCTTCATCTTCTTGAACGCCCCGGCGCCGAGCATGCCGACGGTTTCCGGGGTCTTGGGCATGTGGATGGTGATGAAGTCCGACTGGGCCAGGAGCTCGTCGAGCGTCACCAGCTGCACGCCGAGCTGGGCGGCCCGGGCGGAGGTGATGTAGGGGTCGTACGCGAGGATCTTGGTGTCGAAGCCCTTCAGGCGGGCCGCGACCAGGGCGCCGATCCGGCCCAGGCCGATGATGCCGATCTTCTTCTCGAAGAGCTCGATGCCGGTGTACTTGGAGCGCTTCCACTCCCCGTCCTTGAGGGCGGAGCTGGCCTGCGGGATGTGGCGGGCGAGGCTCAGGATGTGCCCGACGGTCAGTTCGGCGGCGGAGACGATGTTGGAGGTCGGCGCGTTGACCACCATGACGCCGGCCTGGGTGGCCGCCTTGATGTCCACGTTGTCCAGGCCGACGCCGGCGCGGGCGATGACCTTGAGGTTCTTGGCGGCGGCGATGGCCTCGGCGTCCAGCTGGGTGGCGGAGCGGACCAGGATCGCGTCGACGTCGGCGATCGCGGAGAGCAGCTGGGAACGGTCGGAGCCGTCAGTCTGGCGGATTTCAAAGTCCGGGCCGAGGGCCTCGACTGTGGCGGGCGAAAGTTCCTCCGCGAGGAGTACGACAGGTTTGGTGCTTGTCACCGGTGACCTCTTTAGCTCTCTTGTGTATCTGGTGGGGATTTTGGTGAATCGGGTGGTACGGGTGGTGCTGGACAGCAGGGAAGCCGGACCCCAGGATGTGGTGTCCGGCTCCCCTGCCGGGCAATGCCTAGCGGGCCACTGTTCCTTCGGTGTAGTCGTCTTCGTTCTTGATCCAGGAGAACAGCTTGCGCAGTTCGCGGCCGGTGGCCTCGATCGGGTGGTCTTCACCCTTCTTGCGCAGCGCCTTGAACTCCGGCGCGCCGGCGTCCTGGTCGTCGATGAAGCGCTTGGCGAAGGTGCCGTCCTGGATGTCCGCGAGGACAGCCTTCATGTTTTCCTTCACCTGCGGGGTGATGACGCGGGGGCCGGAGACGTAGTCGCCGTATTCCGCGGTGTCCGAGACGCTCCAGCGCTGCTTGGCGATGCCGCCCTCGACCATGAGGTCGACGATCAGCTTGAGCTCGTGCAGCACCTCGAAGTAGGCGACCTCGGGCTTGTAGCCGGCCTCGGTGAGGGTCTCGAAGCCGTACTGGATCAGCTGCGAGGCGCCGCCGCAGAGGACAGCCTGCTCGCCGAAGAGGTCGGTTTCGGTCTCTTCGGTGAAGGTGGTCTCGATGACGCCCGCACGGGTGCCGCCGATCGCCTTGGCGTAGGACAGGGCCAGTTCCTTGGCCTTGCCGGACGGGTTCTGCTCGACGGCGATCAGGTCCGGCACGCCTCGGCCGGCTTCGAACTCGCGGCGCACGATGTGGCCCGGGCCCTTGGGGGCGACGAGGGCGACGTCGACGTCGGCCGGGGGCTGGATGTAGCCGTAGCGGATGTTGAAGCCGTGGCCGAAGAACAGGGCGTCGCCCGGCTGCAGGTTCGGGGCGATGTCCTCGGCGTAGACGTGGCGCTGGACCTGGTCCGGGGTCAGGACCATGATGAGGTCGGCCTCGGCGACGGCGTCGGCAACGTTCAGGACCCGCAGGCCCTCGGCCTCGGCCTTGGCCCGGGACTTCGAGCCTTCCTTCAGGCCGACGCGGACGTCAACGCCGGAATCGCGGAGGCTGAGGGCGTGGGCGTGGCCCTGGGAGCCGTAACCGATGACGGCGACGGTGCGGCCCTGGATGATCGACAGGTCGGCGTCGTCGTCGTAAAACATTTCAGTCACTGGGGTGTCTCCTTTTGAGTGGATTCTTCGTAGATATTGTCTGTGGTGCTGCGGTACAACGGGGCGGCTCCGGCGGTCTTACGCGCTGCGGAGGGCCCTGTCACTCATGGAGCGGGATCCCCGCCCAACGGCCAAGGTGCCGGACTGCACGATTTCGCGGATGCCGAATGGCTCAAGCACTGACAAGAGTGCGGTGAGTTTCTCGGGGTGGCCCGTTGCCTCAATGACCACCGACTCTGTGGAGACGTCGACCACTGAGGCGCGGAACAGGTCTGCAGCCTGGGTGACCTGCAGGCGTGTTGCGGCATCCGCACGTACCTTGACCAGGATGTGGTCGCGCTGTACGGAAGATTCGGAGGTGAGCTCGACGATCTTGATCACGTTGACCAGCTTGTTCAGCTGCTTCGTGACCTGTTCGATCAGCTCACCATCGGCGTCGACCACCACGGTCATCCGGGACATGCCCGGGACCTCGGTGGGGCCGACGGCCAGGGAATTGATGTTGAAGGCCCGGCGGGCGAAGAGGCTGGCGACGCGGGTCAGCACACCGGGCTTGTCTTCGACCAGAACGGACAATGTGTGGCGGGTCATGTTCAGTCCTCCTCTTCCCATTCCGGGGTCATGTTGCGGGCAACCTGGATCTGGTCGTTGCTGACCCCCGCGGGGACCATCGGCCACACCATCGAGTTGGGGCTCACGACGAAGTCGATGACCACGGGGCGGTCATTGATCTCCAGTGCCTTCTGGATGGTGGCGTCGATGTCCTCGTCGCGTTCGCACCGGAAGGCGGCGCAGCCGTAGGCATCCGCCAGCTTGACGAAGTCCGGGATGCGGACCGTGTCGTGGCCCGTGTTGAGGTCGGTATTGGAGTAGCGGCCCTCGTAGAACAGGGTCTGCCACTGCCGGACCATGCCCAGGGAGGAGTTGTTGATGATGGCTACCTTGATGGGGATCTTGTTGATCGCGCAGGTGGCCAGTTCCTGGTTGGTCATCTGGAAGCAGCCGTCGCCGTCGATGGCCCAGACCACGCGGTCCGGTTCGCCCACTTTGGCGCCCATGGCCGCCGGCACGGCGTAGCCCATGGTGCCGGCGCCGCCGGAGTTGAGCCAGGCGTGCGGGCGTTCGTACTTGATGAACTGCGAGGCCCACATCTGGTGCTGTCCGACGCCGGCCACATAGATGGCCTCGGGGCCGGTCAGGGCGCCGATTCGTTCGATGACGCGCTGCGGGGCGCTGAGGCCGTCTTCGGGTTCGGTCCAGCCGAGGGGGTAGGTTTCCTTGAGGTTGTTAAGGAATGCCCACCAGGTGGTCAGGTCCGGGGTGCCGAAGGCTTCGAACTGCAGGCGCAGGGCATCTGTCAGTTCCGGGATGATCTCTTTGACCGAGCCGACGATGGGGACGTCGGCCGTGCGGTTCTTGGAGATTTCCGCCGGATCGATGTCGGCGTGGATGACCTTGGCGTTCGGGGCAAAGGACTTCAGGATGCCAGTCACGCGGTCATCGAACCGGGCGCCCAGGGTGATCAGCAGGTCCGACTGCTGCAGGGCTGTCACGGCGGAAACCGTGCCGTGCATGCCCGGCATGCCCACGTGCTGGGGGTGCGAGTCCGGGAACACGCCCCGGGCCATCAGGGTGGTGACCACGGGGGCGCCGGTCAGCTCGGCCAGTTCACGCAGCTCGGCCGAGGCGTGGGCCTTGACCACTCCGCCGCCGACGTAGAGCACGGGCTTGCTGGCACCGGAAATGAGCCGGGCGGCCTCGCGGACCTGCTTGCTGTGGCCGCGCACCACGGGCCGGTATCCCGGGAGATCGATCTTGGGCGGCCAGGAGAACGTCATCTGGCCCTGCTGGGCGTCCTTGGCGACGTCCACGAGGACCGGGCCAGGGCGTCCGGTGGACGCCAGGTGGAACGCCTCGGCCATCACATGCGGGATGTCGTTGGGGTCCGTGACCAGGAAGGAGTGCTTCGTGATCGGCATGGTGATCCCGACGATGTCCGCTTCCTGGAATGCGTCGGTGCCGATCACCCCGCTGGAGACCTGGCCGGTGATGGCCACTATCGGCACGGAGTCCATGTGGGCGTCCATGATGGCGGTAACGAGGTTGGTGGCACCCGGGCCCGAGGTGGCGATGCAGACGCCAACCCGTCCGGTAACCATGGCGTAGCCTTGCGCGGCGTGGCCGGCTCCCTGTTCGTGACGGACCAAAACGTGGTTCATTTTGGAGGCCATCAAGGGGTCGTAGGTGGGCAGGATCGCGCCACCGGGCAAACCGAAAATGTCCTGGACGCCGAGTTCTTCGAGCGAGCGGACAATTGCTTGCGAACCGGTCATGACAGTCGGGGGTACGACGTTGTTCGGTCCGAGGACAGGAGAGACAGCAGCAGAGTCGACGCCGGCGTCAGCCGGACGTTCGACGCGTTCCGGAGCCTTGTGGGCTCCAGTGGACTTGGTGGCCATCAGCGAGGGGCTGATCGGCGATCCTTTGCTCATCGGACTCTTCCTTTGTGGATCTTCGGTGATCGTGGAACTACTGTTTTTGTTCTGGTGGTGCGGCTGGTGCTGCGGGAAATAAAAAAACCCCTCAGCCGACGGGCTCTTCGAGGGGTTGCGCGTGACGGTTCGTTACCAGTGAAGGCTAATGAGCCACGCGCTTGGTAAGTACGACAGAAACACCTGCAGCGCTTTCGACTGCAGTGCACTCAAATTCAGTGGCTCCGGCTGTAACGATCTCGATCATGCGTTCAGTTTTCCCTCTGAGTGAGACGGGTGTCAACGAGCCCGGCCCGTGTCTCACTATTTGGACAACGGTGTCCACTAGCTGGTCCTCCTGGTCTCCCCTTGCCCCCCGACACCGAACGGCGAGCCGCCCACATTGGCGGCAGGGCTTAATGAGGGAAACGCCGAGGGCCCCGGAGTGGGCGCGCCCCCCCCCCCCGCCCGTCCTTGACGAACGCGATGGGGCCGCCGTCGACGGCTTCCGGCGCGACGTGGCCGATGCACAGGCCGGTGGTTCCGCCGGAGAACCGTCCGTCGGTCAGCAGCAGGACGTCCTTGCCCAGGCCCGCGCCCTTGATGGCGCCGGTGATGGCGAGCATCTCGCGCATGCCGGGGCCGCCCTTGGGGCCTTCGTAGCGGATCACAACGACGTCGCCCTTGTGGATCTCACCCTTGTCCAGTGCATCGAGCGCGCCCTGTTCGCGTTCGAACACGCGGGCCGTGCCCTCGAAGACGTCGGCGTCGAAGCCGGCGCTCTTGACGACGGCGCCTTCCGGGGCCATCGAGCCGTGCAGGATGGTGATGCCGCCGGTCTTGTGGATCGGGTTGTCCAGTGCGCGCAGGATCTTGCCGTCCAGGTCCGGCGGGTTGATCGCGGCGAGGTTCTCGGCCACGGTCTTGCCGGTGACGGTGAGGCAGTCACCGTGCAGCAGGCCGGCGTCGAGCAGCGCCTTCATGATCACCGGCACGCCGCCGATCTTGTCGACGTCGGTCATCACGTAGCGGCCGAAGGGCTTGAGGTCGCCCAGGTGCGGGATCTTGTCGCCAATCCGGTTGAAGTCCTCCAGCGTCAGCTCCACCTCGGCTTCGCGGGCGATGGCGAGCAGGTGCAGCACGGCGTTGGTGGAACCGCCGAAGGCCATCGTGACTGCGATCGCGTTCTCGAACGCCTTGCGCGTCATGATGTCGCGGGCGGTGATGCCCAGGCGCAGGAGGTTGACCACGGCTTCGCCGGACTTGTGCGCAAAGGCGTCGCGGCGGCGGTCCGCGGAGGGCGGTGCGGCGGAGCCGGGCAGGGACATGCCCAGGGCCTCGCCGATGCAGGCCATGGTGTTGGCGGTGTACATGCCGCCGCAGGCGCCCTCGCCCGGGCAGATGGCCTTTTCGATGCGGTCCAGGTCCTCGCGGCTCATCTTGCCGGCGGCGCACGCACCGACGGCCTCGAACGCGTCGATGAGGGTGACTTCCTTTTCGGAGCCGTCCTCGAGCTTGACCCAGCCGGGCATGATGGAGCCGGCGTAGAGGAACACGGCGGCCAGGTCCAGGCGGGCCGCGGCCATCAGCATGCCGGGCAGCGACTTGTCGCAGCCGGCCAGGAGCACGGAGCCGTCGATCCGTTCGGCCTGCATGACCGTCTCGACGGAGTCGGCGATGACTTCGCGGGACACCAGGGAGAAGTGCATGCCCTCGTGGCCCATGGAGATGCCGTCCGAGACGGAGATGGTGCCGAACTGCATGGGGAACCCGCCGCCGGCGTGGACGCCTTCCTTGGCGCCCTGGGCGAGCCGGTTCAACGAAAGGTTGCAGGGGGTGATCTCGTTCCACGAGCTCGCCACGCCGATCTGCGGCTTGGCGAAGTCGTCGTCGCCCATGCCGACCGCCCGGAACATGCCGCGCGCGGGGGCGGCGTGGATTCCATCGGTAACGACCCGGCTGCGGGGCTTGATGTCCGGCTTGGTGTCTGCTGCTGTTTGGGTGTCCTGACTCATGGCTCAAAGTCTAGGGCTCTGCCACAGGCGCCAACGACCCAAGAACGGAGCGTTAAGCGGAAAACCGGGAATATTTCGATCAAATAGTGGACTCTCGTCTCACATCATGAAACCGGGGCCCCCTTTGACCTAGGCCCGGTGAGCCGCGTCACGCAGTTCCGGGGCCTCGGCGACACCTTGGGCCTCGGCCTTGAGCATCGCCAGGACCTGCTGGATGGTGGTCCGGGCCGCGACGTCCGGACGGGCCAGCGCCACGATGCTCCGGCTGGCCTTCACGCCCTCGAGCGGGCGCAGGACGAACCCCCGGCCCTGGTTGCTGACCGCCGTGTACCGCGGCAGCAGGCTCAGCCCGTGCCCGGCGCTGACCAGGGCTTCCAGGACCCGCAGATCCGGGAACTGCTGGGCCCGGACCGCCTGTGAGTCGGCCCGCACCTCGATCTGGCGCAGCACAGTGTCGAACGGAAAGCCCTCGGGGACTCCCATCCACGGAAAGCCGACGACGTCCTCGGCGCACAGTGTGGCTTTGCCGGCCAAAGCGTGCCCGGCCGGCAAGGCCACGTCCAGGGGTTCGTCCAGCAGCGGCACCACCGTCAGGCCCTGGCCGCCGAAGACTTCCGGACCGTCGACGCTGTGCGCCAGGACGATGTCGTAGTCCGCGGTCAGCCCGGCGAACCCGGCAACGCCCGGGTCCTCGAAGTGCGCCTCGAACCGGAGCCCCTCGACGGCTTTGACCCGGTGCAGCATGCCCGGCAGGAACATCTCCGCGGCGCTGGGAAAGAAGGCTGCCACCACCCGTGTCTGCCAGCCGCGCCGGTACGTGTCGATGGTTGCTTCCGCCCGGGCCATGGCCGTCGACACGTCGGCGGCGGCGCCGGCCATGGCCAGCCCTGCCTCGGTAAGGCGCACTCCCCTGCCGGATTTCTCTACGAGGACGACGCCCAGTTCCTCCTGCAGGGTCTTCAGCTGCTGCGACACTGCAGATGGCGTGACCTTCATGGCCTCGGCCGTGGCGCCTACGGTCCCGCGGCCGGCGAGTTCACGCAGTATCTGCAGTCGCTTGAAATCCATGAGGCGAGGCTACACGCCGGGCCGGGTTTGATTCCGGTTCCGGGCGGCTCACCGGACCGGGGATCCGCTCCAGGAATGCCCGGCATTTGGCCGCCGGGAGGGTGGACAGCCGGCTTTGCCCGGACGTAACGTCAAGCATCGGCAACCATGCCTCATGGGCTGAATACGGACTGAAAGGCTCTGCTATGGACTGGATCGTCTGGCTCGTTGTCATCATCGTGGTGGTCGCTGTGGTCTGGCGGCTGCTGAACCGCAACAAGAGCCGCCCGGGCGCAGATTCCTCATCCGTCGCAGGCACCAGCACCGGCACTTCTGCCGGCATATCTGCCGGCACCCCTGCCGGTTCGACGCCGGTGTCTGGAACGGCGACGGCGAGTCCGACGGCGGCGAGCGGTGCGGCGGCCAGTTCGACGGCGGCGGCCAGTGCGGCTGGCCCGGCAGCGGCCGGGGCCGCGGGTCCGACAG